>DATMSM010000029.1:0-93216 GCA_035565355.1 Rhodocyclaceae bacterium
TTTTGCATGCCCGGGTGGCTGCTTACAGAATGTGATCGAGCAAGTCCGGACCAAACACTTCGCGGTGGATACGGCTGGGTGCGACCCCCGCACCGACCAGGCTCTTCCACTGCTGCTGCATGAAGCCCGACGGGCCGCACAGATAGATGTTGGCATCTGGCACCTGGTCCAGCGCCAGCTTGTCCAGCGCCATACGCCCGCTGTGCTGGTAGTCGACTCCGGCCTGATCGTCGGCCTTGGGTGTTTCATAGAACTGGACTTCGGTCAGGGCCTTGAGGCGGGTGCGCGCATTGCGAACATCGCTGCGCAGCGGGTGGTGACCACCATGACGCGCAGCGTGGGCAAACAGCACGCGGCGGCCGGGGTTGCGCAAGGCCAGCGTGTTGAGTACCGAGATCATGGGCGTGATACCGACACCGGCGGACATCAGCACGATGGGAGCCTCGCCGTCGATCTGCGGCTTGAAGTCACCGAAAGCGACGCTGGTTTGCAGTGTATCGCCGGCCTTGATGTTGTCGTGCAGCCAGTTGGAAATCTGGCCGACCGGGTCCTGCTCGTTCTCACGCTTGACGCTGATACGCCACCACGGCTGTTCGGGTGAATCCGACAGGCTGTACTGACGCAACTGGCGCAGGCCGTTCACGGTGCCGGCGACGCTGATGTACTGGCCGGGTTGGAAGGCGCCCGGCGACTTGCCGTCACGGGTCTGCAGATAGAAGGACTTCACATTGTCGCTTTCATCGCGGACCTCCTTGACCACCAGGGTCTGCAGCTCGCCTGGCGTGACGCCGGCCGTGGCATACAGCTTTCTTTCGGCCTCGATCAGCACATTGGCGAGCACGCCATAGGCCTCGCCCCAGGCGGCGAGCAAGTCAGGTGTGGCCGCATCACCCAGCACAGCCTGGATCGCGTCGAGCAGATGCTTGCCGACGATGGGATAGTGGGCGGCGGTAATGCCCAGCGAAGCGTGCTTGTGCACGATGCGCTCGACCACCGGCGTCAGGGCGTCGGGGTTGCGGTAGTTGGCCGCATAGGCGAAAACCGCCGCGGCCAGTGATTGCTGCTGCAGACCACTCGCCTGATTGCCCATGTTGAAGATGTTCTTGAGCTCGGGGTGAGCGGCGAACATCGACGTATAAAAATGGGTCGTGATGGCGACGCCGAGTTCCTTCAGTACGGGAACGCTGGCATCGATATAGGGGCGCGCGGCTTCGGACAGCATGACAACTCCTCTGGGCTAATTTGATCTATGCGGCTTGAGTGCCCTGAAAATCAAGGCATGCCGAATTGTTGCATAAAATATGCAACTTTTAGCCAAGGCCCGCCAGAAAAAGATTTCACGTCAGGAGAAAAGAACCTGATCGCTCCGACCGGAACGATCAGTGCGCGGCGCCGGGAATCGAGGAGAGGTAGTTACGGTGCATCTTAACGATGGCCGTCTCGGTGCGCCCGGCGGAAACATCAGCCAGCGTATAGCCGTTCATGTGCGCATAGAAGGCGCTCAAGCCGGCGCTCAGGGCGCCGGTCAACAGGCAACGCCCACCGAGCACGCAGGGAGGGTCATCGCAATTGACCAGCGGGGTGTCGCCTTCGAGGCCGCGCAGCGTATCGCCGAGGAGAATCTGCTCGGCCGGCAACGCCAGCACCAGCCCGCCGTTACGCCCGCGCACCGCCTTGACCAAGCCGAGTTTGCCGAGACGATTGGCAACCTTGATGAGGTGATTATGCGGTACGTCAAACTGCGCGGCGATCTCGGCAATCGTGATCGGCGTGGCGCGATCATGTTTGCTGAGGTACATCAGCATGCGCAATCCAAAGTCGGTAAAACGGGTGAGCTGCATGGTTGAGGTGCTTCCAGAAAGTAGGAATTACACGCAGCAGAATACATAAGTTGTATCGACAAAACAACTAAAAAATCAACATCGCGTCAATGATTTAGATTATGCACACACAAGTTCTGGACGCACCATTTCCGTGCCGGGATATGCACCAAAATACACCAGGACTCGTCAGCGTAATAGGCGACAAGAGCACCCGGGGCGGGCAGGCTACGCCATACTGACGCGTTGCAGCACAATGATCCCAGGAGCATGCAATGAAGACTATCGGCTATCTCTCCCCAGGCGCCATCACCCGTGACGACGCCCTGCTCGACCTAAGCCTGCCCCGGCCCCAGCCCGGCCGCCGCGATCTGCTGGTCGAAGTGCAGGCGGTCTCGGTCAACCCGGTCGATACCAAGGTGCGCAAAAGCGCCGCGCCGGAGGCTGGTCAGGCGCGGGTGCTGGGTTTCGATGCGGTCGGCATCGTGCGCGAGATCGGCGCGGAAGTATCCCTGTTCAAGGTCGGCGACGCGGTCTGGTATGCCGGCGCCATTGATCGCCCGGGCAGCAACAGCGAATTCCAGCTCGTCGACGAACGCATCGTCGGCAGGAAGCCGGCCTCGCTCGCGCCTGCCGATGCGGCGGCCCTGCCGCTGACGGCGATCACCGCCTGGGAACTCCTGTTCGACCGGCTGCAGGTGCCGCGCAGTGCGGGCACGCCCGCCTCCCTGCTGGTCGTCGGTGCAGCCGGCGGCGTCGGCTCCATCCTGGTGCAACTGGCGCGCCAGCTTACCGGCCTGACCGTGATCGGCACGGCGTCCCGACCCGAAACGCGCGACTGGGTCATGCAAATGGGCGCCCAGCATGTGATCGATCATCGCCAACCGCTGGCCGCGCAAGTCGCTGCGCTGGATGCGCCGCCGGTCATGTATGTGGCCAGCCTCACTCACACCGAACAGCATTACGAACAGATCGTCGAACTGCTCGCGCCGCAGGGCAAGCTTGCGCTGATCGACGATCCGGCCGAGCCTATCGACGTGCGTCTGCTCAAGCGCAAGAGCCTCAGCCTGCACTGGGAGCTGATGTTCACGCGTGCGCTGTTCCAGACTGCGGACATGGCAGCGCAACACGCCCTGCTCAATGAAGTATCTGCGCTGGTTGATCAGGGCCGCATCCGCAGCACCATGCAGCAGAATCTCGGCACCATCAATGCGGACAACCTAAAGCGGGCGCACCGCCTGATCGAGAGCGGCAGCAGCATAGGCAAGATCGTGCTGGCGGGTTTCTGATGCCGGTAAGCACTTTGCCGTAACATGCGGACTTCCCCCCCCCTGTTCACGGATCGCCGCAATGAAATACATCCTCACCGCCGCCTGTCTGAGCCTTGCCTGCGCCGCCCATGCCGCCGACAGCAAGGAAAGCAAAACCGCCTCCGGCATCACCATCAAGATGCACAAGGAAGGTAGCGGCGCCAGCCCCAAGGCCAGCGATACGGTCAAGGTGCACTATCGCGGCACGCTCGCCGACGGCAAGGAGTTCGATAGCTCCTACAAGCGTGGCGAGCCGACCTCGTTCCCGCTCAACCGCGTCATCCCGTGCTGGACCGAGGGCATTCAACTGCTCAAGGTCGGCGGCAAGGCCACGCTGACCTGCCCGCCCAATCTGGCTTATGGCAGCCGCGGCGCCGGTGGCGTGATTCCGCCCAACGCCACGCTGAGCTTCGACGTCGAGCTGCTCGCCATCGAGAAATAATATCCGCCCAAGGAGTCCTGCATGAGCACCATACGCGCATGGGCCGCACACAAGCCCGGCCAGGCCCTCACCGCATTCGAGTACACGCCCGGCCCGCTTCCCGACGATGAGGTTGAGGTCGCGGTCGAGCATTGCGGCATCTGCCATTCAGATCTCTCGGTGCTGCATAACGACTGGGGCTTCTCCAGCTACCCGCTGGTGGCTGGCCACGAGATCATCGGCCGCATCACGGCAACCGGGCGTAACGTCCGCCACCTGCGCAGCGGCCAGCGCGTCGGCATAGGCTGGGCGTCGGGCAGTTGCATGCACTGTCACTCCTGCATGTCCGGCGAGCACAATCTCTGCGCACAGACGCAGACAACGATGGTCGGCCGGCATGGCGGCTTTGCCGAGCGCGTGCGCGCCCAGGCGGCATGGACGCTGCCGCTTCCGGACAGCCTGGATCCGGCCAGCGCCGGCCCGCTGCTGTGCGGGGGTGTGACCGTATTCACGCCCTTTCTCGCCTGCGGCGTCAAGCCGACTGATAAGGTCGGCGTGGTCGGCATAGGCGGACTCGGGCATCTGGCGGTCAAATTTGCGCGCGCCTGGGGCTGCGAGGTCACCGCCTTCACATCGAGCGTATCCAAGTCCGACGAAGCACGTGGCTTCGGCGCGCACCATGTCGTGGCCAGCCGCGACAGCGATGCCCTGGCTGGCCTCGCCGGCACACTGGATTTCCTGCTCGTAACAGTGAACGTGCCCATGGACTGGAATGCGCTGATGGCAACGCTGGCACCCAAGGGGCGCATGCATGTGGTCGGCGCCGTGCTGGAGCCCATCCCCGTCAATGCCTTCGACCTGATCGGCGGCCAGCGTAGCCTGTCCGGCTCGCCCATCGGCTCGCCTGCCGTCATGGCAACCATGCTGGACTTTGCCGCGCGCCATGGGATCGCACCGCAGCTTGAACGCTTCCCCATGAGCCGCGTGAACGAGGCGCTGGCGCGGCTTGAATCGGGGCAAGCCCGTTATCGCATCGTGCTCGACGCCGACTTCAGCTAACGCTAGGCATCACCTGCGGCGCAAGGGGTCGAGCAGAGGCTTCAAACCGTTGTGGTCGATCTCCAGCATCAGCGCCAAGAGACGCCCAATCTCGCCCGGCGGAAAGCCTTTACGCGCAAACCAGGCCAGATAGTTGCCGGGCAGGTCGGCGATCAGGTGGCCCTTGTATTTGCCGAAAGGCATGGGCAAGCTGACCAGGCGTTGCAGATCATCCGGATTCATGCGGCTGCTCGCGTTGCGGCGACGGCAATGCCGTGGCGGCGCAACACCGGGTTCATGGCATCGGCATGGCGCAAGGGCCGCAGCTCGACATACAGGGCTTCGGCTTGCGGATAGGCACGCCGCATCAGGCCCAGCCACTGCTTGAGCCGGCCCGGGCTGTGCTGCGGCGCCAGCTTACGATTGACCAGGAGCCAGAAGCGCGCGATCAGCTCGCACAGTTCGAACCATTCCTGCGCCGGATCGCCGGCGGGCTGCCCGGCCAGCGCGGCATGGATACGCCGCGCCAACAAAGGATCGGCCACCGCGCCGCGACCCAGCATGACATCGTCGCAGCCGCTGACGGCGCGAATATCCAGATAATCCTGCACGCCCCAGACCTCGCCGTTGGCAATCAAGGGCAGAGCAACCTGCGCGCGTATGCGCGCCAGCCACTCCCAGCGCGCCGGCGGCTTGTAGCCATCGGCCTTGGTGCGCGCATGCACGACCAGCGACTCCGCCCCGCCCGCCTCCAGCGCCAAGGCGCAGTCGAGCGCCATGGCGGTGTCGTCTATGCCCAAGCGCATCTTCGCCGTGACCGGGATATGCAAAGGCACAGCCGCGCGTACAGCGCTCATGATCGCGTGCAGCAGGGCAGGTTCATTGAGCAGGGCTGCACCACCGCGATGGCGATTGACCAAAGGAGCCGGGCAGCCGAAATTCAGGTCGATGCCGGCCGGCTCCAGCTTGGCCAGGTGCGCTGCATTCTGCGCCAGCATGTCCGGATCGGAACCGAGCAGTTGCACCCTCGCCGGCGTACCGGCAGCGGTT
This sequence comes from Rhodocyclaceae bacterium, assembly GCA_035565355.1. Classification (GTDB taxonomy): domain Bacteria; phylum Pseudomonadota; class Gammaproteobacteria; order Burkholderiales; family Rhodocyclaceae. Next base: position 5,640 of record DATMSM010000029.1, read on the forward strand.
TTCGAGGCCTGCATCAACTCCGGCGACATGCGCCGGTAAAGGCTGTGCGGCAATAGCGTACCGGTCACGCGCACAAACTCCGTCACGCACCAGGCGTAAGCCTGTGTGCGGGTCAGGACATCGCGCAGGATGTCGTCAGCCAGGCCCTCCATGGGAGCCAGAATCAGACGGGGAAATGTCATGCAGGCAGATGAAACGGGTTGGGTGCGGCTGGCATTCTACCGGCATCTGCCCCGGCACCGCTGCCATAGCCAAATGACGGCAAGGAGCAAGGCACGACAGTTAAAGTTGTTTGGGAGGAATGCGGGCTTGCGCCTACAGCATGATGCGCAGCACGCCGACATTCGGCAGCGCGCACAGGGCATATACCGTGAGCATATCCATCACGGAGTACGATCATGAAAGACTTGCGCTTTTCGATCGCCGCCCTGAGCGCCTTCGGTGCCTTCAGCGTCTACCTGATTGGCACCCATGAGGCAGATGAACCTCTGCTCCTGATGACACTATCGCTACTACCCCTCCTGGGCTGCCTGCTACTGACCACGGACCGCGACTGAGCCGATCAAGCAGTCGGCAGGCGCCCCTTGGGATCCATGATGCTCAGGTCAAGAACGCCCTTGCTTCGCACATGGACCTGAAAAGAAGAAAGCCACCCCTCAGGGTGGCTTTCTGCCGCAAAAGCGAAGGTCTTACTTGACCAGCAGCACCGGCTGCTTGGCCGTGGCCAGCACGCGCTGGGCCACCGAACCGATCAGCAGGTCGGCAATACCGCTACGGCCCTTGGAGCCCATCACGATCAGATCGTACTTGCCGGCAGCGGCAAACTTGACGATTTCGTCCGAGATATGGCCGATCACGATGGCATTGTTGTACTTGACGTTAGCGGCATCCAGCACCTTGCGCGAGCTCTTGAGGTCCTTTTCGCTGACTTCGCGCAGGTAGTCTTCCACCTGGGCCTTGCCAACAAACTTGGCGGCATGCTGGAAGCCGGTGTCGTCATGCACGCTGATCAGGGTGATCGAGTCGTTGGAGCGCATATTGCTGACCAGCTTGGCGGCATACTTGACTGCACTCAGGGCATGCTTGGAACCATCAACTGCTACGAGAATCTTCATCGTGCTCTCCTGTCAGGCTTTGTGGTGAGGGTTGGAAGTTTCAGTCTACGCCAACAGCATACGGCATCTTTGACCTAACGCAAAAACCCTAGTTTGAGCCCCGGGAATTTCGTCACGTGGCGTGGCTTTTGCGCATCAGCGGTCAGAGCCGTGCTCGGGCAAACGTAGCGCGCCTATTCGACAGTCACCGACTTGGCCAGATTGCGCGGCTTGTCCACATCGGTGCCCTTGACCAGAGCCACGTGATACGACAGCAGCTGCAGCGGTACCACGTGCAGGATGGGCGACAGCAGCCCGTAGTGCTCGGGCAGGCGCAGGATATGCACGCCGTCGGATTCCGGCACCTCGGAATCGCGGTCGGCAAACACGTAAAGCTGGCCGCCGCGCGCCTTGACCTCCTGCAGATTGGACTTGAGCTTTTCCAGCAGCATGTCGTTGGGCGCCACCGAGATCACCGGCATATCGCGATCCACCAACGCCAGCGGGCCGTGCTTGAGCTCGCCAGCGGCATAGGCTTCGGCATGGATATAGGAAATTTCCTTGAGCTTGAGCGCACCCTCAAGGGCAATCGGATAGTGGTGGCCACGGCCGAGGAAGAGCGCATGCTGCTTGTTGGCGAAATGCTGCGCCCAGGCCTCGATCTCGGGCTCGATATCGAGCACCTTCTGCACGGCCACCGGCAGATGGCGCAGGGCGTTCAGATGATTCTGCTCGTCTTGCACGGACAACTTGCCCTGCTGCTTGGCCAGGGCCAGCGTCAACAGGGCCAGCGCGGCGAGCTGGGTGGTGAAGGCCTTGGTCGAGGCCACGCCGATCTCCGGACCCGCCCTGGTCAGGAAACGCAGGGCGCATTCACGAACGATGGCAGATTCGGCCACGTTGCAGATCGCCAGCGTCATCTTCTGGCCGCGCTCCTTGGCGTAGCGCACGGCGGCCAGGGTGTCGGCGGTCTCGCCGCTTTGCGAAATGGCGACCACCAACTGCTCCGGGTCGTGCACCGAAATACGATAACGGTATTCGCTGGCGATCTCGACCGTGCAAGGGATGCCAGCCAGTTGTTCGATCCAGTAGCGCGCGACCAGGCCGGAATGGTAGCTGGTACCGCAGGCCAGAATCAGCACCGATTTGGCCTTGGCCAGCAGAACACTTGCCTCAGCACCGAACATCTGTGGCTGTATAGCTTGCGAACCTCCCACCATTTCCAGGGTGTTGGCCAATGCCTGCGGCTGTTCAAAGATTTCCTTCTGCATGTAGTGACGGAAGTTGCCCAGCTCCACCGCATCGGCCGACAGGCTGCTTTCATGCACGGGGCGCGTCACGGCGCTGCCGTCAGGGCGGACAATGCGCACGTCGGCCTGGGTAATTTCGGCGATATCGCCGTCCTCCAGATAGACCATATTGCGCGTCACCTGCAGCAATGCCGAGGCGTCCGACGCCGCGTAGTTACCGTCGCTGCCGAGTCCAAGCAGCAGCGGTGCGCCGTGGCGGGCAACAACAATGCGCTGCTCGCCTTCATGAATCACCGCAATCGCATAAGCGCCATGAAAGCGCGACGTCGCCAGACGCACGGCCTCGAACAGATCCGGGGTGGTCTTGAGCAGATGATGAACCAGATGCGCGATGACCTCGGTATCGGTATCCGAGGTGAAGACATAGCCGAGGCCGCTGAGCTCGGCCTTGATCTCGGCATAGTTCTCGATGATGCCGTTATGCACCACCGCCAGCCCTGCGGAGATATGCGGGTGAGCATTGCGCTCGGACGGTACGCCGTGGGTTGCCCAGCGGGTGTGGGCGATGCCCTGTACCGCGCTCTTGCCTTCGGCCTGGCTGGCCAGCTCGGCGACGCGGCCGACGCTGCGCAAACGACTGAGGCCGGCATCGCCAAGATAGGCCAGGCCGGCGGAATCATAGCCGCGATATTCGAGCTTATTGAGGCCCTCGATCAGAACCGGAACGACGTTGCGCTTGGCAACAGCTGCGACGATGCCACACATTGGGAGAGGTCTCTTTCTTGGTTGGTGTTTACTTTTTCTTGGCGGGGCGGACCCAACCGGAAACGGAAGTTTGCTTGGCGCGTGAGAGCGTCAGCTGGCCTTCCGGTGCTTCCTTGGTCAGCGTGGTGCCGGCGGCAATGGTCGCACCCTTGCGTACGGTCACCGGGGCGACGAGCTGCGTATCACTGCCGATGAAAACATCGTCCTCGATCACGGTGTGATGCTTGTTGGCGCCATCGTAGTTGCAGATGATGGTGCCAGCACCGACATTGACGCGGCTGCCTATGGTGGCATCGCCGAGATAGGCGTGGTGATTGGCCTTGGAATGATCGGCGATCCGCGCGTTCTTTACTTCGACAAAATTGCCGATATGCACATCCTTGCCCAAGGCCGCGCCTGGGCGCAGACGGGCATACGGCCCGATCAGGCTTTCGTCACCGATGATGGCGTCATCGGTGAGGGTAAAGGGATGGATCACCACATTGGCGCCGACCTTCGTATTGCGGATTACGCAATTGGCGGAGATATGCGTGCCATCGCCGATCTCGACCTCGCCTTCGAAAACCGTGTTCACATCGATGAAGACATCGCGCCCGCACTTGAGGCTACCGCGGATATCGATGCGCGCCGGATCGGCCAAGGTCACCCCCTCATCAAGCAGCACCTGCGCCAGATTGCGCTGGTGGATACGCTCCAGCGCCGCCAGTTGCGCCTTGCTGTTCACGCCGTCGATTTCCCAGCTATCCAAAGGCTGCGCCGTGGCGATCTCCATGCCTTCCGCCACCGCCAGCGCGACGATATCGGTCAGGTAGTACTCGCCCTGGGCATTACTGTTGCCCAGCGCAGGCAACCAGCGCTGCAGGGCGCCGGCGGGTGCCAGCATGATGCCGCTGTTGATCTCGCAGATCGCCTTCTCTGCGTCGTTGGCGTCCTTCTGCTCGACAATCCGCAGCACCTTGCCCTTCATTTGCATGCCTTCGCGCACGATGCGGCCATAGCCGCTGGGGTCGGGCAGATTGGCGGTCAGCAGGGCCAGATTGGGGCCGGCCAGATGCACCAGCCATTGCAGGGTTGCGGCCCGGGTGAGCGGCACGTCACCATAGAGCACCAGGGTAGGCAGGCTGGCATCGATCTGCGGCAGCGCCTGCAGCACGGCATGACCGGTGCCCAGCTGCTCTTTCTGTTCGGCCCACTTCAGGTCGGCATCCGCGGCAAAAGCGGCACGCACCTGATCGCCGCCATGGCCATAGACCACGCAGATATGACTGGGCTTGAGGCTGCGCGCGGTAGCGATGACATGACCGAGCAAGGGCCGGTCTGCCAGCCCATGCAGGACCTTGGGCAGATTGGAGCGCATGCGCTTGCCCTGACCGGCAGCGAGAATGACGACGTTGAGCTTGTTCATGAGAATAGGGGCGCCCCAAAAGGAAAGGCGCAGGAGGATTCTAATTCATCCTCCTGCGCCTTAGATGGCTAAAGCATACGATCAGCGCGGCAGCGTGGTCGCACCCATCAGGAATTCATCCACGGCACGGGCGGCCTGGCGGCCTTCGCGGATGGCCCAGACCACCAGCGACTGCCCACGTCGCACATCGCCGGCAGCGAAAATACCCGGCACGCTGGTGTAGTAGGCCTTGTCACCCTCGGTATCGGCAGCCGCATTGCCCCGATTGTCCTTGGCAACGCCAAATGCGTCGAGCATGCCGCCCACCGGCTGGGTAAAGCCCATGGCCAGGAACACGTGGTCGGCCTTGATCTCGAACTCGGAGCCCGACACTTCCTTCATCTTGCCGTCCTGCCATTCGAGACGCACGGCCTTGATGGCGGTCAGCTTGCCATTCTTGCCGACGAACTCCTTGGTAGCGATCGCCCAGTCACGTTCGACGCCTTCCTCGTGCGAGGAGGAGGTACGCAACTTGAGCGGCCAGTACGGCCACACCAGCGGACCATCCTCCTGCTCGGGCGGCTGCGGCAGCAGTTCAATCTGGGTGACCGAAGCGGCGCCATGACGATTGGAAGTACCCACGCAGTCGGAACCGGTATCGCCGCCGCCGATGACGACCACATGCTTGCCATGGACGTTGATCGGGTTCTTGGGGCCATTCATCTTGCCGCCATTCACTTCCTTGTTCTGCGGGATCAGGAAGTCGAGCGCGTAGTGGATGCCCTTGAGCTCGCGGCCCGGCACCGGCAGATCGCGCGGGACTTCGGCGCCACCGGCGAGGATCACGGCGTCGAACTGCTTCTGCAGTTCTTCCGGCGTCACGGTCTTGGTGGCATCGTTGTTGATGCCGGCCGGCAGCTGCGCCTTGGTCACCATGACCTTGGTTTTGAACGTTACGCCTTCGGCCTTCATCTGGGCGACGCGCCAGTCGATCAGGCGCTTGTCCAGCTTGAAGTCGGGAATGCCGTAGCGCAGCAGGCCGCCAAGCTCGTCGCTCTTCTCGAACACGGTGACGGCATGGCCCGCGCGTGCCAGTTGCTGCGCAGCCGCCAGCCCGGCCGGGCCGGAGCCGATCACGGCGATCTTCTTGCCGGTCTTGTGCGGGGCCGGTTGTGGCACGACCCAGCCGTTTTCACCGGCCTTGTCGATGATGGCGCGCTCGATGGACTTGATGCCGACCGGCTCACCCGGAATGTTCAGCGTGCAGGCCGCTTCGCACGGTGCCGGACAGATGCGGCTGGTGAACTCGGGAAAGTTGTTGGTCGAGTGCAGCACGTCGATGGCTTCGCGCCAGTTGCCCCGATAGACCAGGTCGTTCCAGTCCGGAATGATGTTATTGACCGGGCAGCCGTTGTTGCAGAACGGGATGCCGCAGTCCATGCAGCGCGCACCCTGCTTGCTGGCGTCCGCATCGGACAGGGCAAGCACGAATTCCTTGTAGTTCTTGACGCGATCCTTGACGTCCAGATAGCTTTCATCGACACGGTGGAGCTCGAGAAATCCTGTGGGCTTGCCCATTTACACAACCTCAATCACGCCGCATAAAGCGGCTACAAATTATCGGGGAGTCCTGCAGCACAAACACCACCTGCCTGTTCCTCACGATCAGGCAGATGGCTTTGATATTACGCTGCTTCCTTGACTGCGTTCTTCTCGGCCTTGGCGGCCATTTCGGTCAGTGCGCGACGATACTCGTGCGGGAACACCTTGACGAACTTGTCGCGGTACTGCTCCCACTTGTCGAGAATCAGCCTGGCCTTCTCACTGCCGCTCATGTCGGCATGCCTGGCGATCATGGCCTTGAGCTGGGCTTCGTCGGTCTCGCCGCGATGCAGCAGCGCATCGCTGAGCTGCTCGTCGTGAGGGAGCAGCTTTTCGAGCGCGACCATGGACATATTGCAGCGCTTGGCAAAATTACCATCTTCATCCAGCACATAGGCAATACCGCCGCTCATGCCGGCGGCAAAATTGCGCCCGGTCTGGCCCAACACCACGACGGTACCGCCGGTCATGTACTCGCACCCGTGGTCGCCCGTACCCTCGACTATCGCCGTCGCACCTGAATTGCGCACGGCGAAACGTTCGCCAGCCACGCCGCGGAAGAAGACTTCGCCTTCGGTCGCGCCGTAGAGCACCGTGTTGCCGACGATGATGTTCTCGTCCGGCTTGCCGGTGAACTTGGCATTCGGCTTGACGATGATACGGCCGCCCGACAGGCCCTTGCCGACATAGTCATTGGCCTCGCCGGTCAGCTCGAGCGTAATACCCCGCGCCAGGAAGGCACCGAAGCTCTGACCGGCAATACCGTGCAGCTTGATCTTGATCGTATCGTCCGGCAGGCCGGCGCGGCCATACTTGGCGGCGACCTCGCTCGACAGGATGGTGCCGAAAGTGCGGTTCTCGCTCTTGATCGCAGTGTCGATCACGAGCTTCTCGCCGCGCTCGATAGCCGGCTTGGCTTGCGTCACCATCTTGTGGTCGAGCGCCTTGTCGGTATTGTGATCCTGCGCTTCAGCATGACGACGGGCGACGTCGGCGCTGGTCGGCGGGATGTAGAACACCTTGCTGAAGTCGAGGCCGCGGGCCTTCCAGTGGGCGATACCCGCCTTGGTGTCGAGCAGGTCGGCACGGCCGATCAGATCCTCAAACTTCTTGATGCCCATTTCGGCCATATAGCCGCGAATTTCCTCAGCCACAAAGAAGAAGTAGTTGACCACGTGCTCAGGCTGGCCGGTAAAGCGCTGACGCAGCAGCGGATCCTGAGTGGCAACGCCGACCGGACAGGTATTGAGATGGCACTTGCGCATCATCAGGCAGCCTTCGACGACCAGCGGTGCAGTCGCAAAGCCGAACTCGTCGGCACCCAGCAGCGCGCCGATCAGCACGTCGCGACCGGTCTTCATCTGACCATCGGCCTGGACGATGACGCGGCCACGCAGACGGTTCAGCACCAGGGTCTGCTGCGTTTCAGCCAGCCCCAGCTCCCACGGCGTACCGGCGTGCATCACGGAAGACAGGGGCGAAGCACCGGTGCCGCCATCGAAACCGGAGATCACGATGTGGTCGGCCTTGGCCTTGGCCACACCGGCAGCCACAGTGCCGACGCCGACTTCGGAAACCAGCTTGACCGACACGGAGGCGCGCAGATTGGCGTTCTTCAGGTCGTGAATCAGTTGCGCCAGATCCTCGATCGAGTAGATGTCGTGGTGCGGCGGCGGCGAAATCAGGCCGACACCCGGCACCGAGTGGCGCAGGAAGCCGATGTACTCAGACACCTTATGACCGGGCAACTGGCCGCCCTCACCGGGCTTGGCACCCTGGGCCATCTTGATCTGCAGCTGATCGGCATTGACCAGGTATTCGGCGGTAACGCCGAAACGGCCGGAGGCGACCTGCTTGATCTTGGAGCGCAGTGAGTCGCCCTCCTTGAAGGTGAAGTCGCGCGCGATGCGCGAAACACCGACCACTTCGGACAGCTTCTGGCCGGCCTTGAGCGGCTTAAAGCGCATCGGATCCTCACCGCCTTCACCGGTATTCGACTTGCCACCGATACGGTTCATGGCGATGGCGAGGGTAGTGTGCGCCTCGGTCGAGATCGAGCCCAGCGACATGGCGCCAGTGGCAAAGCGCTTGACGATTTCCTTGGCTGACTCGACTTCGTCGAGGGCAACCGGCGGGCCGGCCGGCTTGATATCAAACAGACCACGCAGCGTCATATGGCGCTTGCTTTGGTCATTGATGAGCTGGGCGTATTCCTTGTAGGTCTCGTACTTGCCGCTACGCGTGGCGTGTTGCAGCTTGGCGATGGAGTCAGGTGTCCACAGATGCTCTTCGCCACGGATGCGGAAGGCATATTCGCCGCCGGCATCAAGGGCATTTTCCAGCACCTGGTCTTCGGAGAACGCCGCTGCGTGGGTACGCACAGCCTCTTCGATCACCTCGCTCAGGCCAATACCTTCGATCTGCGTCGCGGTACCGCTGAAGTAGCTGTCGATGAATGCCTTGTTGAGGCCGATGGCTTCGAACATCTGCGTGCCGCAGTAGGACTGGTAGGTCGAAATGCCCATCTTGGACATGACCTTGTTCAGCCCCTTGCCGATCGCCTTGACGTAGTTCTTCTGGCCATTCTTGATGCCATCCTTGTCCTTGGCATCAAACATGGCAGCGATGGATTCGAGCACCAGCCACGGGCAAGTTGCTTCGGCACCGAAAGCGGCCAGCAGGGCGAAGTGATGCACTTCACGCACCGAGCCGGAATCCACCACCAGGCCGGTGCTGGTGCGCAGGCCCTTATCGGTCAGGTGATGATGCACGCTGGAACAAGCCAGCAGGGCCGGGATGGCAAGCTGCGTACGCGATACGTTGCGGTCCGACAGGATCAGCACGTTGTAACCGTCGGCCACCGATTGCTCGGCCGCGGCAGCGATGCGTGCCAAAGCGGCTTCTGCACCGGCTGCACCCTCGGCAAGCGGGTAGGTGATGTCGACAACCAGGGACTTGAATTTGCCCTGGGTCGCCTTGTCGATATTCTTCAGGCGCGCAATGTCCTCGCCCAGCAGCACCGGCTGGTGCACTTCCAGACGCGGCGTCAGGCCTTCGTCGGGATTACCGATACCGAGCAGATTGGGCTTGGGACCGATGAAGCTGGTCAGCGACATGACGATCTCCTCGCGGATCGGATCGATCGGCGGATTCGTCACTTGCGCGAACAACTGCTTGAAGTAGTTGTAGAAGGGCTTGTTCCGGTTCGACAGCACCGGCAGGGCAATGTCAGTACCCATGGAGCCGGTAGCCTCTTCGCCATTCTTGACCATGGGCTCAAGCAGGAACTTGAGGTCTTCCTGGGTGTAGCCGAAGGCCTGCTGCGTATCGAGCAGCGACTCTTGCATTGCATCCTTGTTCTTCGCCACGGGCAGGTCTGACAGGAAGAAGCGGCTTTCCTCGACCCACTTGGCGTAGGGCTCGGCGGTGGCGACCTGGGCCTTGAGCTCGGCATCGTCGATGATGCGGCCCTGTTCCAGATCGATGAGCAGCATCTTGCCCGGCTGCAGACGCCAGCGCTTGGCGATCTTCTCTTCGGGGAAAGTCAGCACCCCCATTTCCGATGCCATCAGGACGATATCGTCCTTGGTGACGAGATAGCGCGCCGGACGCAGGCCGTTGCGGTCCAACGTGGCGCCGATCTGGCGGCCATCGGTAAAGGCCACGGCGGCGGGGCCGTCCCACGGCTCCATGATGGCGGCGTGGAATTCGTAGAAGGCACGGCGCTTCTCGTCCATCAGCGTGTTGGTGGACCAGGCTTCGGGAATCAGCATCATCATGGCGTGGGCCATGGAATAACCGCCCATGACCAGCAACTCGAGCGCATTGTCGAACGATGCGGAGTCAGACTGGCCCTCATCGATCAGCGGCCACAGCTTGTCGAGATCACTGCCGAGGATGCCGGACGACATCGCCTTCTGACGCGCCCGCATCCAGTTCACATTGCCGCGCACGGTATTGATTTCACCGTTGTGGGCAATCATGCGGAAGGGGTGAGCCAGATCCCAGGTCGGGAAAGTGTTGGTCGAGAAGCGCTGATGCACCAGCGCCAGCGCCGACTCGACACGCGGGTCGAGCAGATCGGTGTAGTACTCGCCAACCTGTTCGGCCAGCAGCATGCCCTTGTACACGATCGTGCGCGAGGACATGGAAAGAATGTAGAACTGGGCGCCGTCGTCGAGCTTGCGACGGCTGACTTCATGCTCGATGCGCTTGCGGATGACGAAGAGCTTGCGCTCAAAGGCGTCCTGATCGGCGGCCTTGCTGCCGATGAAAACCTGGCGACCGAAGGGCTCTTCCTCGATCGCCATCTGGGCGAGGCCCTGATTGTTCTTGGGGAGGTCGCGCCAGCCCAGAAATTCCTGGCCCTCTTCGTAGATGATGCGCGCAACGATGGACTCACAAGCTTCGCGGCCATTGGTCGATTGCGGCAGGAAGATGTTGGCACAGGCGTACTGGCCGGCCTTGGGCAACTTGATGCCGAGCTTGGCAGCTTCTGCGCGCAGGAAGGCATCGGGCAGCTGAATCAGCATGCCGGCGCCGTCGCCCAGCAGGGGATCGTAGCCGGTTGCGCCGCGGTGAGTCAGATTCTTGAGGATCTGCAGGCCCTGCTCGACGATCGAGTGGCTCTTCTTGTTCTTGATATGAGCGACGAAACCGACGCCACATGCGTCGTGTTCATTGGCGGGGTCATAGAGACCCTGGTGCTGCGGAAGGGACATCCTGTTTTTCCTCAACAAAACAATCAGCCACGCAAAAGGCCGAACGCCGCCTATACATGGCTACGCTCGGCCAACTTGTGGTCAAACCCGCGGGGAAGGGGGAGGAAAAATATACGCCTAAACTAAAGCTGGCTCAAGAAATATTGGGGCTAGATTCGCACAATTTGCAATATCGCACCGACTTGGTGCTATATCGAAGCAGAAAGCACCATATTGGTGCTTTCTGCTAGATCTCACCAACCGCAAACAGCCGGCGATGCTCCTTCATTGCATATCGGTCCGTCATGCCGGCAATGTAGTCGGCAACGGCGCGCGCCTTGTCTTCGGCGGCATACGCCTGGTATTGAGGCGGCAGCAGACGCGGCTCCTCGAGGAAGGCGTTAAACAGCTCGCGAATGATGCGGCGCGCCTTGTTGGTCATGCGCAGCACCTGGTAGTGCCGATACAGGGCTTCTCGCAGGAACCCTTTGAGCAGGCGGTTTTCCTCCTGCATGGCAGGACTAAAGGAAATCAGCACCGGCGCGTTGCGCACATCCTCTATCGACCGCAACTTGGCGTCTTCAATCGACTGAGCGCTCTGCGCCAGCAGATCGGTCACCTGGGTGTCGATCATGCGCCGTATGGTTTCGTGGATCAGGCGACGGCCGGCAATGTCCGGATACTCCTTGCGCACGGCCGCGGCATGGCGCGCAAACAGCGTGACGTCTTCGAGCTGCTCCAGCGTGATGAGACCGGAACGCAGACCATCATCGATATCGTGATTGTTATAGGCAATCTCATCGGCAAGGTTGCAGATCTGGGCTTCGAGCGAGGGGCGCTGGTTGTTGAGGAAGCGCTCGCCGAGGTCACCCAGCAGGCGCGCGTTCTTGGCCGAGCAATGCTTGAGGATGCCTTCGCGCGTCTCGTACATCAGGTTGAGCCCATCGAAGGCACCGTAGCGCTCCTCCAGCAGATCGACCGTGCGCAAGGACTGTAGATTGTGCTCGAAGCCGCCGTAGGGCTGCATGCACTCATTGAGCGCATCCTGACCGGCATGTCCAAAAGGCGTGTGGCCGAGATCGTGAGCCAGCGACACTGCCTCGGTAAGATCATCATTGAGACTCAGGGCGCGCGCAATAGCCCGTCCGATCTGCGCCACTTCGATGCTATGCGTCAGGCGCGTGCGAAACAGGTCACCTTCGTGGTTAACGAAAACCTGGGTCTTGTATTCGAGGCGGCGAAAGGCGGTTGAATGAATAATGCGGTCCCGGTCACGCTGGAACTGGCTGCGCGACTTGGGTCTGGGCTCATCGATACGCCGGCCGCGCGAGTTATCGTCGCGGACGGCATAGCTGGCGAGTCCGTGCGCGAAATCAGGCACGACAGCAGGCTTCGATGGTGGCGCGAATCTGCTCCGGCGGCGCATCACCATAGGTCACCGCTTCGCCCAGGCGCTTGAGCAGCACCAGGCGCAACTTGCCGGCAATGACCTTCTTGTCGTGGCCCATCAGATCGATATAGCGATCCACGCCTAGCGCCGCTCCGACGACAGGCAAACCGGCCGCGGCCAACAGGTCACGGGCGCGTTTGAATTCGGCGTCGCTCAACCAGCCCAGACGACGCGACAGTTCTGCCGCCATCACTGTGCCGGCACCCACCGCCTCACCGTGCAGCCATTCGCCGTAGCCCAGACCGGTTTCGATGGCATGGCCGAAGGTATGCCCCAGGTTCAGCAGGGCGCGGCCACCCTCCTTGGCCGTCTCGAATTCGTCGGCAGCCACCACCTCGGCCTTGTTCTGGCAGGAGCGCTCGATCGCATAGGTCAATGCCGCTGCGTCACGTGCGCGCAGGGCGCCCATATTCGCCTCCAGCCAATCGAGGAAGGCCAAGTCGCGGATCAATCCGTACTTGACCACTTCGGCCAAACCGGCCGACAGCTCGCGCTCCGGCAAAGTCTTAAGGGTATCCGTATCCGCCAGCACCAATTGCGGTTGCAGGAACGCGCCGATCATATTCTTGCCACGCGGATGATTGATACCCGTCTTGCCGCCCACCGAGGAGTCGACCTGCGACAACAAGGTGGTCGGCACCTGGATAAAGGGCACGCCGCGCTGATAACTGGCTGCGGCAAAACCGGTCAGGTCGCCGATGACGCCGCCGCCGAGGGCGATCAGCGTGGTGGTGCGGTCGCAGCGGTTCGCCAGCAATGCATCAAAAATCGTGTTGAGCGAATCCCAGTTCTTGTACTCCTCGCCGTCCGGAAGGATGACTTCCGTGACCTTGACCCCCGCCGCACGCAATGGCGCGGCAAGCACTTCGAGATAAAGCGGCGCCACGGTCACATTGCTGACGATGGCCACCGATTTGCTCTTCAGGTGCGGCAGGATCAACTCGGCCTGTGCCAAAAGTTTGGGGCCGATATGAATGGGATAACTGCGCTCGCCGAGCGCGACATTCAGGGTGCGCATTTGCTGTTCAATTCCTCTTCAATACGCCGCGCCAGGGTCGCCACGCTGCAGTTGCCGCTGTCCATCGTGATATCGGCGATCTCCCGATACAGGGGATCGCGCTGTACATACAGTTCCTCGATACGCTTGAGCGGGTTTTCGACCTGCAGCAACGGACGGTTGCGATCATGGCGCGTCCGCTCGAAGAGTGTCTGCGGCGGTACGCGCAGATAGATCACGATCCCTGTATCAGCGAGACGCTTGCGGTTAGCTTCGCGCAGGACTGCGCCGCCCCCGGTCGCCAGCACCAGACCGGCCTGTTCGGTCAGCCCGGCGATGGTCTGCACCTCGCGCTCGCGAAAACCGGCTTCGCCTTCAATTTCGAAGATCGTCGGAATGCGCACGCCGGTTTGCGCCTCGATTTCATGATCGACATCGACGAAACGGCGTTGCAGGCGCTTGGCCAACTGACGTCCAATCGAGGTTTTTCCGGCCCCCATCATGCCGACGAGGTATAGATTCTGGCTGCGAGATTTCACCGGCCAATTGTATCAGTAGCCAGGAAAAGACAAAGCCCGCAGCCTCTTCCGAGACTGCGGGCTTGCCTGGCTCAATCCATTTAACGCAGTGCCAGGGCGTCGTTGACGATGCGCGGTGTGATGAACACCAGCAATTCGGTCTTGCCGCGCTGCGTACGCGTCGTCTTGAACAGGAAGCCGACGTAGGGCAGATCGCCAAGGAAGGGGACCCGCTCCTGGGCATCGTTGTCAGTCTCGCGGTAGAAGCCGCCAATGACCACGGTGCCACCATTTTCGACCATGACCGTGGTATTCACGGTATTACGGTCCAGCGTATTGGCACCGCCCGCTCCAAGCGCCAGGGTGCTCTTCGCAATCTTTAGATCGAGGCCTATCCGGTTGTCCGGACTGATGGCCGGCGTCACCTCCAAGGTCAGCGGTGCGTTATAGGTCGTATAAATGGGCAGACCCGTCTGCGCGTTGATACCGGTCACCGCCGTTGTCTGTTGCAGGTTCTCGATCTTGGCCGGTTTGCGATTCTGCGTCACGACACGGGGCGAGGAGACCGTCTTGCCACGGTTATCGACTTCCGCAGCGGCAAGCTCCATGCGCAGCAGCTTGCCGGCCTTGGTGTTGAACAGCATCATGTTCATCCGCGAGGAACCGGTCAAGTTGTAGTTTGCGCCGAATGCCACGCCATCCGACTTGAACTGATACTCGCTGAGAAAACTATCTTCACTCGGAAAGTCCACTCGTCCCACGCCAAAACCAAGGCGATTGCTTCCCCCGAGACCGTAACTCTTGGCGTCAAAAAGATTCAGGCGCACCCCAAGATCGCGCGTGAAAGCTGTATTCACTTCAACGATACGCGCCTCAACCAGAACCTGCTTGGGTGGTACATCTACTTCCCGGATCAGATCGCGAATCTGATCAACCACCTGCTGCACGTCACGAACGAAGAGTTTGTTGGTGGAGGAATGGAAGGACAGCACCCCACGCGACGACATGATGCCCTTGAGTTTCATGCTGGTACTGGCACTCGCCTGACCGCCGGCTCCCGGAGTAGCGGCCGTGATCGGCGTCAAAGCATTGGTCGAGGAGTCGTTCTGGGCCACGCGTATCAGCTTCTCTACATCATCGCCTGATACATAGTTCAGCTGAAAGGTCTCCGTCACCAGCGGCGAGGTCTCATTGGCGCGGGCCAGTTCGTCGGCGAGGTCCGAATCGCGGCGCATTAGGACATCACGCGCACCAAAGATGACCAGATCCGGGCGCAGACGCATGCCCGCACCCGTCTGCGCCAGCACCAGGTCGATCGCCTGGTCATACGGCATATTGTCCAGCGTCACCGTGACCTTGCGGCCGTTCAGCGAAGGATCAACAATCACATTGCGGGCAGAGATTTCGGCCAGGGTACGCAACACCATGGTCAGGTCGGCGTCGTAGAAGTTGATGGAAACCTTCTTACCCTCCTGTCCATGCGGCACCAAGCGGTTGGTTTCTGCCGCCGACAAGGGGATGATCTCGATCTTGAGTTGATTGTTAACCACCTGCGCCTGGTGACGCCATGGGCCCTTGGCGAAAATTTCGACACGCGCTTGATTGCCCTTGCTACTGGTGGCGACATGCGTCACCGGCGTTGCGAAATCGTTTACATCGCGTCGGCTCAGGAGGCGGTCAGGAATGATCGTGTCCTGCATATCGACCACGACACCAGTCCCGGTACGGCGCACGTCGAGGGGAATCGAGCCGTCGCTGAGATCAAGAAGAATCTGGGCCTGGCCTTGCTCGCCGCGCCGGAAAACCAGGTCACGTACCGAATTCATGTCTTCGCTACGGACGGCCTTGGCGGGCAAACTCGCGCCGGTGGTGCTGGCAGCAGCGCCGGAAGGCATTTTCTGGCTAAACGGTGCCAGCTTGATCACCAAGGAATTACCCTTCAACTCGGCGTCATAGCCAGTTGCCGCCACCATGGAAAGCACGAGCCGCGTCTGCTGCTCGGTCTGCACGAACTGCATGTTGCGCAAGCCGCCAGAATTAACCGGATAGGATGCCTTGCCCGACTGGTTAGCGACACCAGGAAAGTCGAACACGATGCGCGCCGGCTCCTTGGTTGTCCAGGCCGACGGTACGGCAGGCAGGGCCTGCGCAAAATCGATCTCGACGTAGAGCTGATCACCTAGCTGCTGGGTTCTGACCTCGCGGATCGAGTTGGCAGCGCCCGGCATGTCGGCAGCAACTGCCGGAGCAAGCGTACAGGTAGCTGCCATCAGCAGGCCGGCGAAACGAATGATAAGTTGCTTCATTATTTAGCTCCTTCGTCCTGCTGCAGGTACAGGATCTTTTCTCGTTGTACCCAAAGATCGTTGGCGTCTTTGACCGTTTCGGAAATGCGCATCTGCGTTTTGCTGATCTCGACAATCTTCCCGTAGTTGGGGCCGACATAGTTCCCGACCGTCACATGCTTGGGCTTTTCCGGGGTCTGTATCACCGCGTAAGTTTTGCCCTGATAGGCGACGATACCGATCAGGCGCATTGACTCCAGCGGAAAGCCTTCCAGATATTCGGGTGCGCGACCGGCAGACGGATTGCTCTTGTCAGTGAGCGAACTGCCGTCCCGTGTCTTGACCTTCTCAGAGGAGAAAGGTGACTCGAGACCCTTAGCCAAATAGCTGACGATGGGCGGCGTGAATATCGGCGGTGGCTCTTGTACACTGCCCTTGATGCCCTTGGACTCCTCGTCCATCCAGGCCTTGATATCGCCATGCTCCTCGCTGCTGCAGGCAGCAAGAAACAGACACCCAAGAATGGCACAAAGGCGCTTGCGCATCACTTGCGAGCCCCCTTCTTCTGTTGTGCAATTTCCTCGTCATCGAGGTAACGGAAAGTCTTGGCAACCGTATTCAAGGTCAGCGTCGAATCCCGTGCGACAACGATATCGAGATTGTTCAGCGTCACGATGCGCGACAGCTTGGCAACGTCTCCAGCGAAGGCACCCAGCTCATGGTAGGTCCCGGACAGGCGAATCTTGATGGGCAGTTCGGCATAGAAGTCTTTGCGCGCCTCTGCCATGGGCTGGAAAAGATCGAATTGCAAGCCCTGCCCCACACCGGCCTGATTGATGTCGACCAGCAGTTTCTCCACTTCGGACGCATTCGGCAACTGCTTCAGCAAAGCGCCAAAAGTGCGGTTGATTTCTTCCAACTGTTTGCGATGTGCGTCCAGATTGACGGCTTGTCTTTTCTTGTTCAGCCACTCTTCGCGCAAGCTCGCTTCCTGTTCGCGCGCCACATCCAGCTCGTCAAGCTGCGGCTTCCAGCCAAACCAGCCGGCGGCCGCAATCAGGGCGACAAGCACCAGTACCAAGATGACAACCTTGGGCGCCAGCGGCCACAGACCGGGATCATTGGGATCCAGCGTACGGAAGTCGTCCGCCAACTGCTGGAAGTTGAATTTGGGCGCGGCCGGCGCCGAAGCAGTTTTCAGTTTCACCGTGCTTTCCTCTTCGGGCCGGCGGCGTCAGCCTTGACTTCGCGCTTGATGTTCACAAACATATTGAACGCGCTCAGACGGCGCCCACCCACCACTTCGGCCTGGATCTGTACCAACTCCGGTCTCTCAAAGATCGGCGATGCTTCAAGATTGCGCATCAGGGCGGAAACCCGGGCGTTGGCCTGGGCATAGCCCTGGATATTGATGCGTTGATCGACCTGGGTGAGCTTCTTTAGATAAACCCCCTCCGGCACCCGCTCGGCAAACTCGTTGAACACATGCACGGTCTCGGCGCGATTGGCCTCCAGCAATTCGATTACGCGTTTGCGGGCCAGCAGGGCCTCTGTCTGCTGCTTCAGGCTCTTGATTTCGGCGATCTGCTTGTCCAGGATCGCGATTTCCGAACGTAGAAAATCGTTGGCATCGTTCTGCCGGTCGATCCGCTCTGCGATGATGGTATGCCCTATCCCCCATACCACGACGGCAGCCACGAACACAACGCCCAACAAGGCATAGAACTGTGAGCGTCGGCTCTTGCGTTTCTCCTCGCGGTGAGGAAGAAGATTGATCCGCATCATTGATCAAATCTCCGCAAGGCCAGGCCGCAAGCCACCATCAGCGCCGGAGCGTCAGCCAGCAGGCGCTTGGGCTTGATTTTGGGCGAAGTCGTCATGCCGGCAAAGGGATTGGCACGCAGCGTCTCGATCTGGGTGCGCGTCGAAACCGCCGCCTCCACCCCTTCGATCAGCGCACCGCCACCGGCTAGCAGGACATAATTCACCTGGGTATGCGGGGTCGAAGTGTAGAAAAACTGCAGTGCTCGTGAAACCTCCAGAGCCAGCGCCTCAAGGAAGGGCTGCAGCAGTTCCGAGTCGTAATTGTCCGGCGGCGAATCATCGCGCTTCAGGGCTTCCGCCTCTTCGGCGCTCATGCCGTAGACGCGCATGATGTCGCGGGTCAGTTGGCCGCCGCCAAAGGCTTGCTCACGGGTGTACAGCACCTCGTCATTGCGGGTAAAGGTGAAGCGGGCAGTATTTGCGCCGATATCGGCCAAGGCGAGAATCGCATCACGGCCGCCATGGGGTAACTGCTGCACGGCCTCGGCCATGGCGCTCTGGGTAGCGAAGGACTCGACATCCATGACCACCGGGCGCAGATCAGCCGCTTCGGCACAGGCCACGCGATCCTCGATCTTCTCCTTGCGCGAGGCGGCAATCATGACCTCGACGTCCTCGGGATTGTTGGGCATGGGGCCGATGACCTGAAAGTCCAGGTTCACCTCCTCCAGTGCAAACGGAATGTATTGGTTGGCCTCGGATTCGACCTGAATCTCCATTTCCTGCTCACGCAGATGCGCGGGCAGGATGATTTTCTTGGTGATGACGGCCGCCGACGGCAAAGCCATCGCCACATAGCGGGTTGTCGTGCCGAGACGCTTCCAGGCACGGCGCACCGTATCGGCAACCCCTTCAAGGTTGACAATATTGCCGTCCGAGACTGCCTCCCTGGGCAGGGGCTCGATTGCATAGCGCTCAACCCGGTACTTGCCCTTGCCGTCATCCACCAGCTCGACCATCTTGACGGAGGTCGAGCTGATATCCATGCCCAGCAAGGGTCGCGCCTTCGGATTGAAGATCGACAGATCAATCTGCAATGGAAATCCCTTTAAAAATTAGCAAATTACAATGCTATGTGATACTTTACTTGAGATACTAACAACAACTATTCAGAGTGTAAAAGAAAGAAACACTAGCCAGCTTAAGGTGTTGGATTCCTACAACGAGTGATGCCATAAACAGGCCTGTATAATCCCCCTGTGCCTTCGATCAAATTCCCGCCCCTGCCCAAGCTCCCGCCGCTGCCGCCTGCCGCCCGCTGGATTCTCTACCCGCTGATCGCCGTTGTCGGCACCGGTTTGATCGCCGCCGCCATGGTTGCCATCGTGACCATCGTGCTATACCCCCAACTACCTTCGCTGGAAGCCCTCACCGACTACCGCCCCAAGGTCCCTTTGCGGGTTTACACGGCTGACGGCTACCTGATCGGGGAATTCGGCGAGGAAAGACGCCACCCGGTACATATCGACAACGTTCCGGCGCTGATGAAGCATGCCATTCTGGCCGCCGAGGACGAACGTTTCTTCACTCACCCCGGGGTGGATGTCCTCGGAGTGTTGCGCGCGGCCTACTCCAATGTGGTCAGCGGCGGCAAGGCACAGGGCGCTTCAACCATCACCATGCAGGTGGCGCGCAACTTCTTCCTGACCCGGGAAAAGACGCTGACGCGCAAGCTCTATGAGGTCCTGCTGGCGCTCAAGATCGAGGCCAGCCTGTCCAAGAACGAGATTCTTCAGCTCTACATCAATCAGATTTACCTCGGCCAGCGCGCCTACGGCTTCGCCTCCGCCGCCCAAATCTATTTCGGCAAGACACTGAATCAATTAACGCCGGCCGAAGCCGCCATGCTCGCCGGCCTGCCCAAGGCCCCCTCGTCCTACAACCCGGTTGCCAACCCCAAGCGGGCGCAATTGCGTCAGTTTTATGTGCTGCGCCGCATGGCCGAACTGGGTTATCTCGATGCCGATCAATACGGCGCCGCCAAGCAGCAGCACCTGAACGTCAAGCGCAGCGTCAACGACTTTGGCACGCGCGCCGACTATGTCGCCGAAATGGCGCGCCAGATCGCGGTCGAGCGCTACTCCGAAGAAGCCTACAACCAGGGTCTGCGTGTCGTCACCACCATCGTCAAGGCCGAACAGGACGCGGCCAATGCCAGCTTGCGCAAGGGCGTGCTCGACTATGACCGGCGCCATGGCTATCGCGGTGCTGAGAAGTTCATCGACCCCAAGGAGTTCGCCAAGAATACCGAGGAGGAGTACGAAGACGCGCTCTCGGATATCACCGAGGTAGACGATCTGCCGCCCGCCCTGGTACTGGATGCCAGCCCGACTCAGGTCAAGGCTTACCGGCGCGGTGGCGAAATGGTTACGCTCAGCGGCGACGCACTCAAGTTCGCCACCCGCATGCTGGACGACAAGGCCCCCGCCAACAAGCGCCTGCGCCGTGGCGCCGTGATCCGCCTGATTGCCGGCCCCAACGACAAGCAACCCTGGCTGATTGCCCAGCAGCCCGAGGTCGAGGCTGCCTTCGTCGCCGCCAGCCCGATCGACGGCGCAGTGCGCGCCCTGGTCGGCGGCTTCGACTTCAACCGCAACAAGTTCAACCACGTTACCCAGGCCTGGCGCCAGCCGGGCTCCGCCTTCAAGCCCTTCATCTATTCAGCGGCACTGGAAAAGGGCTACACCGCGGCTTCAATCGTGCCGGACGAACCCATCGTCATCTCGGCCGAAGAAACCGGTTCGCAAGCCTGGGAACCGAAGAATTACGACGGCAAGTACGAAGGGCCCATGACCCTGCGCACCGGGCTCGCCAAGTCCAAGAACATGGTCTCCATCCGCCTGCTCAAGGGCATAGGCCCGCGCTACGCGCAGGACTACATCACCCGCTTCGGCTTCGAGGCGGAAAAGCACCCGCCCTACCTGACCATGGCGCTCGGCGCCGGCTCGGTCACGCCGTGGCAGCAGCTCGCCGCCTATTCGGTTTTCGCCAACGGCGGCTACCGCATCCAGCCTTTCATCGTGCGCCAGATACAGTCCGCCGACGGCAAGGTGCTGGCAGAGTTCAAGCCCACCATCGCCGGCGAGGAGCAGGTCATCGAGCCGCGCAATGCCTACATCATGGACAGCATGCTGCACGATGTGGTCAGGCGCGGTACCGCCACCCGCGCGCGCGCCGCGCTCAAGCGCGACGACCTGGCCGGCAAGACCGGTACCACCAATGACTATATCGATGCATGGTTCTGCGGCTACCAGCCAACCGTGGTCGGCATCGCCTGGATAGGTTTCGACCAGCCCAAGCGCATGGGCAGTGGTGAAACCGGCGGCACGGCCGCGCTGCCGATCTGGATAGGCTATATGGACAAGGCGCTCAAGGGCGTGCCGGAAACCTTTATGGACATGCCGGAAGGCCTGACCGCGGTAGCCACGCAAGATCCTTCGGGCAGAGTACAGAAGGAGCTGATCTACAAAGAACAGCTACCGGCCGAGGAAGGCCCTCTGGACACGCCCGAACCGCTGCCCACCACGGGACCGCCGCCCGCGCCGGCCCCCGTATCGGACGCCAAGCCCAGGGCGATCGTGCGCTAAACCCCGCAGCCTGCCTCCTTCGGACGCAGGCTGCTTTGTTTCAGGACAGACTTACCGTCTCTCCCGTCTGCTCGCTCAGACAGCGCGAAATCGCACCGAGCAGCAGTTCGCCATCGCGGGTGCCGATCCAGCGGCCACCGTCATGGCGGAAATGAAAACCGCCGGAACGCGCCGCCACCCAGATTTCCCGCGCCGCAGTATGGCGATTGACGATGATCTTGCTGTCCCCGCCCGTATCCGACTCGCAGGTAATTTCGAGCACACCGCCGTCCTTCAGCTCGAAGTCGATATCGGCCCCGCACGCCTCCAGCGACTGCTCTATCTGTGCCAGCATCTGATCCGCCAGCGCGTTGAATTCACGCTCTTCCATTCAGGTCCCTGTTCCTGCTGTGATACCATGCCGCGGCACAGTCTTTGCGGCCTTGCCGCTGCCTTTATTCCACAAATCCATGCGTCTGCCGCTTCTCCTGACCCTGCTGTTCGCGCTGGCTGCCTGCGGTACGCGCGGGCCGCTCGAACTGCCACCCGGCCCGCGGCCCAAGCCCGTGTTCGGCGAGAGGAAGCCGACGTCAGTCCAGCAGACGCTGCCCGATAATAGCAACAATCCAGTCCCGCAATGAGCTTCTTTACCCACCGCGACGGTGTGCTGCACGTCGAAGACCTGCCCCTGCCTGAAATTGCCGCACGCTTCGGCACGCCCACCTACGTCTACTCTCGCGCTGCGCTGACGGCGGCCTATAACGCCTACAAGGAAGCGCTCACCGGGCGCGATGCCCTGGTCTGCTATGCGGTCAAGGCCAACTCGAATCTTGCCATCCTGAACGTCTTTGCTCGCCTCGGTGCCGGCTTCGACATCGTCTCGGGCGGCGAACTGGCGCGCGTCATCGCCGCCGGCGGTGACCCGGCCAAGGTGGTCTTCTCCGGCGTCGGCAAAGCGGCTGCGGAAATGCGCGCCGCGCTGGAAGCCGGCATTCTCTGCTTCAATGTCGAATCTGCCGCCGAACTAGAACAGCTCGACGCCGTCGCTGCCAGCCTCGGCAAGAAGGCGCCGATTTCCTTGCGCGTCAATCCGAACGTCGACCCCAAGACGCATCCCTATATCTCGACCGGGCTCAAGAGCAACAAGTTCGGCGTCGCCTTCGAGGACGCGCGCAGCCTGTATCGTCGCGCCGCCGCCCTGAAGCATATCGAGATCCACGGCCTCGACTGCCATATCGGTTCGCAGCTGCTCGACCCCGCGCCGGCCGCCGAAGCCGCAGAGAAGATACTCGGTCTCGCCGACGAACTCGCCGCCGATGGCATCCACCTGAGTCATCTCGACTTTGGTGGCGGCATGGGAATCCAATACAGCGACGAAGTGGTGCCGAGCGCCCGCGAATATCTGGCACAGATCCTCAAGCTCACCGCCGGGCGCAAGGAAAAGCTGCTGTTTGAACCGGGCCGCTCACTGGTCGGCAATGCCGGCTTGCTGCTAACCCGGGTGGAAGTGCTGAAGCCGGGCAGCGAGAAGAATTTCGCCATCATCGACGCCGCCATGAACGACCTGATGCGGCCGGCGCTCTACGATGCCTTCCACAACATCGTGCCGGTCTCCGACAGCAAAGTCCCGCAGCAATGCTGGGAGGTGGTTGGTCCGGTGT
This sequence comes from Rhodocyclaceae bacterium, assembly GCA_035565355.1. GTDB lineage: Bacteria > Pseudomonadota > Gammaproteobacteria > Burkholderiales > Rhodocyclaceae. The sequence continues at coordinate 28,736 of DATMSM010000029.1, forward strand.
GCGAGTCCGGCGATTTTCTCGGCCATGCGCGTGACCTCGCCATCGCCAGCGGTGATCTGCTCGCCATCATGTCGGCCGGTGCCTATGGCATGACCATGAGCTCGAACTACAACACGCGCCCGCGCGCCGCCGAGATTCTGGTCGATGGGGCCAAGCCGCACGTCGCACGTCAGCGCGAACGGGTGAACGAACTGTTCGCGCTCGAATCCGTCGTCCCCGACTGAAGCGCCTAGAGCCAGTACTCGAACAGGCGTCCGAACCTCTCCTGTACCCGACGCCAGACGCCGCGCTGCTGCCAGCGCTCCACGGTGATCGCCTCGGCCTGCGCCAGGTCATCTCGGAACAGGGCTTCCATTTCAGCGGCAAACTCGGCGCCAAAGACGATGACATTGACCTCGTCATTGTGCAAAAAGCTGCGCCAGTCGACATTCGATGAGCCTATGGTGGACCAGACGCGGTCGATGACCGCTGTCTTGGCATGCAGCAAGGTATCGCTGCGCTCATATATCGTCACCCCTGCCTCCAGCAGCGCATGATAGTAGGACTGCCCGGCGCGTAACACCAGCTCCGAATCGCTTTTGCCCTGCAGCACCAGCACCACCTCGACCCCGCGCCGCGCCGCTGCAATCAGAAAATCCGTCGTCTGCGGGTCTGGCACAAAGTAAGACATGGTCATATGCACGCTCTGACGGGCGCTACCGATGGCGGTCAGCAAGGCCCGATAGATACGCGGCTCCGCGTCGCCCGGTGTACTGCCGATGACGGTCACCAGCCGCTCCCCATTGACTGAGGCACGACGTGCGGCCGGCACCGGCGCATGTTCGCAACCCTGGCGCATCCAGGTGTCCGCATAGAGAATGGAGAAATCCGTCACGGCAGGCCCCTCGACGCGCACGCTGGTATCGCGCCAGCCGCGCTTGGGCTCCTCGTCATCGTTATCGGACTTGCGCTTGAGGATGGATGAAGAACCGGCGGAATAGACGTCGCTGACATTGATGCCCCCGGTGTAGGCAACCTTGCCATCAACCAGCGTGATCTTTCTATGATCGCGATGATTGAGCTTGTCGGCGCGGAAGGGGAAGCTGGTGCGCACCGGATTGAACTCGCACACGCGGACACCCGCTTGCGCCAGTTCATCGAAGAAGGCGCGCGGTGTCGTCAGCGATCCCACCGCATCGTAGATCAAACGCACGTCCAGGCCTGCGCTGGCTTTGCGCTTGAGCACCTCGGCCATACGCTGGCCGAGCTCTGCATCTTCGAAGATGTAGCTTTCCACCTGAATGGAACGCCGGGCGCGCTCCAGGTCGGCAAACATGGCCTTGAAGGTGGCCGGCCCGTCAATCAACAAGCTAACCGCATTGTCGGCAGTCGTGAATTCGCCCAGGGCACCAAGCTGATTGATGTGATGTTTAAGCAGCCGCGCCCTGCCCTCTGCCTGCACCGCGCGCACCTCGGCGCTGCTTTCCTGTAGCGTGGGCTGGCCATCGGCACGAATCACGACCGGCGGCGCCAATGCTTGGGCGCTTGCCTCGGGCGTGACTTTTGGCAAGCTGCTGCAGCCCGCGGCCACAAGCAAAACGGCCACCAATAGTGACCCGGGCAATACGCACCGCCGGTGCGCCTCACTACGCATGGACGTCCTCCGCCACAAAGGAAAGCGCGCTTACTATGCTATCCGGCATCGAGGATGTCAGTAGGAGAACACCGCCCCTTGCTTGAAATTCTTACACGCAGGAACGTCAATTGCCATAGCAGGACAGGAGGTGCTTGGCATGGAACACCTGCACGAACTATTCAAGCTTTCCTTGCCGCTATGGGAAATCATCTTGCGTGGCTCGGTCATCTATCTGAGCCTGACGCTGCTTTTTCGCTTCGTCGCAAGGCGCGATATTGGTGCCGTGGGCATTGCCGACCTGCTGGTGATTGTGCTGATCGCCGACGCTTCACAAAATGCGATGACGGGTGAAGCCAAGACGCTGGCCGACGGCCTGGTGCTAATCTGCACCCTGCTGGGCTGGAATCTCCTGCTGGACTGGACGGCCTTCCACTTCCCCCGCATTCGCAAACTGATTGAAGCCGACAAGCTGTTGCTGATCGACCGGGGCCGACTGATACACAACAATCTGCGCAAACAGCTCATCAGCGAGGAAGATCTTCGCGCCAAACTCCGCAGCTACGGCATAGATGACCTACGCGACGTCAAGACGGCCTATCTGGAAAGCGACGGGGATATCACCGTCATTTCACGCTTCGGCCCATCCCGTCCCGCAGCCGCCAGTTCGGCGCGGGACAAGACTTAATCTCAGTGACGGTGATGAGCGCTCGCCGGCTTACCAGAAGCCAAAGCGCGTACCTCGGCATCGATGCTCACGCTTTCCTGCTTGCCGTTCTGCTCGATCGTAAGCATCAGCGGCACCTTGTCACCGGCCTTGAGCTCCTTGTTCAGGCCCATGAGCATGACATGGTAGGCTCCGCTGAGCTCGACCGCCTTGCCTGCCGGCAGGTCGAGCCTGGAAACGGCGCGCATCTTCATGACATCGCCCTCATGCTTCATTTCATGAATCTCGAGCGACTTGGCCACCGGGCTGCTGCCGCCAAGCAGAACCGCACCCTTGGCGCTGGTCAAGGTCATGAAGGCGCCGCTGGCCTGCTGCCCCGGCACAGTTGCACGCGCCCAAGCATCCTTGACTTCCACATCCGCGGCGAACGCCGACAGCGAGGCCAGCGTGCAAGCGGCGGCAAACAGGGCGATACGATTTTTCATGCTCTATCCTTTCAGGCGAATACGATGGCCAGGGCCAGGGGAACAAACAACAGGGACAGCAGATTGCCGGTCAACACGATGGCGGCCACCTTGTCGGGCTCTTGCCCGTAGCGTTCGGCGAAGATGTAGTTAAGCACGGCCGGCGGCAAGGCGCCGAACACCAGCAACTGCGCAGCCTGCATCTTATCCAGATCCAGCAGGATTGCCATGAACCAGGCAATCAGCATGCCGAACAGCGGCGACGCAATACCGCCGAGCAGGCCTGCATGCAGTGCCTTCATGCGTACCGCCGTCATGCGCACACCCAGCGAAAACAGCATCAGGGGCACGCAAATCTCGGCCAGCATGCGTATCGAGGTGGCGACCGGCTCCCAGAGGGTGAGGCCGCTGTAGCCGACCACGATGCCAGCAATGCCGGCGAACATGACCGGCACCTTCCACAAGGTGGCAAGCTTGACGCGATGATCCAGCAGCCAGGCACCGAAGGAAAAGTGCAGGAAGTTCTCGACCAGGAACAGGACGATGGCCGCCGGCATGGCAGCTTCGCCGAAGGCGAGTAGTGCCAGCGGCAGGCCCATATTGCCGGAATTCTTGAACATCACGGGCGGCACCAGTGTCTTCGGCTGCTGGCCGAACCCACGTGCCAGCGGCCAGGCCAGCAGGCCGGCACCCAGGACCACGCACACGCCGCCGATAGCCAGCGGAATATGCTCGTCTATGGGCACATGCCGCACCGCCAGCGTGGAGAAGATGAGCAGCGGCGTGAACAGATCCATGTTGAGCACATTCGCCGTGCTCATGTCCGGCTTGCGCAGACGACCGTAGGCCCAGCCTATCCCCGCAATCGCGAAGATGGGGAAGACGACCGAGAGGATGCGCAGCAGCACGAACGATTACAGGACGAAGCGCGAGAGGTCCTCGTCGCCAGCCAACTGGCCGAGTTTTGCATCGACATAAGCCGCATCGACGGCAACCTCAATGGCGCCGTGATTGCCAGCAGCAAACGAAACTTCCTCGAGCAGCTTTTCCATCACCGTGTAGAGACGCCGCGCGCCAATGTTCTCGGTCTTTTCGTTCACCTGCCAGGCGATCTCGGCGAGACGGCGAATGCCGTCCGGCTTGAATTCCAGCTTGACCGCATCGGTGTCGAGCAGCGCCTGATACTGGCGAGTCAGGCAAGCGTCGGTGCTGGTCAGGATGCGTTCGAAGTCATCGACAGAAAGAGAGTCGAGCTCGACCCGAATCGGGAAACGGCCTTGCAGTTCGGGAATCAGATCCGAAGGCTTGGACAGGTGGAAAGCACCGCTGGCGATGAACAAAATGTGATCGGTCTTGATCATGCCGTACTTGGTCGAAACCGTCGTGCCCTCGACCAGGGGCAACAGGTCGCGCTGCACCCCCTGCCGCGACACGTCGGTGCCGTGTGCATCCGACCGCGTTGCGATCTTGTCTATCTCGTCGAGAAAGACGATGCCGTTCTGTTCGACATTCTGCAGCGCCTGCTGCTTGATCTCTTCCTCATTCACGAGGCGCGCGGCCTCTTCATCGGCCAGCAACTTGAGCGCTTCCTTGATGCGCAGCTTGCGCGGTTTCTTGTTGGCGGCGCCGAGATTCTGGAACATGCCCTGGATCTGCTGGGTCAGATCCTCCATACCGGGCGGCGCGAAAATTTCCATGCTCGCAGCCGGCAGGGCCACCTCAATTTCAATCTCCTTGTCGTCGAGCTCGCCTTCGCGCAACTTCTTGCGGAATTTCTGGCGCGTGCCATTGTCTTCCGCCGGCTGCGGCTCGCCGAAGCCCACTGGCCGTGCCTGCGGCAGCAGGATGTCGAGGATACGGTCCTCGGCGGCATCCAGCGCCAGGCTGCGCACGCGCTTCATCGCTGCTTCGCGCGTTTCCTTGAGCGCGGTTTCCATCAGGTCGCGGATGATCGTCTCCACATCGCGACCGACATAGCCGACCTCGGTAAACTTGGTCGCTTCGATCTTGATGAAGGGCGCATTGGCAAGCCTGGCCAGGCGCCGTGCGATCTCGGTCTTGCCCACGCCGGTCGGCCCTATCATCAGGATGTTCTTGGGCGTGATCTCGTTGCGCAGCGGCTCCGCCACCTGAGAACGGCGCCAGCGGTTGCGCAAGGCGACGGCAACCGAACGCTTGGCGTTGGCCTGGCCGACGATGTTCTTGTCGAGTTCCGAAACGATTTCGGACGGAGTCATCTGTGTCATGTTTTTCAGTCAGCGATATTCTTGTGGCTACGGCCGCTCGCGTTGCGAGCTTAACCTGCAAGCAGGTTAGCCTCCGCCGCAACCGGCCTTCGGCAGGTTGTCGAGTTCCGAAACGATTTTGGACGGTGTCATCTGAGTCATAGAAGAAGCACGAAACGTTTAGTCCAAGGTCTCGATGATGTGGTTCTGGTTGGTGTAGATGCAGATCTCGCCGGCAATCACCAGCGACTGTTTGACGACATCGGCGGGGGCGAGTTCGGTGTGCTCGATCAAGGCGCGCGCCGCTGACTGTGCATAGGCACCGCCACTGCCGATGGCGACAATGCCGTACTCGGGTTCGAGCACGTCGCCGTTGCCGGTGATGATCAGCGAATGCTCACGATCGGCCACAGCGAGCATGGCTTCGAGTCGGCGCAGCATGCGGTCGGTACGCCAGTCCTTGGCCAATTCGACTGCAGAACGCAGCAGATTGCCCTGATGCTTTTCCAGCTTGGACTCGAAGCGCTCGAAGAGCGTGAAGGCGTCAGCGGTTCCGCCGGCGAATCCAGCCAAGATTTTCTCCTGATACAGCTTGCGTACCTTGCGCGCGCTGGCCTTGACAATGATATGGCCGAGGGTGACCTGACCGTCGCCGCCAAGTGCAACGCGATTGCCGCGCCGCACCGACAGGATGGTGGTGCCGTGATACTGCTCCATGAGGATTCCTTGTAACCGAAGTCGGTGAGACCACCGGCCCTGCAATCAGTTCAGAAGGGCTGAAGAAGCGTAGCGAGCGGGCGGAGGGCAAGGCGGAGGAGCGGAGGAACCGGAATGTACTTGAGTACATGAGGATTCCGAGCACCGGACCACGCGGCCATACGTCCGCGCAGTAGCTTATTCAGCTCTTCTTAGCGGCGGCGGGTTTCAATGCTGGCTATTTTATCAAGCCCGCTCGCCGACAGCAGCGTGGCCACCAGCAGGTTGGCGCCGCGGATGCGGATATGCAGCCCCTGCTCATGCAAGGGGCTCAGCGTATCCAGCAGGATCTTGGTGCTGACTTCATCGATGCGCGCCAGATTGTCGGTCTCGATGGTGATGGCATCCTTGCCCTTGGCAGCGGCGGCCAGTGTCGCAATCGTGTTCATGCCGGCGAGCAACTCGCCCTCCAGCACCAGCGGGTCCTTGTTCTTGGCCGCCGGTTTGGCGGTGGCCTTGCCCAGCGCAGGCGCATCCCAGGAAGGCGGCGATACCTCGAAGGTCACGGCATAAGCGACCGCCGTATCCTCGAACGCATCCTGATTACCGGCGCGCTGATAGAGCTCCAGCAGTAGCAGCCAGGTTTCCTCGCGCTCGCGCTTCATCATCTCGACCTTGTTGGCGAGCATGGCGGCGAATTCATCGGCGCCCGTCAGCAGGCATTCGCGGCCCTGCTTCTTGATGGCGCGCAGCGCGTCCAGCAACAGGCGGCAGCCGTCATTGCCGGCATCGGTGACCTTGAGCAGACCCAGGCGCACGGTTGGATTGCTGCCAGCAATCTCGACCAGCTTCTTCAACGCACCTTCACTGCTGGCGCTGAGTATGCCGGATAGCGCTACATAAGCGGCACCACCGGATTCAAGGCTTTCATCCACCTCGCCCGAGGCATCCAGCCAAGCGGGGGCGGATTTCTCGAAGCGCTTGGCATAGGCATCGGCCAGATTTTCGAAAGCCTGACGCCGGTTGAGTATCTGCAGCAGGTCAAAGAGCATGCCCCAGCCCTGCTCGGTGGACTTGCCCAAAGTACCGGCACGCAGGGCGGCCTCGAGTGCGCCGCTGGCCTCGGCCGTCTTGCCGGCCGCGTGCTGGCGCGCAATATCGAGCAGCAGCTCGGTTTGCGGGGCCGGCTTGGGCGCAGCCTTGGGTGCTGCCGCCGCCTTGGGCTTTTCCTTGGCCGGCGCTGCCGGTACGGGCGTCTCGACAGCCGGCTCAGCAGACATCGAGGCAAAATCCAGCAGTTCCAGCGGCGAATCAAAAGAGGCAAATGCACTGGGCGCCTCCGCAGCCGGTGCCGCGGGCGCCGGCTTGGGCGGCTCGACCGCCACCTTGGCCGGCTCGCTCACACGCGCTAGTGCTGGCTGCGGTGCGGGGACCGACTCCTCGTCCAGACTGATCTTGGTGAAATCCAGGCTGAAAGGGTCGTCATCGTCCGTACCGGCCTTGCTCACGGCAGAGCTCTCCTTGGCAGGCGAGGGTTTGCGCGACGATTGGACGGATGGAGACACGATATGACGACCAAATAAATGGAATAAATGGGCAGATGCTACGGACTACTTGTAGCACATTGCCAACATTTTCCGCAAATTAAAACCAATCCGTTCATGGGTTTATCTCTACCCAGACCGCCACTGCCAGTGGCAGACAGCGTGCCAGGCCCAGCAAAGCCTTGACCCTGCACGGCTTGTGCGCTCTGTTGGCTTTTGGTGAAAAAGATACATTCTCGAACAAGACAGGGCCAGGGCACAACCCGGATAGGAAGGCTAACGGCCGCCGCCAGCCTTCCTGTAGGGCAAGCCGCTCAGAATGCCAGCCGTACACCCAACTGGCCGCTACGACCGCTGCGTGGCGCAATGTCCTTGAGCACCGAAGTATGCAAACGGATTTCCTCGTTGAGTAGATTGTTGAGCTTGAGGAAGACTTCTGCATTAGGCAGGGCCGAACGCAGGCGGTAGCTGAACATGGCATTGACCAGGGTATAGGCGTCGGTCGGCAGCTCGCCCTCCGCTACCCGGTTCTGCTTGCCCGCATAGCTCACGTCGAAACGTGCGCTAAACGCGGCAAGGCGGTAGTCCAGTCCGATGCCAAGATGGTAGGGGGCGATGCGCGGCAGCGGCTCGCCGGTGTCGGCGTTGCTGGCGCGCACATAGTCGGCCTTCAGGCGCAGGTCTAGATCGCCCGTGCCTTCATAGACGTGGAACTTGCTCTCCGCCTCCAGCCCGCTGAACTTTGCCGCCACCGCACTGATCTGCGCCTCGGGCAACTCGCCGGCCGGGTCGATCAGACCGTCGTCCTCGCGCCGATTGCCGGTGCTGTAAAGCGCGATGTAATCCTTGAAGCGGGTATGGAAGGCGCCGAGCTTGGCCGAGTTGAGGCCCTGCTTCCAGCGCAGTTGCAGGTCGATGCCGTTCGACTTCTCGACACCCAGATTGGGATTGCCGACCTCATACTGTCCCGTGGCCGGATGGGCGCCGTTGGCGAACAGCTCGTTGAAGCTGGGTGCGCGTTCGGTGTGCGAGAGATTCGTCGCCAACGACCAGCGCTCGTCGAACTTGTACAGCGCACCGGCGGCGGCACTCTTGGGTGTGAAGTTGCGGCTTTGCGCGTTGCCGAAACGCGGTGTGCCCGGCGCCAGATTCGGATCGTCCGGCCCGCCACCGGCGGAATCCACGCTGGCGCTTTCAACGCGGCCGCCGAAGCTGAACTTCCATTGCTCCCAAGGCAGTTCCTCATACAGATACACGGCGCGGGAGTTGGTCTTGATGGACGGCAGCAGTGCCTCCTCGCCCTGCGCGGAGAAATCGGCATTGCGGAACTGCACGCCAAGCACGCCGGACAGCAAGCCTATTTTGCCGTGCGTCGCCTCGATGGAGGCCTCGTCGCCCTTGGTGCGGAAGAGCGTGCCGACAGCGCCGCCCTCCAGCTCCTCGTGCTGGTAATCGGTATGGGCGTAGCGCAGCTTGATCTTCTCGATAAAGGGCCCCAGTTCGCGCAGCTCGCCGGCAAAGTCCATGCGCTCCGACTTCATGTGGATGCGCACATCCTCTTCCGCCACCGTGCCGTAGTCGGACGCGTAGGTGGAGTAGGACAGGCCGGCATAGCCACGATCAAAGTTCAGTGCAGCGCCGATCGCACCACCATCGCTCCGTCCATTGCTGTTGGGCAGACGGCCGTGCGCTTCGGTGGTTTGCGGATCGCTTGCACGCAAACGGGCCGAACGTGCATAACCGGGAATCTTCAGATCTTCGGTGCGACGCTGGAAGGCATCGACGTGCAGGCTCAACACACCATTACCGCCTTCGATCACTGCCGCACTGCTTTTCTCGTTGCCTGCGCCACCCACGCGTGCCTCGGCGCGCCCGCTGATGCCGCTCAAGGCTTCCTGCGGAATGCGATTGTCGATGGCGTTGACCACGCCCCCCACGGCGCTGCCGCCGTAAAGCAAGGCCGCCGGGCCGCGCACGACTTCGATCTGCTCGATCACGAGCGGATCGATGGGCACGGCATGGTCGGGGCTCAACGCGGATACATCCATGATGCCGACCCCGTTCTGCATCAGCTTGATGCGGTCGGCATCGAGGCCGCGAATCACGGGACGCGAGGCATTCGGGCCGAAGTTCGAGGCACTTACGCCGGGCACACCCTCCAGGGTTTCAGCCAGTGTGACGCCGCCGCGCTCGGATATTTCCTTGCGATTGACGATGGAAACCGGCGTCACCATGTCGAACAAACCGCTGCCGAGCGGATTGGCGGTAACGACCACCGGAGCAAGTTCGGTGTGCGCCTCCTGGGCCAGGGTCAGGGAAGAAGAAACCAGGGACGAAACCAAGGCGACGGCGGTCGGCGCGCGAAATGCGGGGCGTGCGCGCAGATGGCGCGCAATAGTCTTGCGGTACGGCATGTTGAAACTCCTGAAACGCGAATGGAATACGGCCGCGGCACTCAGTGCGGCGACAGCGTGAGCGGGGCGTTCAGGCTTGGGGAGGGGACTGCTGGCGGGCCTCGGGCGCAGGCAGGGCGTCGCGATCCGAGCAGGTATAGGCATGCGGAATCCAGGCAGCGGCGACAATGGCCGGCGTGGCCATCTTGCTGCCGAGGCCAGCACCCAGGTCATGGCCGGCCAGGCACAGTTCGCACGCATGCGTGGGCAAACCCTTGCCCTCATCCGCCGCGTGCTCGAGCGCATGCGCTGCGGCAAAGGATTGCGCGCAGAGCAGCAGGAAAGCCAGCAGCAGGTGGGTAAGGTGTTTCTTCACGACAGTACGAAGTCTAGCAATCCATCAATCGACCTGCACCAGCAGGCCCTTGAGATACTCGCCCTCGGGGAAGGCCAGATCGACGGGATGATCGGCGGCGCCCTGCAGGCGCTGCACGATGCGGGCGCTCATATTCGTCACCAGGCTGGCATCGCGTGCAGCGCCAGCGACGATGGACTGGAACAGGTCAATGCCGATACCGCCCGAGCAGGAGTAAGTCATCATCAGGCCGCCCGGATTGAGCAGCTTGAAGCCATGCAGATTGATGTCCTTGTAGGCGCGCGCGGCGCGCTCAGCATGCGCGGACGACGGCGCAAATTTGGGCGGATCGAGAATGATCAGATCGAACTTCTCGCCGGCCTTGTGCAGATTGCGCAGGGCCTGGAACACATCGTCCTCGCGCCATTCATTCTGCTTGCCCAGCAGCTCGGGGTTGAGCTCCAGATTCTGTTGCGCGGTGGCAAGCGCCGGGCCGGAACTGTCGATGGAAATCACTTCGCTCGCACCGCCCGCCAGCGCCTGCAACGAGAAACCGCCGCTGTAGCAGAAACAGTTGAGCACACGGCGGCCGGCGGCGAGTTCGCGCGTCATGCGGCGATTGTCGCGCTGGTCGAGGTAGAAACCGGTCTTGTGGCCGCCCGCATAATTCACGGCCATCTTGACGCCGTGCTCTTCGATGATGGGATCGGCGCTCGGCGCCTCCCCATACACCCAGCCTGTAGTCGGCTCCAGACCTTCGAGCTTGCGCACTTCGGAATCGGAACGCTCATAGACGCGCGCGCATCCGGTCGCCTTGACGATGGCATCGACGATGGCGCTGCGCCACTTGTCGGCGCCGGCGCTGGTCAACTGGATCACCACCATGTCGCCATACTGGTCGGCGATAACGCCGGGCAGGCCGTCGGATTCGGCATGCAGGATGCGCAAGCCGTTCTGCTGGCGCAGTTCTGGCAGGGCCTGACGGCGCGCCACTGCCGCCGCCACACGACGCTTGAAGAAAGCGTTGTCTATGGTCTCGTTAGGATCGAAGGACCAGACCCGCGCGCGTATCTGCGACTCCGGGCTCCAGGCCGCCTTGGCGATCAGGCGATCGCCGTCCATCACGTCCACGGTATCGCCCGAGCGCGCACGCCCGTCGAGCTGGGCGACGGAACCGGCAAACAACCAGGGATGGCGGCGGAACAGCGAGCGTTCCTTGCCGGGCTTGAGCAGAAGACGAGCGGACATGATGGGGGCAGAAAACCATGAAGTGAAATAAGTCGGGGGCCTTCCCCCATGTAGGCGACTGCACTGGGCAGCGCTAGAAACTGGAGCGCATTGTAGAGGAGCGCCCTTTGCGAGTCCAGAATTTTATGCAACAATGTTGCAAATGGATATCCAGCAATTGCTCAAGGAACGCCGTCTGCGCGCCACGCCTGCCCGCGTCGCTACGCTCGACGTGCTGCTCGCGGCCGGCCGCGCCCTCACCCACCACGAGGTGGAGGAGTCGCTCGCCGCTGCCGGCAATCGCCTCGACCGCGTCACGCTCTACCGCACCCTAGACTTCCTGGTCGAGGAAGACCTCGCCCACCGCCTCTCTGGCGAAGACCGCACCTGGCGTTTCTCGGCCCAGGACAAACGCAGCGGCCACGCCCATCCGCATTTCTGCTGCAGCGGTTGCGGCGCAACCCTGTGCCTGGGCGACCTGAATCCGGCCATGGTGGTCGGGCTGCCCGAGGGCTACACCTTCCAGCAGGCCGAGCTGACCATCCGTGGCCAATGTCCGGCCTGCAACGCCGCCTGAGTTTTTTATTGCTCACAAATGCAACTTGATTGCAAAAAATGACTGAGATAGACAAGCGCATTCCCATCACCTTGCTGACCGGCTTCCTCGGCGCCGGCAAGACCACCTTGCTGAATACGCTGCTGTGGCAGAAGGCTTTCGAGGATGCGGCCGTCTTCATCAACGAGTTCGGCGAGGTTGGCGTCGACCATCTGCTGGTCGAAAAGATCGACGAGGAAGTCCTGCTGCTCGATTCCGGCTGCATCTGCTGCAGTATGCGCGGCGACCTGCCCAAGGCCTTGCGCGACCTGTTCAACCGCGCTCAGCGCAAGCAGATTCCGGTGCCGAAGCGCGTGATCATCGAGACCACCGGCATCGCCGACCCGGCGCCGGTGATCCACACCCTGCTCAGCGACCATTTCACCGCCGAGCGCTTCCGCCTCGACGGCGTCGTCACCGTCATCGCCGCCACGCATGGCGTCGACCAGATCGAGAGCAATGTCGAAGCGCTCAAGCAGGTCGTCATGGCCGACCGCCTGGTCATCAGCAAATGCGATCTCGCCGACGCGCAGCAGCTCGAGCAACTCGCCATCCGCCTCGCTTCACTTAACCCCACGGCCACTCAGCTGCAATCGAGCAAGGGCAGCATTGCCGCCGCCGACATCGTCGATATCGGCCTCTATGACCCTGCCAGTAAGACGCCCGACGTTGCCGCCTGGCTGGCCGAGGCCAGGGTCGGCGAACAGGCGTCGTTGCGGCGCCTCAGCTACGGCAAGCACGCGCCCAGAGCGCCGGTGCACAACAGCGAGGTGGAAAGCTTCGTCATCACCTTCGATGCGCCGCTCGCCTGGGGCGGCGTCAGCACCACGCTGGATACCTTGCTGCAGGGCCATGGTGAGCAGATCCTGCGCATCAAGGGCCTGGTCAACATCCAGGGCGAGCCCGGCCCGCGCATCGTGCAATGCCTTCAGCACACACGCTATCCCAGCATACGCATGGCCGCCTGGCCAGACGACCCGGCCTATGCCGACCGCAAGAGCCGTCTCGTTTTCATCACGCGCAATCTGAGCGAAGCGCGCCTGCGTGAAAGCCTGGCGCATATCGCCACCCTGATTTCCCGTTACGGAGCCTCACCCGATGCAACTCCATCCAGCCTCTGAGGCGGGCGCTGCCCGCCTGCCGGTCACCGTCCTGTCCGGCTTTCTCGGCGCCGGCAAGACCACCCTGCTTAACCACATCCTCAACAACCGCGAAGGCCGCAAGGTCGCCGTCATTGTCAACGACATGTCGGAGGTGAATATCGACGCAGCACTGGTGCGTAACGGCGGCGCGGAGCTGTCGCGCACGGATGAAAGACTGGTCGAGATGAGCAATGGCTGTATCTGCTGCACGCTGCGCGAAGACCTGTTGGTCGAGGTCAGCCGCCTCGCCCGCGAAGGCCGCTTCGATTATCTGGTGATTGAATCGACCGGCATCTCGGAACCCTTGCCGGTGGCGGAAACCTTTACTTTCGAGGATGAAGCAGGCCAGAGCCTGTCGCATATCGCCCGCCTCGACACTATGGTCACCGTCGTCGATGCCTACAACTTCCTGCGCGACTACGGTTCCCAGGACAGCCTGTCGGCGCGCGGCGAGTCCATGGGCGAGGAAGACGAGCGCACGGTTGTCGATCTGCTGATCGAGCAGATCGAGTTCTGCGACGTCATCGTGGTGAACAAGATCGACCTCGTCAGCCTCTCTGAACGGAAAAAGCTGGCCGCCATTCTCAGTACCCTGAATCCGCGGGCGCGCGTCGAGTACGCCGAATTCAGCAAGGTGCCTCTGGAGCATGTTCTCGGCACCGGCCTCTTCGACTTCGAACAGGCGCAGCAGGCACCCGGCTGGCTGAAGGAACTGCGTGGCGAGCATGTCCCGGAAACCGAAGAGTACGGGATCAGCAGCTTTGTTTACCGCGCCCGCCGGCCTTTCCACCCGCAACGCTTCTGGGCCATGATCAACTCGGAATGGGCCGGCGTGGTGCGCTCCAAAGGCTATTTCTGGCTCGCCACCCGCCCCGAATTCGCGGCCAGCTGGTCGCAGGCCGGCGCTGCCTGCCGCCACGGCCTGGGCGGCCTGTGGTGGGCAGCCGTACCTGACGAGGACTGGCCCACCGATCCGGAAAGCCTGGCCATCATCGAACAGAACTGGAACGAAAAATTCGGCGATTGCCGTCAGGAGCTGGTCGTCATCGGCATGCAAATGGATGAGGCTGCGTTGCGCGCCCGCTTTGACGCCTGCCTGCTCACGGACGACGAGTTCGCGCTGGGCCCCGACGGCTGGGTAAACCTGGACGACCCCTTCCCCGTCTGGGGCAACATCGTCGATGCGACGGAATGAGGGCGTTGCGCTAAGCCTCGTCGCCCAGGCCCATCATCCACGCAATCGCCTCGCTGAGGCAGAGGTTCAAGGTCTGGTTGCCGAGGCGGCCGCCCATACGGGCGAGCAAGGCGGCAGCGCCGTCGATATTGTTGTTGTCGTAATGCTCGATCAGCTCGAGCAACTGGCCCAGCTGGCCGCCGCGGCTTTCCAGCGCGGCGCGCACTTCGTCGGAGACGGTAATCTGCTCCAGGATTTCGCCCATGGGCATTTCCAGCGCCGCCGGCATCACCGACATGAGGCCGACGATAAAGGCTGGGTCAGCCATCTGCGGGCGCGCCGGATAGCAGCGCTTGACCAGCAGTTCGAGAAAATGCCCGCGTAGCGCAGCAAGCTGCATCAGAGGATTGCTGCGGATGCCGCGCCCATCGGGATGCGCGAACATCAGCAGGCGCAGCCAGCGACGTAGCGGGTCGCGTCCGAGCAGAGCGATGGCATGCCGCACCGAGGTTGTCTTGGCACTGACGCCGCTAACGCCGACTGAATTGGACAGGCGCAGCAGATTGGCGACCAGGCCGGGCTCACCCTTCATCACCGCTTCGAGCTTGGCGGTGTCGGCATCCTGGTTCAGCAGGGTGATCAGGCGCAACAACGTTTGCGTCGCCACGCTGAGTTTGCGGCCGGAAACCAGCACCGGGCGGGCGAAGTAATAGCCTTGGTAACCGTTGAAGCCGAGGCGTTCGGCCAGTGCGTGCGTATCCGGCGTTTCGACCTTGCCGGCGATCAGCTTGATCGGCAGCACACGCAACTGGCTGACGATGGCGGCCAACTGGGCTTCATCGCAGCCTTCAATATCCAGCTTGGCGTAGCTGGCGAGATTGAGCAATGGGCCGCAGTTCAGCCCATCACAGCCTTCAATCGCCAGCGTGTAACCGGCGCTGCGCAGCTCGCGACACCGCTCGATGGCGGCGGCCGAGACTCCGGGCTTGACCACCAACACCACCTGCTCGACCGGCAGCACCTGGATCAGCTCGTTGCACAGAAACTCTTCGTCTACGGGAATAAAGGCAAGCTGCTTGCCCAGCGCCTTGGACAGGCCCAGTTCGGCAAAGGCGCCGCACACCATTTCGGCCGTCGCCACGGCAGCCGGCAAAGCCCTGCCCTGCTCGGCGTCCACCGGCTGGAAGTGAAACTCATAGCCCAGGGTTGCCTGCTGGCGGTCGAGTATCGGTTGCCTGCCGAGAAACAGGTTGCGGTCCTGCATCGCGCTTTCCATGCCCCCTCCCAAAGGTGGCCCGCTGGCCGGGATTTATTCTTCTTATATCCTCATTCTATGGGGAATTTCCCGCTTCCGGTGAATTCGGTATGGAGTCGGTGAATCCGTCTCAAGTAAAATGGCGGTGTACCAATCAAGGATGCCGCATGAACTCCGAACCACTCAACCATTTGCTGGATAACAATCGCGCCTGGGCGGAAAAGCGCATCGCTGAAGACCCAGGCTATTTCAGTCGCCTCGCCAATCAGCAGCACCCTGAATATTTCTGGATAGGCTGCTCCGACAGCCGCGTGCCGGCCAACCAGATCACCGGCCTCGACCCGGGCGAAGTCTTCGTGCATCGCAACGTCGCCAACGTGGTCGTACCGAGCGACCTCAACTGTCTGTCGGTGATGCAATTCGCCGTCGACGTGCTCAAGGTGAAGCACATCATCGTCGTCGGCCACTATGGTTGCGGCGGCGTGCGCGCCGCGCTGGAGAACCAGCGCCACGGGCTCGTCGACAACTGGCTGCGCCATATCAAGGATGTGCGCGACCATCACATGGACATCATCGAGAAAGCTGCTCCCGAGGCTCGCGTAGACAAGCTGTGCGAACTCAATGTGGTCGAGCAGGTGGTCAATGTCTGCCAGACCACCGTGGTCCTGGACGCCTGGCAACGCGGTCAGCAGCTGACCGTGCATGGCTGGGTGTACGGCCTCAGCGACGGCCGCGCGCGCGACCTCGGCATGCGCGCCTCTTCGGAGGCCGAGTCGGTCGAGATTTACCATCAGGTCATGCAGAAGCTGCGCGGCATCTGATCTCGCGCAGCGCAACAAAAAGGGCAACCCGCGGGTTGCCCTTTTTGTTTCTGAGCCCGGCGCTCAGACCAGCACGCGCTCGATGCCGCCATTGTTGGCAGCGGCCACGTAGTCCTTCATCCATTCGTCGCCGAGGATGGCCTTGGCCATCTCGACCACGATGTAGTCGGCCGAAGTATCGGCGTCATTGTCGTAGCGCGACAGGCCTTGCAGACAGGACGGACAGGAGGTGAGGATTTTCACATCCCCATCAAAACCATCGGCGCGCAATGCCGCTGCGCCCTTCTCGACTTCTTCCTGCTTGCGGAAGCGCACCTGGGTCGAAATGTCGGGGCGCGTGGCGGCCAGCGTGCCGGACTCGCCGCAACAGCGGTCGGACAATGCCACCGGCTGCCCCATCAGGGTATTCACCGTCTTCAACGGATTATGCGTCTTCATCGGCGTGTGGCAGGGGTCGTGGTACATGTAGCGCGTACCGCTGACGCCGTCGAGCTTGAGGCCCTTCTCGAGCAGATACTCGTGGATGTCGAGCAGGCGGCAGCCGGGGAAGATCTTCTCGAACTCGTATTTCTGCAACTGATCCATGCAGGTGCCGCAGGACACGATCACCGTCTTGATGTCGAGATAGTTGAGCGTGTTGGCGACGCGATGGAAGAGCACGCGGTTGTCGGTGGTGATCTTCTGCCCCTTGACCTCATCGCCAGCCGAGGTCTGCGGATAGCCGCAGCACAGATAGCCGGGCGGCAGCACGGTTTGCGCGCCGACGTGGTAGAGCATGGCCTGGGTGGCCAGACCCACCTGCGAGAACAGGCGCTCGGAACCGCAGCCGGGGAAGTAGAACACTGCATCACCGTTGTAGTCGGCGGCATTCACCTTGTGCGGATCGCGAATCACCGGCACGATCTTGTCGTCCTCGATGTCCAGCAACGCGCGCGAAGTGCGCTTGGGCAAGTTGCCCGGCATGGGCTTGTTGATGAAGTGGATCACCTGCGCCTTGAGCGGCGGCTTGCCCAGCGTGGCGGGCGGGTGCTCGGTCTGCGGACGGATCAGGCCCAGCGCCTTGCCGACCCGGTGGCCGAGGCGCTGCGCCTTGTAGCCCCACTCGATCATGCCGGTGCGGATCAGCTTGATGGTGGCCGGATCCTTGGCGTTGAGGAAGGCCATGGCCGCAGCCGTGCCCGGATTGAACTTCTTCTTGCCCTGTTCGCGCAGCAGGTTGCGCATGGCGATGGACACGTCGCCGAAGTCGATGTCGACCGGGCACGGGGTCACGCACTTGTGGCATACGGTGCAATGGTCGGCCACGTCCGAGAACTCATCAAAGTGCTTGAGCGAGATGCCGCGCCTGGTCTGCTCTTCGTAAAGGAAGGCTTCGGTCAGCAGCGAAGTGGCGAGGATCTTGTTGCGTGGCGAGTAAAGCAGATTGGCACGCGGAACATGCGTGGAGCAGACCGGCTTGCACTTGCCGCAGCGCAGGCAGTCCTTGATCGATTCATTGATCTTGCCGATCGAAGACTGCTCCATGATCAGCGACTCGGTGCCGAGCAGCGAGAAGGACGGTGTGTAAGCGCGCGACAGGTCGGCGCCCGGCATCAGCTTGCCCTGATTGAAACGGCCCTGCGGATCGACCTTGGCCTTGTAGGCCCAGAACGGCGCGATCTCTTCCTCGTCGAGGAATTCCAGCTTGGTCAGGCCGACGCCATGTTCGCCGGAGATCACGCCGCCCAGCGACTTGGCCAGCTTCATGATGCGCTCGACCGTGTGCGTGGCGGTGGCCAGCATCTGGTAGTGGTCGGAATTGACCGGGATGTTGGTGTGCACATTGCCGTCGCCGGCGTGCATGTGCAGGGCGACGAAGACCCGGCCGCGCAGCACCGCCTTGTGGATGGCTTGCATGCGCTCGCGGATGGAACGGTAAGGATCACCGGAGAACATGATGTCCAGCGGTTCGCGGATTTCGCGCACCCACGACACCCGCACCGAGTAATCCTGCATGCGGTGGAACAGGGTCGGATTGCTGGCGCGATTACTGAGTTCGCCCGCCGTGATGCCGTGCTGCGCAAACTGCGCCTCGGCCTGGGCCAGCGGCGTATCCAGATTGTCATACAGCCACTGCCAGCGGACACGCGTGGCGGCGAGCAGCTCCAGCGCGCGTTCGCGGCGGTCGCCGAGCAGCACATCCTTGTCGAGACCGGTATCGGCCACGTCGAGCGGAATATCACCCTTGAAGAAATCGGCCAGCGTGTCGCACAGCTCGAGCTTGTTGGTGATCGACAACTCGATGTTGAAACGCTCGATGCCGTCGCAGTAGTCGCCCATGCGCGGCAGCGGAATCACCACGTCTTCGTTGATCTTGAAGGCATTGGTATGCTTGGCAATGGCCGCAGTGCGGCCGCGGTCGAGCCAGAACTTCTTGCGCATGTCGGGCGTGACGGCGATGAAGCCTTCGGCGCCACGCAGATTGGTCATGCGCACCACTTCCGAAGCGGCGGCCATGACGGCGGTCTCGTCGTCGCCGACGATGTCGCCGATCAGCACCATCTTGGGCCGGCCGTGGCGCTTGGCCTTGGTCGCATAGCCGACGGCGCGCACATAGCGCTCGTCCAGATGCTCGAGACCGGCGAGGATGGCACCGCCCGGCTGGCTCTTCAGGTAATCGGTGATCTCGACAATCGAGGGCACCGCTTCACGCACCTGGCCGAAGAACTCCAGACAGAAGGTGCGCGTATGCGTGGGCATGCGGTGCAGGATCCAGGTCGCCGAGGTGATGATGCCGTCGGTACCTTCCTTCTGTACGCCGGGCAAGCCGCCAAGAAACTTGTCGGTGACGTCCTTGCCGAGGCCGACCTTGCGGAACTTCGCGCCCGGCAGCTCGACGATCTCCTCCTTGATGTGCTTCACGCAGGCAGCATCCTCCGGCGCATAGGTGCGCACGCGGAACTGCACCATCTCCTGGTCATGGATCTTGCCGAAGTTGTGGTTGAGGCGCTCGATCAGCTTCCAGTTGCCGTCGGGATCGACCATCTTCCACGAGGCCAGGTTGTCGAGCGCAGTGCCCCACAGCACGGCTTTCTTGCCGCCGGCGTTCGTCGCGATGTTGCCGCCCACACAGCAGGCGTCGGCCGAAGTCGGGTCGCAGGCGAACACGAGGTCAGCGGCTTCGGCCGCTTCCATGGCGCGGCGGGTAACCACGCCGGCGCCGGTGAATACGGTCGCGTAGGGGCGATCGGCACCCGGTAGCGTCTGCTGTTCGACCTTGCCGAGATCGATCAGCTTTTCGGTATTGATGACCACCGAGTTGGCCGACAGCGGAATCGCGCCGCCGGTATAGCCGGTGCCGCCGCCGCGCGGGATGATGGTCAGGCCAAGCTCGATGCAGCCGCGTACCAGCGGGCCGATTTCCTCTTCGGTGTCCGGGTAGAGGACAACAAAGGGATACTCGACGCGCCAGTCGGTAGCGTCCGTCACGTGCGAGACGCGGGCCAGCCCGTCGAAAGCGATGTTGTCCTTGCGCGTGTGGCGCGACAGCGTCTTCATCGCCTGCTTGCGCAGGTCCCAGGTATCGGAGAAATGCTTGGCAAAACGGTCGACCGCGGTGTTGGCGGCCTCGACCAGACGACCGACGCGCTCATTGCCGGCGCGGCGCTTGTCGACCTCGCGCAGGCGGTGACGCAAGGCTTCGATCAGCGCGGCGCGACGATCCGGATTGGCGAGCAGATCGTCTTCCAGATAGGGGTTGCGCTGCACCACCCAGATGTCGCCCAACACCTCGTAGAGCATGCGCGCCGAGCGTCCGGTGACGCGCTCATTGCGTAACACTTCGAGCACGCTCCACATCTCTTCGCCGAGCAGGCGGATCACGATCTCCCGATCGGAGAACGAAGTGTAGTTGTAGGGGATTTCGCGCAGCCGGGCAGTCATTTTTATAGGGGTGTCCTGCAAAGACAATATTCTAAGGTATTGCGCTGCAACACTAAACCCTGCCCGCATTAAAGCTTTGAATGGAAAGGAATGAAGCGCCTGAGGTACACTCCGCCGCCTCATGCAAGCACTCAACTTCTTCCCCCTCTTCCGCAAGATCTTCCAGATTGCCTGGCCGGTCCTTGTTTCCCAACTCGCCCTGACCGGCTACGGCGTGATCGATACCGTCATGGCCGGCCGTCTCGGCGCGGTCGAACTCGCTGGCGTCGGCATCGGCGCGGTGGTCACGCTGACCATCATGGTCACCTGCAGCGGTGTGCTGCTGGCCCTGACGCCGCTGATCGCCCACCTGCATGGCGCCGGCAAGCCCGAGGAAGTCGGTGAAGAAGTGCGCCAGAGCCTGTGGGTGGCATTGGGTGTCACGGTCTTTTCCATGCTGCTGCTGCGCTTCCCCGAGCTCATTCTCCAGTTCGTCGACATGCCGGCGGAGGTGAGGCATCACGCCAGCGAATACCTGATTGCCAGCAGCTGGGCGGCGCCCGGGCTGATGCTGTTCCGCGTCTTCAACGGCCTGGCTACCGGCATCGGCCAGCCACGCGCGGCGATGCGCTTCTATCTGCTCGGGCTGGTGCTCAAGCTGCCGCTGAACTGGCTGTTGCTGCCCTACTTCGGCGGCGCGGGTTGCGCCTGGGCCACTGCCATCGTGAATGCGATCAATGCGGTGCTGGCCTGGGTGTGGGCCATGCGTTCCGGCAGTTATCGCGAGTTTCATGTCTTTGCGCGCTACAGCCCGCCGCGCTGGGCCGCGATCAAGGAGTTCCTCAAGCTCGGTCTGCCGATTGGCGCCAGCTTCCTGATCGACATTTCCGCCTTCGCCGCCATGGCGCTCTTCATCGCCCGCTTCGGCCCGGAGACGTCCGGCGCGCACCAGATTGCCGCCAACCTGACCTCCTTCACCTACATGCTGCCGATGTCGCTGGGTATTGGCGCTTCGGTGCTGGCCGGCCGCGCACTCGGCGGCGGCGACCCGGCCATGGCGCGCCGCGTCGGCAAGGTCTGCCTGATTGCCGCGATGGGACTGGGACTGCTGGTGAGCGCGGTGCTGTTCTTTGGCGCGCCGCTGATCGCCCACGCCTACACCAACGACGCCAGCGTCTATCCGATCGCCGTGACCTTCATCAAGCTGGTGGCGCTGTATCACATCGCCGATGCGCTGCAGGCCTCGACCATCAATGTGCTGCGCGGCTTCAAGCGCACCACCGTGCCGATGGTGGTGTACGCCCTGGCGCTGTGGGGCGTCGGCCTGGGTGGCGGCTACTGGCTGGGCATCGTGCGCGAAGTCGGCGCACCCGGCTTCTGGTACGCCGGCACGGCCAGCCTGGCTATCGCGGGGATTGCAGTGACCATCTACTTCCTGCAGGTGTCGCGGGTGCCCGCTCGAGCACAGTAACTTCTGCAGGCGCGAAACGCAGCGACAGCCATTCGTCCTGCGCCAGCGCCAGCAGCTCGGCCAGTACCAACTTCATCACGCCGGCGTGCGTGACCCAGACGCAATCGCGCCCGTCGAGCTCGGCCAGTACCTGCTGCACGCGTGCCTGCATCTGCAGCACGCTCTCGCCACCATGCGCCCTGAAGCCGAGCGGATCAGCCGCCCAGGCATCGATCTGCGCGCGCGGAATGTCATCCCAGGCCTGCATTTCCCAGGCCCCGAAATCCAGTTCGGTCAGACGCTCGTCAATGCGGCAATCCGGCGCCAGCGCCGCCGCCAGTTCCCGGCAGCGTTGCAGCGGGCTGCTGACGACAGAGATGTCTGCGGGAAGTCGCGCCCGCAATGCCTCGGCCGACCAGGGCTCACGCAGGGGTAGATCGCTGCGCCCATAGCAAATCCCCGGCGCGATCTCCGGCTGCGGGTGGCGGATCAGGAAAAGGCGCACAAGAGGCCAAGATAGAAGGCAACTTCGGCGAGTTGCTGGGTCGCGCCCAGCACATCGCCGGTGTAGCCGCCGATGCGGCGCACGGTGTAGCGCGCCATCCACAGCGTAGCTATCAGCACCGCCAGCACGCCCTGCAGTGCCTGCTGTCCGGGCAGCAGTGCCAGCGGCAGCAGCCCGAAGGCCAGCACCAGCAGCATTTCGCCCTTGCCGAGGCGAACCGCCAGCGGCTTGGACTTGCCGTCTTCGTCACGCACATAGTCGAGACTGAAGATCAGCGCCGCCGCCGCCGCGCGCGAAATGGCATGACCGGCCAGCAAGGCGGACACGATCAGCAGCGGTCCCAGCTCGACCAGGGCCGTCCACTTGCACAACAGCAGCACACCCATGCCGATGGCGCCGTAACTGCCGATACGCGAATCCTTCATGATGCGCATCACCTGCGCCTTGTCCCAGCCGCCGCCAAAACCGTCGCAGCTGTCAGCGAAGCCATCCTCATGGAAAGCGCCGGTGGCGAGCAAGGTTGCCGCCATGCCCAGCAGAACGGCCAGCGACAGGGGCAGGACTTGCGCCGCCAGCCAAGTGACGGCGGCGCCGATGGCACCGACCAGCCAGCCGATGAGCGGGAAATAGCGCGTCGCATGATTGAGCTGATCCTCGCTGTGACCGACCCAGGCCGGCACCGGCAGGCGGGTGAAGAAGCGCAGCGCGGCAAAGAAATATTCAAACTCGGTGCGCATCACGAGGCGGTGCTCACACCGGCGGCATCGAAACTTGCCATTTCGTCGAGGAAGGCGCAGGCGGCCTTGAGCAGCGGATAGGCGAGCGCAGCGCCGGTGCCTTCGCCCAGGCGCAGGCCGAGTTGCAGCAGCGGGCGCGCATCAAGATGCTGCAATTGCAGCGCATGCCCGGCTTCGTCCGAGCAGTGCGCAAACACGCAGCAATCGCGCACGGCGGGGTTGAGCTTGCAGGCCACCAGTAGTGCCGCGGTGACGATGAAACCGTCGATCAGCAGCACCATGCGGTGCTCGGCACCAGCCAGCATGGCACCGGCGAGCATGGCGATCTCGAAGCCGCCGAAGCGCGCCAGGACAGCGCGCGGATCATCGTTGCGTTCCGTCCATGCAGCCAGGGCCTGCGTCAGCAGGGCAAGCTTGCGCGCCACGCCGGCCGCATCAAGGCCGGTGCCGCGCCCCACGCAATCGGCCAGTGGCACGCCGGTCAGGCAGTGCGTGATCAGCGAAGCAGACGAGGTATTGCCTATGCCCATCTCGCCGAAGCCGATCACATTGCAGCCGTTGGCATGCGCAGCCTCCATCGCATTGGCACCGTGGCGCATGGCGGCATCGCACTGCGCCACGGTCATGGCGGCGCCGTCGAGATAGCTGGCCGTGCCATAGGCGACCTTGGCATCGAGCAGGCCGTTGCAGACATCGAAGTCGTGATTGACGCCGGCATCCGCGACCACCAACTGCATGCCGGCCTGACGCGCCAGCACATTGATGGCGGCACCGCCATCGAGGAAGTTCTGCACCATCTGCCAGGTCACGTCCTGCGGGTAGGCCGACAGCCCGGCCTTGGCCGCGCCATGATCGCCGGCGCAGACGAGGATGCGCGGCTTGCGCAGCTGCGGGGTCAAGGTCTGCTGGATGAGCCCCAGTTGCAGGGCCAGGGCTTCGAGTTGCCCCAGCGCGCCTTGCGGTTTGGTCTTGTTGTCTATCTTCGCCTGCAGTTCGGCGGCCAGGGTGGAAGGAACGGTCATGGAAGGTGCTGTTCAAAGGATGACGATGCGATTTTCTCATGTAAGCTGAGGTCATCATGATTGAACTGATTCTAGGCGGTGCCCGCTCGGGTAAAAGTGCTCTCGCCGAGCAAAAGGCGATTGCCAGCGGTCTCACCGTTACCTATGTCGCCACGGCCAATCCTGTCGATATGGTCGAGGACAGCGAGATGCTGGCGCGCATCGCCCAACATCGTGCCCAACGCCCCGCTGAATGGTTGGTAGTTGAGGAGCCGCTGTATCTCGCCACACTGCTCAAATCCCTGGCGGCGCCGGAAAAGCTGCTGTTGGTTGATTGCCTGACGCTGTGGCTGTCCAATCTGCTTTACAAGGACGCAGTGCTGAAGGAAACACAGGCGCTGCTTGATGTACTGCCCACCTTGCCCGGGCATGTTATTCTGGTCAGCAATGAAGTCGGCATGGGGATTGTGCCGCTCGGCGAACTCACGCGGCGCTATGTGGATGAAGCAGGGCGACTGCACCAGAAAGTCGCTGCACAGGCGGATCGGGTCACCTTTGTGGCGGCCGGCCTGCCGCTGGTACTCAAAGGCTGAGTTTGTTCCAGGCGAACGCAGCTTCCACCGCGTTCGCCAGTCGATCAAGGTCGGCCTCGCGCCGCGCCGACGCATCAATGCGACGAGCATCCTTGAGGCCCGCCCACTGCAATAGCGCAGACAAGGCTTCCGGCGTATCGAATAGGCCGTGGCAATAGCTGGCGAGAATCTGGCTGTCGGCGGAAACTGCACCGTCTGCGCGTCCGTCATCGAAACGCAGGGCAGGATTTTGCAAAGCCGTACCCGTACTCACGCCCATGTGAATTTCGTAACCACTGACCGGACTACCGTCGAACAGGATGCCGTGCACATTACGCAACTGCTTTTCGGCTGCCAGCGTGGTTTGCATATCAAGCAGGCCCAAGCCCTGCATGCGGCTGCCCGGTTTGCCTTCCAGACCGAGCGGATCGTCTAGCTGCGTACCCAGCATCTGCATGCCGCCACAAATGCCGATCACCTTGCCGCCATAGCGCAGGTGCTTGCGTACCTGAACCTCCCAACCCTGCTCGCGTAACCAAGTCAGATCGCTCTGCACCGCCTTTGAGCCGGGCAGGATGATCAGATCGCAGTGGGGAATGCTTTGTCCCGGGCCCACCCAGCTGAAGTCGACTTGCGGGTGCAGACGCAGGGGATCAAGATCGGTGTGGTTCGATACGCGCGGTGTCGCCAGCGCAACCGCCTTGAGTTGCGCATCGGGTTTGCTTTCGAGCGCGCCTGCAATCGCATCTTCGGCATCAAGGAAGAGGCCGTGCAGATAAGGCAGTACCGCCAACACCGGCTTGCCCGTGCGCTTCTCCAACCAGTCAAGGCCGGATTGAAGCAGACCGATATCGCCGCGAAAACGATTGATGACAAAGCCCTTTACGCGCGCCTGCTCGCTCGGCGACAAGAGCTCCAGCGTACCGACCAGATGCGCGAACACGCCACCGCGATCAATGTCGGCGATCATGATCACCGGGCAATCGACGGCCTCGGCAAATCCCATATTGGCGATATCGCGATCACGCAAATTGATTTCCGCCGGGCTACCTGCACCCTCCACCACCACGGTGTCGTAAGCCGTGGTCAGTCGCTGCCACGATTCAAGCACGGCCCGCATGGCTTCAGGCTTGAAGGCATGGTAATCGCGCGCATTCATGTCGCTGCGCACCTTGCCGTGGATAATGACCTGAGCGCCGATGTCGCTACTGGGTTTGAGCAGAATCGGGTTGAAATCGCTGTGCAGTGGAATACCGGCAGCAACAGCCTGCAGCGCCTGGGCACGGCCTATCTCGCCGCCATCCACCGTAACTGCAGAATTCAAGGCCATGTTCTGCGGTTTGAAGGGCGCCACACGCACGCCGCGGCGTGCCAGGATGCGGCACAGTGCCGCGACCATCACGCTCTTGCCGGCATCAGAGGTGCAGCCCTGCACCATCAACGTCTTGAAGGGCGGTATCGGTGAAGGGGTGGCTGCGGAAATCGTGTTTGACTCTGCGGTCGCAGAAGGATTGGCGCTGGACATCTCGTAGAATGGCGGATTCCTGATGTAGCACTGATTATCCCATGCCCTTACCCACACTGACGCTGCTGGCTCTAACCGGCGTCGCCCTGGACAGATTCTTCGGGGAGCCACGCCGCTGGCACCCGCTGGTGGGTTTCGGCAAGCTGGCGAATGGCGTCGAGCAACGGCTGCGGCGCAATGCGGCTCCCGGTCACGCGGTATTCACGCGTGCAATCGGCCTCCTGGCCTGGGCTCTGCTGGTGGTGCCACCTGTTCTGTTCGTGTTGCAGCTCACCGTCCACTTGCCCATGGTCTGGTCGGTTCTGCTGAATGTTCTGCTGCTCTGGTTCGCCCTCGGCGCTCGCAGTCTCGACGAACATGCGCGTGCCATTGCGGTTGCGTTGTCGGCCCACGATCTGCCGACTGCGCGCCTGGCAGTCGGTCGCATCGTCTCGCGCGACACGGCGGCACTGGATGCCACAGGCGTCGCCAAGGCTGGGGTTGAAACCGTGCTTGAGAATGGCAACGATGCGGTATTCGGCGCCCTATTCTGGTTCTTTCTCTTCGGCGGTGCCGGCGCCTTGATGTTTCGTCTGGCCAACACACTCGATGCAATGTGGGGCTACCGCACCGACAGGCTGCGTTACTTTGGCTGGGCTGCGGCACGCATCGATGACGTACTCAACTATCTGCCGGCAAGACTGACTGCACTCAGCTACGCCATACTCGGTAACACGCTCAATGCCTTGCGTTGCTGGAGAAATCAGGCCAGGGCATGGGACAGCCCGAATGCCGGCCCGGTCATGGCATCCGGTGCCGGTGCACTCGAAGTCAGCCTAGGCGGCGCAGCGCAATATCACGGACAAATGGAAGTACGCCCCCCGCTGGGCCAGGGCGCTGCGCCAGGCGGCAATGACATCGTCCGCGCATTGCGTCTGGTCTGGCGTGGCATATTTCTGTGGCTGGCCGTCGTGCTGCTGCTGGAACTCTCCGCATGGGGGCTGCCATATGCTTGAACATGGCGGCCGTCTGCTGGAAGCCATACGCCGCTACGGCATTCCGCGCGAGCAGTGGCTGGATCTTTCCACCGGCATCAACCCGCACCCCTACATTCCGCCCGAGCTGCCCTTGAGTGCATGGCACCGCCTGCCAGAACCCAACGACGGATTGGAAGCGGCCGCAACCACCTGTTACGACAACGCGGCTCTCCTGCCCCTGGCCGGTTCGCAGGCAGCGATACAGGCCTTGCCGCGCTGGTTTGCAGAAACGCTGTCGACTGAAAATGTTGCCTGTGTCGGCCCGCTCTACAACGAGCATCCTGCCGCATGGCAGACAGCAGGACATCGCGTTGCAATCTCTGCCTCGCTGGATGAGGCGCTGGAAATCGCACGCATTATTGTCCTGTGCAACCCCAACAATCCGGATGGTCGCTTGCTCGATCGAGCTACCCTGCTCGATGCCGCAGCCCGTCTGGCCACACGCGGTGGTTTTCTGATCGTGGACGAAGCTTTCATTGATCCGCACATGCACTGCAGCGTCACTACCGCAGCCGGGCTCAGTCATCCAAATCTGATCGTGCTGCGCTCACTCGGAAAGTTCTTCGGGCTTGCCGGTGCGCGCGTGGGTTTTCTGTTCGCTGCTGATGAAATTCGCCTTGGCCTTGCCGAACTGCTGGGGCCGTGGGCTGTGTCACATCCGGCGCGGGTCGTCGCCACTGCTGCATTGAATGATCGCGCATGGCAAGCCAGCGCCAAAACTACCTTGCTTGAATCCACTGCTCGACTGGAAGGCATGCTCGCCACGGTCGGTGTAAGTAGCGGTGTTGCACTCTTCCGCTATCTCCCGTGCGTACACGCCGTCGAGCTGCATAAGTATCTCGCTGTCCGTGGAATCCTGACTCGCCTCTTCGAAAACTCCGCTGCGCTGCGCTTCGGCCTGCCTGGCACTGAGCCAGAGTGGAACAGGCTGGACACCGCCCTCAAAGAATGGAAAACCACATGAAGCTGCCCCTCCTGCTTGCCGCTCTGCTTTTCGCGCTGACGGCGCATGCCGAAATCAGTGTGCGCGACGATACCGGTGCCGTGATCAAATTGGCCGCGCCAGCCAAGCGCATCGTCAGCCTGGCACCACACGTTACCGAACTGCTTTATGCCGTAGGTGCAGGTAGCCAGACAATTGCAGCAGTGGAATACTCGGACTATCCGGAGGAAGCCAAGCAATTGCCACGTGTCGGAGGCTATTCGCGTGTCGACATTGAAGCTGTAGTGGCACAGAAGCCGGATCTCGTCATTGCCTGGCAGAGCGGCAATGCCAAGGGAACCGTAGAGAAACTGCGCGCACTGGGGGTGCCGATATACCTGACTCAGCCCAGCACCATCGATGATGTCGCCACCAATCTTGAACGCTTCGGCGAGCTGACCGGTAACGAGAAAACCGCCCGCGAAGCCGCTACCAGGTTCCGTACCCGGCTCGCGACACTAAAGAAGCAATACAGCGGCCGCACCCCTGTGCGCATCTTCTACCAGGTCTGGGAAAAACCCTTGATGACCGTAAGCTCCAAGCAGATCATCAGTGATGTGATCCGTCTTTGCGGCGGTGAAAATGTCTTTGCCGACCTCGCGCCGATTTCACCGACCATCAGTGTTGAAGCCGTGCTGGCGGCCAACCCCGAGGTCATTACCGTCGGTGGCATGGGCAGCAAGCATCCGGAGTGGGTAGAGCCGTGGAAGCAATGGCCGCGTATCACCGCCGTACAGCGCGGCAATCTTTTCTTTATCGATCCGGTCCTGCTACAACGCCACACCCCGCGCCTGCTCGATGGTGCCGACATCATGTGTGCGCAGCTCGACGAGGCGCGCAGCCGCCGCCCCAAATAGCGCGCAGCGAAATAAAAGCTCAATAGGCAGTCGGTGTCGGTTCGGCGTCGGCCGGCCAAACGTCTGCGAACACGACCTGCTCCAGCGGCAGGCGAGCGCCCCAGCCCTGGCTTTCGAGCAAGGGCTTTTGCGGAAATTCGGCCACCGGGCCGATACACAGAATCGCAATCGGTTGCGCATCATCCGGCATGCGGAACACTTGCTTGAGCTCATTGGGTTCGAAGATCGAGACCCAGCCGAGACCAATACCCTCGGCACGCGCTGCCAGCCACATGTTCTGAATAGCGCAGGCGGCCGAGGCCAGCGCCATCTCCGGCAAGGTGCGGCGACCGAAGACATGGGGCTCGCAACCGTCCATCAAGGCAACCACCACGATCTCGGCGCACTCGCGCAGGCCTTCCACCTTGAGGCGCAGAAACTCTTGCCCGCGCGTCGGCAAGGCAGCAGCGGTCCGCTCACGCTCGGCATCGACACTGGCGATCAGTTGTTCGCGGATCTCGCTGCGAGTGACATGCAGCAGACGCCAGGGCTGCATATAGCCGACCGAGGGGCCGGCATGAGCCGCGGCAAAGAGGCGTTGCAGCAACCCCTCCGGCAAGGCGCCCGGCACAAACGATCGCATGTCGCGACGACTCTCGATGGCCTGGTACACGGCGGCGATCGCCGCATCTTCAAAACGATGCTTCATGCAGAAAACAATGCGGCGACTGCGGCCGGATTGGAAGGAAAGTAGAAGTGTACATAGCTGGCCGTCAAACGCTTGTGCCGGAACACGCGCTCACCTGGCGTCCCAGCGCCGCGCGAACCTCGCTTGATTGCATGGCAAAGCGGCGGCAGCTCGGTTTCGCAAGCCGAGTAGTGAAAGGTATGCCCACGCAGCGTGCCTTCGGGCAGTTCGGTTTCCTGCGCCCCCAGCGCAGCCAGTTTCTTCTGCATCACGGTGCGGCCAGGTAGCAGCCCACCCATGCGATGTTCGGCACCTTCACGGTCGGTCAGCGTCTCGAACAAGCTCATCATGCCGCCACACTCGGCCAGCAAGGGTTTGCCAAGCTCTACATGCGCGACCAATGACTGCCACAGCTCACTGCGTTTGCTTAACTGAATGACATGCAGCTCCGGGTAACCGCCCGGTAGCCAAACCGCATCACACTCGGGCAGGGCATCGCCAGCCAACGGCGAAAAGAAACTCAGCTCGGCGCCGAGCGCCTGCAGCGTATCGAGGTTGGCCGGATAGATGAATCCGTAAGCTGCGTCTCGTGCAATCGCAATGCGCCGGCCATGCAGCAAGGGCTCCACAACGGCAGCCGGTGCTGCCGCAAAAGTCACAGGCGCAGGCATCGCAGCCGCTGCACTTTGCTCAATCGCATCGGCCATGGCATCAAGGCGCGCCGTCAGATCGGCGATCTCGGCAGCTTGCAGCAAACCCAGATGCCGCTCCGGCAAGGCTGCCGCTTCCAGTCGTGGCAGCGCACCGAACCAGCCGATATCGGCCGGCAGGCTGGCCTGCAGAATCTTCGCGTGACCGGTACTGCCCACGTTATTGGCCAGCACACCGGCGAAGGGAAGGTCAGGGCGGTAATGTTTGAGGCCGAATGCAATCGCAGCAAAGGTCTGCGCCATGGCGCGTGCATCGAGCACGGCCAGCACGGGAATATTGAAGCGCTGCGCCAGATCGGCGCCCGAGGGCTGACCATCGAACAAGCCCATCACGCCTTCAACCAGAATCAGGTCGGACTCCTGTGCAGCCATGTACAAGCGCTGCGCGGCATCTTCCTCGCCACACATCCAGAGATCGACATTGCAGCAGGGCCTCCCGCTGGCAATCGCATGAATCTGCGGATCAAGGAAGTCGGGGCCGCACTTGAAAACCCGCACTCGCTTGCCTTGCCGGCTGTGCAGACGTGCAAGTGCCGCCGTGACGGATGTCTTGCCCTGGCCCGAGGCCGGTGCGGCGATAAAAAGTGCGGGGCAACTCGTGCTCAAGGTTTTCCTTTGTTTATTGCAGAAGCCGCGGCTTCCGGTTCAACCAGAATCAGCTTGCCGGTCTTGGGGTCGCGAAACACTTCACCAACGCGACTGTAGCCCTGTCCCTGCAAACCCGTGCCGGTAGCAGGCCGTTCGATCTCCTGCCCTTTTTCGATAGGCGTTGGCGGCATCAGCTGCGCCTTGCCATTGGCCGCCAGGGCAGCCATCAGACCGCAGGCGAAGACCAGCATGACATCAACAAGATTGACCAGGCTGGAACGCGGGTCCTCATCGCTATCGTCAAAGCGCGCATCCAGTTTGGAGTAGAGGCGCAGCCGCTTGCGCGATGCGCGCTCTTCTTGGGCCGCTGTGCTCACTGCACATCCTCCATGTGCTCCAGCACTTCTTCATACCAGCGGCGGCGCAGCTTGCCGATCACCAGACCGGCAATACCGGCGATAAGACCGAGTACGGTGGCATCGAAAGCCACGGTCACCGCGCTGGCAAGCTTGGAAGGATCGCCCTGGCCCAGTGCGGCAAGGCCCGGCCCGAGTGGAATGATGGTGGCCATGAGGCCCAGCATGGGTGGAATGCGCGCCAGCAGATCGGCGCGTTCCAGGCGGCGGCGTGCAAGCGCCTGCACGCGCAGGACATTGCCACTCTCACGCATCTGTTTGAGTCCCCAAAAACGCTCGCCGGCGGCCAGGCCGGCTTCAACGACGGCAATGACGCAGCCGATCAGCAGCGTCAGCATGGCAGGCCACAGCAGCCAGGTCACGGCATCGTGCAGCCAATGGAAGGATGAGACGGAATTCATTGTTTCTCCAAAAATCAAACTCGCTCAAAGAGCGCGGCGGCTACGCCACAGACCGAACAGGAACAGCGCGACGACGATGGGCAGCAGCGCCAGCAGCACATTGGATACCGTGATCTTACTTTCGACCGGCTGCACATCGTAGTAGCGCTTGTCATTCTTTGCTGCCGACTGAACATCCGGCACAGCCTCCTTGGGCACGGGCGCAGCAGGCGCGGCTACCGGGCTGGGCGTTACCGGAGCCGAGCTGCTGGTAGCAGATGCAGCATAGGCAGAAGCCGGCAGCTGCTCGCCTCGTGCACGCGACAGCGTCGCGCCGAGCACCGCCGCATCGCTGCTGTCAAGCTGCGGCTGCAGCCAGGCCCACATCGGGTTGTTGGGCGAGGTATGGCCGGAACCGGGCAGGCCGTTCTTAGTCACCAGTCGTGCCAGTTCACCACCCATCTGCTTGATGGTAGCGGCATCGGTTTTCCAGAAACCCTTCTCCGCAGCGACCATGAAGATCGCCAGCATGTGCGCCTTGACGTGAGCGTTCTGCCCTTCGGACAGGAACTTGTTCAGCCCCAGCTTCTGCTTGTCGTCAAAGTAGGTTGCCTTGACCTCGTCCCAGGCCCAGTTCTCGACGAGGTCGGGGCGCGTCACCTGCCAGCCCCATAGATTCTCGAGGAACTCCTGCCCCATGGTGCGGGCGCCCGAATAGCCCTGCGCCATCATCGGCTTGATCCACGCCGGGTTCAGATAGCGGCCGCGGAATTCGGACAGCAGCGCTGTCGTCAATGGTTCGACGTCGGCACGTCCGGCTTCGGCATGCTGCAGCACCATGGCCTCAGGCGGCGTGCCGGTAATGTGCTCCACCGCCAGCGACATGCCGCCGAGGTAGTCAAAAGCGTCGTTGTTATCGAGCAGGCCATAGAGATTGCTGGCACGGCCATGGTAGCTGCGCTTCACATCGCCAAGGGCCAGCACCAGTGCCGCATGTGCCGGCTGGCCGCCGATGGAAGCCCCTCCGCCCGCCGCAATACCACTGGCCGCACTACCGCCGAGACCATAGGCATGGCCCATGCGCTTGATATACACCTCGGCAATCTCGTCACGCTCGCGCCATGCGCCTGAGCGTTCAGTCAGGCGATTGACGCCGGTACCGTACGCGCCCGGTGCGTCGCCGAAGATGCGCCAGGCCGCTTCACGGCCGGCCTCATCGATCGGCATACCCTGCTTCTGCAGTGTGCGGGTACGGGCCAGCCAACGCTCGGCAACGCGATTGTCGGCCAGGTTTTCATTGCCTCGCGGCGCATTCGGTACTGCCGCCAGTGCTGCATCCAGTGCCGGCTTCAGGGCCGCATCCCTGGCCAGCAAGGTGTCGGCTGAAGCCGCCAGCGCAAGACGGCCGCCACGATCAACAAGGTTCAACAGGTTCGGATACAGGTCGCGGAACAGGCCCGAGGTTGTCACCACCACATCGCGGCGTTTGCGATTCGGCACCAGCTTCACATCGGTGACAATGCCGCGTGGATTCCAGACCGGCTCGGCGCCCAAAAGAGAAAGGGCAAAGCCGACCATTACCCCTTCGTCACGCACGGCGTCCGAGGCCCACAGGATCACGCCCTCGCTGCCCGTATCCTTCTTCGGGTTGATGCGCGCCAGCGCCTTTTCGCGCATCTCGTTACCGAGGTTGTAGCCAATGCGCGTCGGCAAGATGTCGCCATCAACTGCATGGAAGTTGCGGCCGGTCGGCAAGGCTTCCGGCGAGCGCAGCGGATCATTGCCCTTGCCTGGCGGCACAAAGCCCCCTGCCAAGCCGGTGAGTAGACCGGCCATTTCGAGTTTCGGCGAATCCTTGAGCCTCTGCGTTACGGCCGGATCATCGATGCCACCCTGCTTCATCGACTGCAACATCAACGCCAGATTCTCCTGCGACCACGGTCGGCCGAACACATGCAGACCATAGGGCATGAACTTTTCCTGCAACTTGGTCAGGTAGTGCCCGATCTCGTGCGCCAGCAGATCATCGTCGGCCTGCTCAATGCCGATGCCTCGCACTTCAAGCACGTCGGACATGGAGGCTTCCAGCTCCTTGCGGAGATTGAGCGCCTCGACCTGTTCACGCATGGTCTTTGCGGCCTGCGCACGCAGGGTGTCGGAGCTGGAGGCTTCGTAACTTTCCACCACCTGGCGCAGCACCAGCAACTGGTCATACAGCGGTGTACTGGCAATCGGCGGCGTCAGGTGATCCACCATCACGGCCAGCCCGCGCCGCTTGGCCTGCGTGCCCTCACCCACACCGTCAACGATGTAGGGATAGACACCGGGCAGGTCGCCGGCGATCAGCGCCGGGTAATCGTCGCCGGCAAGCCCTGCAGCCTTGCCGGGCAGGAACTCATACGTTGAGTGACGGCCAACGTGAACCAGCACATCGGCCTTGAAGTCATCGCGCAGCCAGTGATAGAAGGCCAGGTACTGGTGCGGCGGCGGCACACTGGTATTGGCGTGAAGCAGCTCCTCATCCACTTCCCAGCCGCGCGGCGGCTGCGGCGCGATAAAGACATTACCGAAGCGCAGGCCCGGCACCAGCAGGCGGCCGCGCGCCACCATCACCTTGCCCGGTGCCTTGCCCCAGCCACGCAGACCTTCGATGCCTAGTGCCGAAAGCTTGTTCTTGGTCGCCGCCATATTCGCGCAGGGCTTGCGCTTGCCACTGTCGGCAAGGCAGGCAAGATAGCCCTCCTCCAGCTTGTGCAGCAGATCCAGTGCCTTGCCGCGCTGCGGGTGATCGGCGCCCGCGACCAGGTGATCCAGCTCCTTCAAGACTGAACTCACACGGGCTCGGCCGATGGCACGCTCGCTGCGGCGTTCGGCCTCCAGCACATCGGCATGCAGCCGGCCTAGCGGCCCTTCTGTCATCTCCCCCTGAACGCGCGGCGGCAAGGTTGAAAACCAGCGCGCGTATTCGTCCTGCGGCACGCCGTTGACGTGTTGTGCCAGATGATCGAGCGCCTCCTTGTCTTCCGGCAGGTTCACGCCGTCGGCCATAATGCGATCCAGCAGCGCTTGCGGCGAAGCCGGCAACTCACCGACGTTGTAGCCTTCGCGCTTCAGCGCTTGAAGCATGTCGAACAGCGACTCGGGTACATTGAGGTTGTCGGCACCGATATTCTGACGGCCGGGCGGGTGGTTGTAATAGACGATGGCCACACGCTTGTCGCGATTGGCCTTGACCTGCAAGACCTGCCAGCGCTTGGCACGTGCGACCAGACGCCCGATCTCGGCATCAACCATCTCGGGGCGACGGACTTCAAGCCCGGTGGCCTTGTCCAGTTGCGGCTTGCCTGCGGCGGCAATCACAATCGACTGGCCACTGCCCTGCAACTCGGGCAGCGCCAGGCGATATTGCACCGTATCGGCCGGCAGGCCGTCGGTGGATAGCCGCCACTGCCCAACGCTGCGTTCAGTGATGCGGATCGCCTTGAATACCGGCACATTGAGTTGCTTGAGCGCATTGGTGACAGACTCACGTCCCTCGGCGGCGCCAACGACGAAATCCTGCAGCACCACCAGCGCCACAGGCTTGGCCGGTGCAATCAGTTGTGGCAGGCGCGCCATGGCGTCCTGCGAAACACTCCCCCAACGCGCCAGCACGGTCAGGCAGTTGATGCCCTGACGTTTCGCTTCGGCGCATACGGCATCGGCAGGTTCGGTGTCGGCATTCGCCAGATCGACGACCACCAGGCTGGGGCCGACCGGTGCATGCTGCCCTTTCCAGGCCTCTGCATCCACCCACTCGTCGTTGCCGACGCGCAGGCGCAGGGATGGTTCAGGCCGGGGCTGAGGCAGCGGCGCAGAAGCCCGCAAGGCACGGCCAACGACATTGGAAAGATTGCGCGTACCTCCAGCCTGCCAGGTCTGGCGCATGGACAGCCACTCCTGCAGCAGCGGATTCGCGGCTGCTGCATTCAAGGCCGTAGTCGGTGGTTTTTCCTGCGACAGATCGCGCAGGGTTTCGCCGGGCACGGCGTTCAGATTGCGCGCCGCATCGCGGGTCATCAGCGACAGGGTCTGTTCGCCATTCAGTGCAAACACGCGTGGCACCGGCGTGGTCTGCAATGCGCCCTTCAGCCGCCGCGCCGGGTCACCGAAGATGGCCACTGCCAGCACGCCATCCGACTGCTTCAGCCATGCCTGCACCTGCTTGTCGGACGCTGCCATGAACTGGGTCGGAGTGCGCAGGATCAGCTTGTCGTTGGGATGCTCAGCCTGGTAGGCGTGCGCTGCAGCCGCTACAGATGGCGCCGCGCGATCAGTCACGATTCCGAACAAGGTTGCCGCCGACGCAAATGCGGAACAGGACAGCAAGGCAAAGCCGGCAAAAATTCGCTTCATGGAGTCAACCCGATTTTCTTTTCAAACGCTGCCAACCCAGCACCATGCCACTCAAGGCAAGCGCCAGACCGGCGACTGACAACAGGATAACGAGACCCTCCCACAGGGGGCGGTGTTGCATCAACCACGGAAAGTCCAGCCGATGCAAGGCATGGAACAGCCAGCGGTAGAGCCGGCTGTCGGTATTGGCGTACCCGACCAGACGGCCGGTTTTCGCATCAATGTAAAAACTGCTGGCGGCTGAGTCGCCGAAATCGACACGTAATACTGGCAAGGTTTTCTCGTCATGATGACGGTAATAGTACAAGTCGCCTGCATCTAGCCAGGTGGCGCCCAGCAGCTTTGCATCGGGCCGCAAACCTTTCGCTGCCTCAATCAACTGAGCTTCGCTGAAGGCACTGACCCGCGTCCCGTCGGCGCTCAGCAGGCAATCATCATCGGCAGTACTGCCGCGCAGCCAGGCATACGGTTGCCCGGCGAAACGCAACCATTCGACCTCGCCAATTGCTTTCGGGCAGGCCCGTAACAGGGCGGCCATGTCAGCGCCAAGGTCGCGCTCAACCAGTGCGCCGCCAGCAAAGTGTAATTTGTCTTCCTTGAAACTGGTGCCGCGCTCAAA
Source organism: Rhodocyclaceae bacterium (assembly GCA_035565355.1). Taxonomy (GTDB): domain Bacteria; phylum Pseudomonadota; class Gammaproteobacteria; order Burkholderiales; family Rhodocyclaceae. Next base: position 65,226 of record DATMSM010000029.1, read on the forward strand.
CATTCCAAATGGATTGACCGATAGCCATCCACTAAAGAGCCAAGTCATCGTGAATATTGCCGCGCCCAGCCCCAGCAGATGATGCCAGCGCTTCCAGCCCTGGTATGGGCTCACGCGCCCACCACGATAGCGCTGCCTGACTCTCAGCCGCTGAATACCCAGGACGGTGCCAGTCAGGGCCAGTGCAAAGGCGATCCCTGAGGTCCACATGACGGACTGACGCCATGCCTCCCTGAGAACGCGCAATGGCGTGAAATAGATCCAGTGGATAACGGACCCCACCCAGTTCCAGGCACGCTCGCTGCGGTCGCTGTCTCGCACCACCTCGCCGGTGCGTGCCGAAATGTAAAGGATGCTGCCTTGAGCATCGCCCATCACAACACGGTGCAAGGGGCGATAAGCGTCGAGCGGGCCGAATGTCCACTGGTCGCGATCGATGATTTCAGTGTCGAGAACATGAGCAGAACTCCATGCCTCTGCTGCGGCGATTACATCGGAGGCTGGAACTTCGTTGCGCAAATCGCCGGTATCGGCCCAAACTGCCTGCCACTTCCCGCCGCTCAGGATGGCATAGGCTGGCCGCTTGCTTTCGGCAGTATCCAGGTTCAGTAAACGCACGCCATCAATGCCCTTTCCAGCCAGGGTCTGTACTGCAACCCAGGCGGTCTGCGCGGAAACGCGAACCTGCCCGGCATCAATCGGTGTCAAGCCGGCACGCTTCTCGGCATCCGTCAGGCGGGGATAAGGAACATATATCATCACCACGCCCGAGAAAAACCAGGCCAGCACCAACACACCGATGACGATGCCCAGCCATCGGTGTATCAGGTGCAGAAAGCGCGTCAGATTGAAACGCACGGGCTAGCCTCAGAACCGCAACTCGGCCACAACTTCGGCACGGCGAGGTTCACCCAGGTACCACTGCGAACCACTGTTGCCGGAAGTCGTGGCATACACCTTGTCGCCCAGATTCCGCAGCAAGCCACGCAAGGTCAGGTTGCGATTGACGCGGTAGGCCAGCATGGCGTCGTACACCACATAGCTCGGCAAAGTTGTCGTATTCGCGTTATTGCTGAAACGCTCGCCGACATAACGTGCACCGGCACCGGTTTCCCAGACACTGGTTCCGTAGGTCGCCCACAAATTGGCCGTGACCTTGGGGATATTAGTCGGACGATTACCATTTCGCGTCGTTAGTACATTGGCGACCACTTCGTCAAACTTGTCGTACTGTGCATCGACAAAAGCGACATTACCGTCGATGCGCCAGTTGCGCGCCGGCTTGATATTGCCGCCGAGTTCGATACCCTGCGAGGACTGGCTGCCGCCCTGGATGGTAATGCTCGAGTTGGAGGGGGCACGCGTCAGAATGTCATCTTTCTCGATGCGATAGACAGCGGCGGTCCACTCTCCCAGCCCCTGCGAAAGCTTCTGCTTGACCCCGACCTCGGCCTGTTTGACGCTGGTCAGCTTGAAGGACATATTGGCCAAACTGGCGGAGAGCAGACTGTCGATAGGGTCACTACCCGTACTTGCCTGAACATAGGCATTTGTATCGGGAGTCACGCGGTAGCTCAGGCCAAGGCGAACGGAGTTGCTGTCCAGCTCATTGCGGCCAACATCAGCCGGGTTGGTCGGATTGGTACGCGAATACCGGTAGGTGTCGCGACGCAGGCCTGCCAGCAGCTTCAGGCGATCTGTAAGGTCGTATGCATCATCGATATAGAAGGCCTGAGCCAGGGTATGGCTGTCCAGACGGGTGAGCAGCGGCGTGGTGCTGATAAAAACGCCAGGATCGAAGCTACGCAGCGGAACCACCGAGGTCGCTGTATTGTCGGAGTTTCTGGTGTTCTTGAAATCGATCTCGGAGAACTCCCAGCCGACAATGAGCTGGTTGCCCGCAAGCTTGTGTGTCGCTTCGAGGCGATTGTTGAGCTGGCTTTGGTCGTGCTGGATATTCAGATAACTGTTACGGCTGACTTGAGTTGCTGTTGCGCTATAGCTTTCAACATTGCGCCATTCGCGCTTGATGTCAAAGGCTGAGAGTTCGTAGCGAACACTCAGCTCAGATGTAGCCTGCCATGTCGCACGTGCCAGTGCTCGGCTGTCAGAGTACTGAATTTTCGCATCACCAACGTTGTAGTTACGCTCGCGGATCGAGGTATCCAGACGACCTGTTGCACCACCAATCAATGGCGTACCGAAATAGCGTTGCGGCTTCTGGTCGGCCACGTCGGCCTGAAAATCAAGACGCACCGTGTCGCTGACATCGAAGCGGAAGCTGCTCATAAACTTCTTGCTGCTAGAGTCGCCGCGATCAATAAATCCATCGCTGCTATCGGTATAGGCATCCAGGCGAAAGGCGCCCGCACTGCCGATAGCGCCTGTACCACCGATACCGAAACGCTCAGTACCGCCTTCACCCACAGCCGCCATGGCTTCCAAGCTAGTGTTCTTGTTCGGCTCCTTGCGCACGGCATTGATCGTGGCGCCGGCAGTACCCGTGCCATTCACGATGGAACCAACCCCGCGCAGCACTTCGAAGCGCTCATAACCCCAGGTGCTCGCAGGGTGAGTACTCGTACCCGAGCCAACAAAGACGCGCTGCCCGTTTTCAGTTACCGCCACCGAGTTCACACCGGAAAAACCACGTGCGGTATAGGCCATGCCATTACCCGGTGCGCTGACATCGGTAATGCCCGTCGTGCGGATGACCGCATCGCGCACAGCATAGTCACCACGCTGGATCATCGCTTCCGAATCCACAAGATCGATACTCGCGGGAGTCTCTTGCACTGTAAGCCCCAGACGACTGCCTGCAGCCGTTGGTGTATCCAGAAACTCTCGTGCAGTCACACGAACTTCAGGCAATTCAATTTCGGCAGTAAAACCTGGTGAGGCCAGGCCGGCCAGCGCCATGGCAACGGCCAGACGGGTCGGACACACTCGACGGAAAGAAGGCTGACCAGCCATGCTTCCACGCGCTCCATTTTGATATTGCATGCGACAACTCCCTGCAAAGCTGCCGCTCAGGACGAACGCCGACATGCACGCATGCCTGCATTCGTTCGCATCCCCGCGAACGGCCGCATCAAGCCCTTGCGGGCATACAAGAACAGGCCGGTCTCCGGACTCGCGACAAACAGCGCTTGCCTTCCCATGCCGCACGCGCGCATATCCTTGCTGCCGGATATGCCACCTCACGACACAGTGGCCGGCTTCCCGAGAAAGCCATAAGTGCTGCGACTCGCCTACCGTTGCGGGGGCAGTCAGGGCTTGGTGAATCACTTCACATACCCTATTCCCGTTTCACCCGCAGCCCCTTGCTGGAACTGCGGACACCTGTACTCTCTTTACTGCATTGTTACTTTAAAACTACCACTCCAGGCCCGGCATCGCAGCCACACCCGCGTGGAAGGCGTGCTTGACCAGTGTCATGTCGCTAACCGTATCGGCCAGCTCGATCAGTTCCGGCTGCGCAGCGCGCCCGGTGAGAATGACGTGCTGCATGGTCGGACGCGCCTTGAGTGCTTCGATGATTTCTTCCGTCGTCAGCCATTTGTACTTGAGCGTGTAGGTGAACTCATCGAGCACCACGAGGCCGATTGATGGATCACTGAGGAATTTCTTCGCCACATCCCAGGCTGCGCGTGCAGCCATCAGGTCGCGGTTGTTGTCCTGGGTTTCCCAGGTAAAGCCTTCACCGCCGACATGCCACTGCACGCCGTCCTGCTTGCGGAAGAAGGCTTCTTCCCCGGTGTCAGTGCGGCCCTTGATGAACTGCACCACACCAACCTTGAGGCCGTGCCCAAGCGCACGCGCCACCACGCCGAAAGCGGCCGATGACTTGCCCTTGCCGTTGCCGGTATTGATCACCAGCACGCCGCGCTCCGTCTTGGCAGACTCGATTTTTTCATCGATGACTGCCTTCTTGCGCACCATCCGTGCCTTGTGGCGTTCTTCCTTGCCGTTCGTTTCGCTATCGCTCATCACTTCACTCCGGATTGTTGAATGTCACCTGCGACCTGGCTATCCGTCTGTGGCACGAACCACTGCTGCGCTCCATCTTGCAGGCAATGCAATGGATGAGCATAAAGACGGGTCAGATTGTCCTGCGTCAGCACCTCGGCTGAATTACCTTCTATCCATGAGCCGTCATCAAACAGCAGCAGGGTACGCTGGAAATAGCGGCGCGCCAGATTCGGATCATGCAGCACCGCCACGAGGGCCTGCTGCCCGGATGCCACGTGCCGGGAGAATATGTCGAGCACGGCAATTGCATGATTCAGGTCAAGGTGCGCCAGGGGCTCGTCCAGCAGATACAACGTCGGTGCCTGTACCAGCAATGCGGCGAGCGCCAGACGCTGCCGCTCACCACCGGAAAGGGTATGCACGTCGCGATTGGCCATGCTGCGCATTCCGACTTGATCGAGCGCATCACAAGCCAGCTCAACGTCACGCATCGACTCCCAGGCCCAGCGTCCCAGATGCGGGTGGCGGCCCACCAGCGCAATCTCCAGTACGGTGGCGGAAAAGGCGTCCTGTTGCTGCTGTGGACAGTAGCCGCGCAGCTGCGCGAGCAGCTTGGGCTGAATCTCGGCCAGTGGCACCTCATCAATGTCGATGCTGCCCCGCTGAATTGGACGCAAGCCGGCCAGCGTGGTCAGCAAGGTCGACTTGCCTGCGCCGTTGCGGCCGAGAATGGCCAGGCTCTCGCCGTTCTGCAGGCCAAGGTTCAGGCTCCGGCACAGCACACGCTCGCCTATGCTGACATCGAGATCGCGGACCGTCAGCCTCATCCCATGTCCCTCGTTGCCGCCGTCTTGCGCGTCAGGAGATAGAGAAACAGGGGTACACCGATCAGCGCCGTCAGCACGCCTACAGGAAGCTGATGTGGGGCAACCATGGTGCGTGCCAGCGTATCCGCCAGCGTCAGCAGGCAACCACCAGCGAGTGCCGCGGCGGGCAGCAACACACGTTGATCATTACCAGTGGTCAGTCGCACCAGATGCGGTACCACCAGCCCGACAAAACCGACACTGCCGGCCGTGGTCACTGCCCCCGCCGTAAACAAGGCGCCGGCACAGTAAACCAGGATGCGCACACTTTGCACGCGCACACCCAATGCCTGTGCAAACTGGTCACCACGCGAGAGCAGGTTCAGCTCACGCGCAAACGGCCAGATCAGCAATAGGCCAAAGATAAGCAGCAGCAAGGCAGGCCAGGGGTTGCTGATATGCGCCGCATCGCCCATCAGCCAGAACAACATGCCACGCAGGGCCTGCTCCGGTGCAATCGAAAGGATGAGGGTGGCAATGGCAGCGCAACCTGCAGCGATGATGACGCCAGTCAGCAGCAAACGCGCACGCGTCCAGCCCCCGTCACCATGTGCCAGACCAAATACCAGCAGCATCGCCAGCAAGGCGCCGCAAAAGGCTGCGGCGTTCATGGCCGTGATGCTCGCTCCCAGCAACAGCGACAACAGGGCGCCGACCGACGCCCCACCACTGACACCCAACACATGCGGATCAGCCAGCGGATTGCGCAGCAGGACCTGCATTAGCGCACCCGCCAGCGCCAGCAAGCCACCGCAGGCAAAAGTTCCAAGGGCACGGGGCAGACGCAGTTTCATGACCACGTCTGCGCCCATGGTATGCGCATCACCTGCAATGGCTGCGATCACGTCGGGAATCGGCACCCTGAAGCTGCCAACGGCGAGCGCAAGCAGGATGCTGGCAACACTCGCTGCCAGCAGGATCGACATGATCAACAGTACGCGACGCGACGATGGCATACGGCTTGGCGCTTACTTTTCCTGGTAACGCAGGCCGACAAAGATGTTGGCGCCCGGCGTGCCGTAATCACGCGCCAGCTCATACTCGCGATCGAAGATGTTGTTGGCGCGTGCGAACAAGGTCAGACCGGAACCCAGATTCTTTTCGACAAAGAGATTGGTCAGACTATACCCGCCCATGGCGTTCAGATTGGCGGCATCATCGAAGCGCCGCCCCACGGCCTGGAATTCGATACCAGACAGCCAGCCGAAGATATCGCGGCTGGCGCTAATCTTGAACTGCTCTTCGGCACGCCGTATCAACTGTTTGCCGGTAGTTGCATCCTTGGGTTCACTCAAATCGAGGCTTGCGTCGATACGCGTGCTTGCAACCGTGCCGCCATAGGCAAAAGTCCACCCCTGCAGCTTTGCTTGGTTCACATTGCGAGCCTGAAGTGGCCTACCCGAAGTGACAATCATATTGGTGACGTCATTGTCGTAGTAGGTCGCACTCAACTGCTGCCCGGCCTTTTCCCAGATCAAGCCTACCTCGCGATTGCGTGCTTCTTCCGGCTTTAAATTGGGATTACCGGAGCTGGGGAAGTAGAGATCATTGAAGCTAGGTGCGCGGAAAGCCGTGCCATAAGCCAAACGACCGCGCAATTCGGGTAAAAATTGGTAGCCGTAAGCAGCCGTGCCGGTATTGTGTCGGCCAAACTGGCTGTTATCGTCACTGCGGCCACTCAACTGGAAACGATGGCTTTCGATGCTGCCATTCCAGCCAATGATATAAGAACGGATAGTTCGTTCATCAACCCGATACACAGTCGTGCTGTCCACCTTCTGATTCAGCTCCTCAACTGCAAGCAGCCCCGTACCGAAGCCCAGCTTAACGTCGTTCTGCCACTGAAACTGGTTCTGCGAGGTGCGAAATATTGAGTTCGGGATACCGTTGCGCAGCGCTGTGGAATCATCAATTGCGCGGCCTACGCGTACAGTGCTGGTCCAGCGGTCAGTGAACTTGTTACGACTATAGGCCGAGTAGCTTATCTGATCCTGGTCGAGCACATGGTCAACTGCTGCCGGCCTAGGGTCGTACTGATTGGGACCGGTGCTGTACAAAAGATTGACACCGAGCTCATGACCCGCAGCCGGACGTATGCTGAAACTGGCGCTGGCATTGTCGTTGCTGTAACCATCGTTGTCGGGGTTATAACCAGAAGCGCGCGGATTACGTAGAGAGGAAAATCCATTCGTCTTGTAGTGGCCCGCTTGCACGTTATACGAGATCATGTCGGTTCCGCCTTGCACACCAGCGTTTACCTCGTAAGTTCCATACGTCCCATAGCCGGCACTCGCATTAACGCGGGGCGCACCACTACCCTTGCGCGTGAAGATCTGGATTACGCCGCCGATGGCATCTGCGCCATACAAGGACGATGCCGGACCACGCAGTATTTCGATGCGCTCGATCTGGCTCAAGGGCAAGCGCGCAAAGTTTGCAGAAGCGGACGTTGCTGACCCGATGCGAACGCCATCGACCAGAACCACTGTCTGCTTCGACTCAGCACCACGGATAAAGACGCTGGTGTTGGTACCCGGCCCACCATTCGAGGTGAATTCGACAGCTGCTTGACGACCCAACAACTCGGCCAGGCTGGATTGTCCGGCTTGCTCGATCTGTTCGCGATCCAGCACGGTCACATCGCTCAGCTGCTGGTTGATCGGGGTTTCCTGGCGTGTCGAGGTCACGACGACAGGAGGAAGTTCGGAAGATGCGGTCTGGGCCAGAACGGGAAAAACGGCCGTCATGGCAAGCGCCAGCGTTGTGCTGGAGAAAGTGACCACTCGGGTCGTCGTGCGGATGGGGGTAGTTTTTTTCATGGTTGCTCCCTGCGTCCGGCAAGCGTCCCCGCAAGCCGGCATTTCACTCTGGAAACGCACAGGGATAGGCGATGCACGACCATGAGCAAGACGCAGGCCGGCTATCGGCCGGCGCACCCCGCGCGGTTCCGCTCCTGCGAGGACTTGCGGAGCCGTCGCGCACGGATGGAGCACGGCAGGCTATTCAGGTCTTCGCGGGTTCGTGGCCGGTCTCCGGGCTTGCAGGGCTTGGTGCGCCGCCTTCCCGGAATGAACCAGTGGCCTGATGGCGAACCCACACCTGCTTACCGTTGCGGGGGCAGCGCCGGAATTTCCCGAAGGAGCACCGGCTTCCCGTTTCACCCGCCCTGTCGAATATTGATGTCAAGGCAGGCACCGCGAACCTGTCCGCCGCCCCATCAGGGCTGCGCGGACGGGCGCATTATACGCCGCGTACCGGCTTCCCTACAGTCAGTGCCAATCAACCTTCAGAGTGGGCGCTTATCTCTTGACCGAAAAAGGCTTTTACATGACACTTGGCCCCGATGACTACCCCACTGGACTCCCTCGAAAACAAGATCGACAGCGTGCTGGCCCTGTGCGAGCGGCTGCGCGACGAGAATCGTGCCTTGCGCACGCAGCTCTCCGCCCTTGAGGGCGTGAACCAGACCTTGACCCAGACCATAGATACATCGCGTGCCCGGCTTGAGGCATTGATGGAAAGACTGCCTGAAGAATGAGCACCACCACCCTGGAAATCCAGTTGCACGGCAAGGAGTACAAGGTTGCCTGTCCTCCCGGCGAGCAGCAGGCGCTGCAGGATGCGGCCGACTTTCTCAATGCGCGCCTGCAGGAGGTTGCCGCCAAGGGCAAGTTCAGCGGCGAACGCCTGGTCGCCATGGTGGCCCTGAATCTGGCGCACGAGCTGCTGAGCCAGGATGGCGATAGCCGGAGCGCATCGACAGCGTCGGCTGACGCACTTGATTCCGATGAGTTTGCGCGTAGAATCGAAGCCATCGAGACGCGCATCGATGCCGCACTGGCCGTCAGCAAAGACCTCAGCGGCGCATAGAACAGTTCGGCTTCCCTGCGCATCTCCACCAGTTTCCCCTGCGGTGTTCGCCAAGGCCATATATTCCTTGAGCCAATACGCATGGCGTCCGGTTGCCGACCTTTAAAGCTGCTGTTGTGAGCACTCCTTAGTCGAGTGCACCTGATGCGGCCGGAAGGCAACCACTCTGAACTTCAGGTTCAGGATGCCGGCCTAAGCGGCACAGGCGGGGGATCCCAACGCAGCAATGGCAGTGAAGCAATCAATCGCGGAGCTCATGAATTATCATGGCCTCCGCGATTTTGTTTTTGTACGGAGTTATGCAGATGCGTTACTGGCTGATGAAGTCCGAGCCCTCCGTCGTCGGCATCGACGACGTGCTGAAGATGCCGAACCAGACCGTGGACTGGTGGGGCGTGCGCAACTATCAGGCGCGCAACTTCATGCGCGACCAGATGAGCGTGGGCGACGGTGTGTTCTTCTATCACTCGTCCTGCCCCGAGCCCGGCATCGCCGGTATCGCCCGCGTGGCGAAGAAGGCCTATCCGGACCGGCTGCAATTCGACCCCGAGAGCGAGTACTATGACCCCAAGTCCACGCCGGAAAACCCGCGCTGGATGAACGTGGATGTGCAGATCGTCAAGAAGACGCGCCTGGTGCATCTCGACGAGTTGCGCGCCCATTCTCAGCTGGCGAACATGCGCACCTTGCAGAAGGGCAACCGGCTCTCGATCACACCGGTCGATCCGGCCGAATGGAAGTTCATCTGCACGCAACTGCTGGGCGAGAAGGCCTGAGCAAAGTTGATGCTGGCTCGCGCCCGCTGGCCTCAAGTGCATGTAAGCGGCAGCCTACATGCAGAATAAGTAAAGCGCCTTAAAATTAGCGGGAATTTTTCCCCCGCATTGCAGTCCATCCTGTGCGCCCTGCCGGTGCCGTTACCGCCGGCGCAGCACGCAATGCTGCACACAAGAAAACTCTGCGGGCCGAATCGGCTCGCATGGAATAAGGAAACAGGGAGACTTCATGCTGCAACCGATCTGGGGTGATCTGGTAATTCCGTTCACGCTGCTGCTTGGCTGGCTTCTCGGCGAGCTCGGCCAGCGCTGGCTGTCCATTCCGCGCATCAGCAGCTACGGCATTGTCGGCATCGCCATCGCCGTCATCATGAACATCAGCAAGACGCTGTTCCAGGTCGAAGATCTGTGGAGCCTGACGCTGCTCGCGCAGATCGCCTTCGGACTGCTGCTGTTCGAGCTTGGCTATCGCGTCAATCTCGCGTGGCTGCGCCACAACCCGTGGCTGACGCTGAATGCGCTGGTCGAATCGGCGGCCACCTTTGTCGCGATCTTCTGCGTGGCCCAGTTTTTTGATCTGGCGCCGGTGCCGGCGCTGCTGCTGGCCTCGCTCGCCACCGCCACTTCGCCGCTCACCATCCTGCCCGTCATCAACGAAATGAAGAGTGGCGGCCAGGTGACGGAACGTTCGCTGCACCTGTCGGCGATCAGCTGCGTGTTCGCCATCGTCGCCTTCAACACGGTCGTCGGCTACTGGGTGCTCGCCAACGCCGGCGACACTTTCCACGCGATATGGAACAGCCTCATCGTGCTGTTCGTGTCCGCCGGTCTCGGTGTGCTCTTCGGCGTGATCCTGCCGCGCCTGCTGGACCTGGCCGACACCAACGAGCGCCAGAGCACGGTTGCCTTCGCGCTCGCTGTCGCCGGCCTGATCCTGGTCACGCACTCGCTGCACTTCTCGCCGGTGCTGGCCACCCTGGTGTTCGGTTTGATGGCGCGCCATCACCGAAATGTGCGGCATCAGACCCAACCGAATTTCGGCATGCTCGGCGACGTCCTCATCATCGTCCTGTTCGCCCATATCGGCAGCCGCCTGCAGCTCGGTTCGCTGCTCGACGGCGCCCTGCTCGCCGGCGCGGTGATCCTGGTGCGCTATCTGGTGAAGAGTGCCGCCATTCTCGGCTTTGCGCACCTCAGCGGCCTGTCGTTGAAGAAAGGCCTGCTCACCGGCCTGGCCTTGATGCCGACCGCCAGCTTCGGCATCCTGCTGCTCGAGCTGGCTGCCCAACGCGGCCTGACCTTCAACGAGACCATGTCCGCCCTGTGCGGCCTGCTGCTGCTGGTCGATCTGGTCAGTCCCATCGTCCTGCGCCGCATCCTCGTGCTGGCGGGCGAAGCTCCCAAGGTGAATTGATATGCCCCTGCAACCCTTCAGCAGCTCACAATCGCTGAGCATGGGCGTGGAGCTCGAACTCCAGCTCGTCGATCCAACCAGCCTCGATCTGACCGGCGCCGCCAGCGATCTGCTGCACCTGCTCGAACGCAAGCCCTTCCCCGGTGACGTCAAGCCGGAGATGACCGAGAGCATGATCGAGATTTCCACCGATGTGAAAACCGATTACGACAGCCTGCTGGCTCAGTTGCGCGAAATGCGTGACGCCCTGGTGGCGGCCGGCGACAAGCTCAATGTGCGCCTCGCCGGCGGTGGCACGCATGCCTTCCAGCACTGGTCCGAGCAGGCCATCGTCAAGAAGCAGCGCTACCAGCAGCTGTCGGACCTGTACGGCTATCTCGCCAAGCAGTTCACCGTCTTCGGCCAGCATGTACACATCGGCTGCGAATCGGCCAACAGCGCCCTCTTCCTGCTGCACTCCTTGAATCGCTACCTGCCCCACTTCATTGCGCTGTCGGCCTCCTCGCCGTACTTCCAGGGCGAGGACACGCTGTTCGACTCGGCACGTCTCAATTCAGTGTTCGCCTTTCCGCTCAGCGGCCGTGCACCCTTCGTCCTAGACTGGGAAATGTTCGAGAGCGGCTACTTCCGCAAGATGGAAGCGACCGGCGTGGTCAGCAGCATGAAGGATTTCTACTGGGATATCCGCCCCAAGCCCGAGTTCGGCACCATCGAGCTGCGCGTCTGCGACACGCCGCTGACGGTGGAGCGCGCCGCCGCGCTGGCCTGCTATCTGCAGGCCCTGTGCAGCTATCTACTGACCTGCTCCGAGCCGGCGCCGTCCGAGGACGATTATCTCGTCTACAACTTCAACCGCTTCCAGGCCTGCCGCTTCGGCCTCGACGGCATCATCGTCGATCCGCGCAACAACAAGAACATTCCGCTGCGCGAGGACATTCTGCAGACCCTGGACAAGGTACAGCTGCACGCCGGCCGCCTGGGCTGCCGCGCCGCACTGGACGAGGTACGCCGCATCCTGGTGGAAGGCAACCATGCCACCTATCTGCGCCACCAGTTTGCTGAATGCCGCAACGTCAAGGGCGTCGTTGATGCTGCCGTCGACGCCTTTCGCGGTCAGCCATAAACAGGAGTCGAACCATGATCGGACGCCGCCGCAAGCCACTCAAGATCGCCCTCTCCGCACGCATCTTCCACCCGGAGCCGGATGCGCGGGGCATCAAGACCAAGACGCTACAGGTGCTGGAGCAATCCGTGGCGCAATGGGTCATGTCGCGCGACGTGATGCTGATGATGGTGCCTTCGGCCGTGCGCGACGGCGAACTGATGCGCAGCAATATCCGCCTGCGCGACTACGCCGATTTTCTCGATGGTCTGATCCTGCAAGGCGGCTCGGACGTCTGCCCGCAGGCTTATGGCGAACAGGCGATCCAGCCCGCCTGGATGGGCGACTCGGTGCGCGATGCCTACGAGCTTGAGTTGCTGCACGAGTTCATCGAGGCGCGGAAACCCGTGCTCGGTATCTGCCGCGGCATGCAGCTGATGAATGTTGCCCTGGGCGGCTCGCTCTATCAGGATCTGCCAACGCAGCGTGGCGGCGATCTGCTGCACGAGACCGGTGACTACGACCGCCACTCGCATGCGGTCACTTTTGCCGAGGATGGCGAATTCAGGAAATGGTTTGGCGGCATCGAAGGCGGCCTGGTGAGCTCCATCCACCATCAGGCGGTCAATCGCCTCGGCAAGGACCTGCGCGTGGAGGCCACCAGCGCCGACGGCTTGGTCGAAGCGATCAAGGGTACCGGCCGCAGCTTTCTCTGCGGCGTGCAATGGCACCCTGAATTTCATTACCAGGCGGGCACCGAGCTGCTGGATTGCGCCCCCCTGCTGAGCGCCTTCCTCGACGCGGCGGAACGCGCGCGCTAAGGCTTTGCGGTAGAAGAACGCTCGCTGTAGATCTGCCGCAGTACGTTCTTCTGCACCTTGCCCATGGCATTGCGCGGCAGGTCGGCAACAAGGAAGGCCTGCTTAGGCACCTTGAAGCCGGCCAGCCTATCGCGCACCGCTGCGATCAGGCTGGCCTCATTCAGATCCGCGCCAGGACATGTCACCACGACCGCAGTCACCGCCTCACCGAGGTCCGCGTGCGGCAGGCCGATCACGGCGGACTCAGCCACACCCGGCAGCGCATCGATCACGTCCTCGATCTCCTTGGGATAGACATTCAGGCCGCCGCTGATGATGAGATCACGCGCACGACCGCTGATGAACAAATAGCCGTCCCGGTCCAGATGACCGATATCGCCGGTGCGGAAATAGCCGTCGGCGGTAAATTCCTCGGCGGTCTTTTCGGGCATGCGCCAGTAGCCCGAAAACACGTTTGCACCGCGCACCTGGATCTGCCCGCGCACCTCCGGATCGCACGGCTGGCCGGCCTCATCCACGACACGCACGCTGACCCCGGCTAAGGCCGGGCCCACGCTGCCGCAACGCCGGTCGCCGGCATAGGGGTTGGAAGTGAACATGCCGCCCTCGGTCATACCGTAGCGTTCGAGGATGCGCTGGCCGGTGCGCTGGGCAAAGGCGGTGAAGGTCTCGGCCAGCAGCGGTGCCGAACCGGAGACGAAGAGACGCACGCCACGCGCACACTTGCGCGTGAAGGTGGATTCGGCGAGCAGGCGCGTGTAGTAGGTCGGCACGCCCATGAACAGCGTCGCCTGCGGCAGCAGCGCAATCGCCCGCGCTGTATCGAAACGCGGCTCGAACAGCATGGAGCTGCCGGACAGCAGAGTGCAGTGGCAGGCGACGAAAAGACCGTGAATATGAAAGATGGGCAGCATGTGCAGCAATACGTCGTCAGCCGTGAAGCGCCATTCACGACACAGCGCCTCGGCATTGCTGAACAGATTCCGGTGCGACAGCATGGCGCCCTTGGAACGCCCGGTCGTGCCCGAAGTGTAGAGAATGGCCGCCAGGTCATCGGGCTGGCGCCGCACCGTTTCGAAGACGTCGCTATGCGCAGCCGCCAGATCGATCAGCGAGCCGTGCCCAGTTTCGTCGAGCACCAACGTGTGCGCCACTCCGGACTGTGCCGCCAGGAGCAAAGCCGCTTCGTAGAACTGTGGGCGGCAGACGAAGAGGCCGGGCTGCGCATCATTCAGAAAATACTCGACCTCCGCCTGCTGATAAGCCGGGTTCAGCGGCAGAAAGACCATGCCCGCGCGCAGGCTGGCGAGATACAGCATCAAGGCCTCGGGCGACTTGTCCACCTGCGCGGCCACGCGATCGCCTGGCTGCAGGCCCAGCGCGGTCAATAGGTTCGCCAGTTTGGCCGAGGCGCGTTCGACATCGTCGTAAGTCCAGGCGCGACCATCGGCCAGCATCAGGCAGGCCTGATCAAGACGTGAAGCAAAGCGAGCGGCGAAAGCCGCGTAGAGATTGTGGTTCATGCAATTACAGCGGCAACAGGTCGTGAAAGCTCTTGAGCGCGGCAAAGCGTGTCGGCAGACGCTCGGGCTGACAGGTATCCGGGCGGCAGATGGCACGCAGCTCGGCAATGCCATATCGGTCCGCCGACTCCAGCACCGAGATGGTGTCGTCCACCAGCAGGGTACGCGCCGGATCGAAAGGCTGAACTTCACGCAAAGCGTCCCAGAAGGCCACGTCCTCCTTGGGGAGCCCCAGCTCGTGCGAGGTGATCATGGCGTCGAAGTGCGCCGATAAGCCCGTGCGCGCCATCTTCAGCGTGAGGCTCTTGTGGTGGGCGTTGGTTACCAGCAGCACGCGCTTGCCACCGCCACGCGCGGCGGTGAGGAACTCCGGTACGCCCGGATGAATGTCGATCAGATGCGAGACCTCCTCCTTCAGCATCATCAAATCGATCGCCAGCTCATCGGTCCAGAAATCCACCGAATACCAGGGCAGGGTGCCCTCATGCGCCCTGAAGCGCGCCATCAGTTCGCTGCGTACTTCCTCATGCTCACGCCCATGATGCTCGGCATAGCGGCGCGGCAGATGCTGCTGCCAGAAGTGATTGTCGAAATTGAGGTCGAGCAGGGTGCCGTCCATATCCAGCAGGACGGTATCTATCGTATTCCAGTCGGGTTTCATTGCCAGTCGAGACGAAGAGGTGAGGAGGTGCAGCAAGAGGCAGAGGAGGGAGAGTCGGTCTCCTCCTCAAACGCCATTCTGCCTGAACCAGGCCAGCATGCGCTGCCAGCCGTCCTTGGCTTCGGCTGCGCGATAGTTGGGGCGATAGTCGGCATGGAAGGCATGTGGTGCATCTGGATAGACATGAATATAAGACTTGCCGCCTGCCGCCTTGAGTTTCGCGTTCATGGCATCGACATCGGTGTTCGGGATGCCTTGATCCTGACCACCGTAAAGGCCCAGCACTGGCACCTGCATATTGTCGGCCTGATCCAGTGGGTGACGCGGCGTATTCGCGCGGACTTCGCCGCGCAGGCGACCATACCAGGCCACGCCGGCCTTGATGGCGGGGTTGTGGTTGGCGTACAGCCAGGTGATGCGGCCACCCCAGCAGAAGCCGGTAATGGCAAGCCGCTTGGGGTCGCCGATGTTTTTGGCAGCCCATGCCACCAGTGCATCGAGGTCGGCTTTCACCTGTGCATCCGGCACCTTGCTGATGACGTTGGCCTGAATTTCCGGTGAGGTCGTGTACTTGGCCGGATCACCCTGACGCGCAAACAGATTGGGCGCAAGCGCCAGGTAGCCGAGCTTGGCCAGACGCCGACAGACGTCCTGGATATAGGCATGCACGCCGAAGATTTCCGAGATCACCAGCACGGTCGGCAGATTCTTGCCTTGGTCCGGGGCAGCGCGATAGATCTCCAGCATGCCGTCTGAGACTGGAATCTGGATGAAGCCGGCGGTCAGTCCCTCGCTATCTGTCTGGATGAGCGTCTGCGCCATGATCGGCTGCACGGCGAGGGCAAAACCGCCACCCAGCGTGGTGGCGATGAAGTCGCGGCGGTTGAGGCGAAGTTCAGGCAACAGGCTGTCGAAGTCTTGCTGATCCATGCAACGCTCCCTAGGGTCGGACTACATGAGGACGATGTCGAACTGTTCCTGTGTATAGCCCACTTCCGCCTGCAGCGAAACCGGTCGCTGGATAAAGGCCGACAGCTGGGCCAGTGACTGCGATTCGTCATCGAGGAAAAGATCGATGACGTCCTGCGTCGCCAGGATGCGGAACTCGCGCGCGGAGAACTGACGCGATTCGCGCAGCAGCTCGCGCAGGATCTCGAAGCAGACCGTATGCGGCGTCTTAACCTCACCACGGCCGCCGCAAGTGGGGCAGGTCTCGCACAGCACATGCGCCAGCGACTCGCGCGTGCGCTTCCTGGTCATCTCGACCAGGCCGAGCTGGGTAAAGCCGGACACGGTGATGCGCGTGTGGTCGCGCGCCAGCGCCTTGTTCAGCTCGGCAAGCACGGCATTGCGGTGCTCGTCGGTGTCCATGTCGATGAAGTCGATGATGATGATGCCGCCGAGATTGCGCACGCGCAATTGGCGGGCGATGGTCTGCGCCGCTTCGAGATTGGTTTTGAAGATGGTGTCGTCGAAATTGCGCGAGCCGACATAGCCGCCGGTATTCACATCGATCGTCGTCATCGCCTCGGTCTGGTCGATGATGAGATAGCCGCCGCTCTTGAGATCGACACGTCTGGCCAGGGCCTTCTGTATCTCGTCCTCGACACCGTACATATCGAACAGCGGCCGTTCGCCCGTGTAGTGTTCAAGGCGGTCCAACACCTGCGGCATGTATTCCTTGGCGAAGGCCGACAGCTTGATGAAATTCTCGCGCGAGTCGATGACCACGCGGCTGGTGTCCGGCGTAACCAGGTCGCGCATCACGCGCTGCGCCAGGGTCAGGTCGCGGTGCAGGAGGCTGGGCGGCTTGGCGGTGCTGGCGCGGTTCTGGATCTCGGCCCAGAGGCGGCGCAGATAGGCAATGTCGGCGGCCAACTCCTCGTCGCTGGCGTTCTCGGCCATGGTACGGGCGATGTAGCCACCCTCCTCGCCCTCGGGCAGCAGTGCGTGGATGCGCGAGCGCAAGGCCTCGCGCTCGGACTCTTCAATGCGCTGCGAAATGCCGATATGCTTCTCGCGCGGCAGATAGACGAGCAGACGGCCGGCAATGGAAACCTGGGTGGACAGGCGCGCACCCTTGGTCCCGATCGGATCCTTCAAGGTCTGCACGACGATGGACTGGCCTTCGGAGAGGATGCGCTCGATCGGGCGCGTCGCGTCGGAGTTGCTCTGGCGCTCCTCCCAGATATCGGCCACGTGCAGGAAGGCCGTGCGCTCCAGACCAATCTCGACGAAAGCCGACTGCATGCCCGGCAGCACGCGCACCACCTTGCCCATGTAGATATTGCCGACGATGCCGCGACTGCTGGAGCGTTCGATATGCAGTTCCTGCACCACGCCCTGCTGCATCAGCGCCACCCGCGTTTCCATCGGGGTGATGTTGATAAGGTAGTCGTCCATTTCAGTGCCTCGAAAGATTTTTCACCGCAAGGCGCGCCATCGCTCGCGCCTTATCGTGAACCAACTCTCAGATCGGGTAGCCGATCTCCCGCAGTAGCAGCGTCGTCTCGCACAAGGGCAGGCCAACGATACCGGAATGCTCGCCGCGCATCTCGGCGACAAACATCGCCGCCGTGCCCTGGATGCCGTAGGCGCCCGCCTTGTCCATGGGTTCGCCGCTATGCACATAGTGGCGGATTTCGGCATCGGTGAGTTCGCGAAAGCGCACCTCATTGATGTTCAGGCGGTGCTCGATCTTGCCTTTCCAGGCAATCGCCACCGTCGTCAGAACACGGTGGGTGCGGCCGGAAAATGCCTTCAGCATGGCAATCGCGTCGGCAGCGTTGCTCGGCTTGCCGTAAATCTTCCCGTCCAGCTCGACCGTGGTATCGGCAGCAAGGATCGGGTACGGACGCAACTGGCGCGACTGCACGAGCTGGTGCCCGTATGCCGCCTTGGCCCGCGCCACCCGCACCACGTAGTCGTCGGCAGCCTCACCGGGCAAGGGCGTCTCATCAACCTGTTCATCAGAGCGTGGCCCCGAGCGGAACAACAGAGGACTGAATGGCACGCCGATCTGTGTCAGCAGTTCCCGTCGGCGCGGGCTGAGGGAGGCAAGATAAATCCGCGGCTCCACAAAAGTGCATCCCTTCATTAATAGATGGCATAAGCATACCAGCACTCACCGGCATCGCCGGAGAAAAAGCAGGCGCGCCAAGCCTTCCCGGCCCGAGCCAGCCCTGCCGGAACATTCATTCCCTGTGGTAGGGGTGGCCTTTATGCAGGCTGTGGGCGCGATACAGTGCCTCGGCCAGCAGCACGCGCACCATGGCGTGCGGCAAGGTCAGTCCGGAAATTCGGTAGCGCTCGTCGGCCTCGGCCTTGAGCGTGGGATCGAGCCCGTCCGGCCCGCCAATGATGAACACCACATCCTCGCCGCCCACCATCCACTCGCCCAGGCGCTGCGCCCACAGCTTGGTGCTCGCCTCGGTGCCACGCTCATCAAGGATGATCTTGCGGCAACGTGGCGGCAGTGCAGTGCGGATGCGCGCGGCCTCAGCCACCATCATGCTCTCGACGGTCTTGCCGGTGGTACGCGGTTCGGCCTTGATCTCGCGCAGCTCGAGCAGACATTCGCGCGGCATGCGCTTGGCGAAATCGGCATAGGCCTCCTCAACCCAGGCGGGCATGCGGGTGCCGACGGCCAGGATGATCAGTTTCATGGCGCGCGGATCGGAAGCAACGATGCGCGTCCGCCCTGCAGATCAGGGCGGCGGCACAGGCGAGACGGGGGCAGGCTCAGTCCGCGTCCTCGCCGGCCGAAGTGGCGGCCTTGCGCTTGGCCGGCGTCGTCTGCCACAGCTCTTCAAGGTTGTAATAGGCGCGCACCGCCGGCTGCATGACGTGCACAACGATGCTGCCAAGATCGACCAACACCCATTCACCACTGCCCTCGCCTTCCATGCTGACGACTTCGCCGCCGGCTTCCTTGACCTTGTCGTGCACGCTGCGTGCCAGCGATTTGACCTGCCGGGTGGAATCGCCGCTGGCGACGATGATGCAGTCGAACATGGCGGTGAGCTTGGTGGTGTTGATGACTTCGATGTCGCGCCCCTTGATGTCTTCAAGGGCTTCAACAGCAATTTTCTGGAGCTTTTTTACGTCCATGCGGGATAGGGTCAGCGGTAGAGGTTGTGAGTCTGAATATAGTCCAGAACGGCTTCCGGCAACAGGTAACGCGGGCTGCCGCCGTGCGCGAGCTGGGCGCGGATCGTCGTGGCGGAAATATCGAGGGGTGTCAGCAAGGACGGCACGATGACGCCGGCGTCCTTGTCATCGACTTCGGCGTTCAGGCGGGCCGGATCGACGGCGGCGCGCTTGGCGAACTGCTTGCCCAGCAGCGGCGACATGGCGTCGATGCTGAGTTCGTGGCCGGGGCGCGTAAAGATTGCAATGTGCGCCAGCTCGAACAGCTCCTCCCAGCGATGCCAGGTCGGCAGGCCAAGAAAGGCATCGGCGCCGAGCAGCAGCACCAGGGGCGCATCGTCGTATTCGGCGCGCAGGTGCTCGAGCAGGTTGACGGTATAGCTGGGTTCGCCCGACTCGGCCTCGAACTTGTCGAGGCGAAAATCGTCGTTGCCGGCAATCGCCAGCTCGACCATGGCGAGGCGATGCCTGGCCTCGGTCTGCGGCTGGCTGCGATGACGGGTCAGTCCGGCCGGGCTCCAGATCACGCCGGCCAGGCCGAGCTTCTCGCAGGCCTCCTCGGCCAGACGCAGATGGCCGAAGTGCACCGGGTCGAAGGTACCGCCGAAAACACCGATGGGATCGCTCATGCCTCCTCCTCCACGGCTTCCGGCGCGCTGCCCGGCTTGGCTTCGAAGATTTCGCAGTAGGCGATATAGATCGACGCCATCAGGGTGGGCACGAAGGCCAGCAGCATGATCAGTTGCAACAGATAGGCGATGGCCGCACCGGCACCCGGAATCAGATTGGACAAGAGCACGCGCACAAAGCCCACCGCCATGACGACGATGAGGCAGTTGAGGAAATGCATGGTGAAGGCGCCGATATTGCGCCATGTGGCGACAAAGCTGAAGAACATGGCCTTGCCCGGCGGCATGTCGTGCCAGGCCGTCAGCACCGGCGCAAAACAGAAGGCCATGAACACCGGGATCATCATCACCAGCAGCGGCAGCAGGTTCAACGCCACGTCCTGCAGGGTGAGTTGCGACACCTCGGTCGGCGCATCCACCATCCATTCGATCAGCACCGAAATCAGCGCGAAGATCGCCGAGGCGGCGAACTGGAACAGGCCCAGACGGATCAGCGCCGGCCGGCGCGCCACGATGCTGCCGAGCAGGTCTGCCTGCTGTGGCGTCTTGCCGATGCGCACCGCGACGTACACGTTCGCCAGCAGCACCATCAGCGATGGCTGGATGATGGGCAGCAGCAGCACCAGCGGGCCGAGCAGGGCCAGCACGAGGCCGACCAGCCAGTAGGCCATGGAGGCGCTGAGGATCAGCGAGGGATTCTTGCGATAGAGCGCAAATGCGGCCCCGAGCCAGCCACGGCCGGCGCGCAGGGGAAGTCGGTGAGCTTGCATCAGGGATTCGGGTAGGGAGACTTGCCTTCGTGTAGTGCCAGACCACCCTTGATGATGCGGTAGATCAGCCAGACCGTGGTGGCAAAGAAAATGGCGATGCCGATGAGGATGATCCAGGTGAGTATGCCCAGCGTGAAGCCGATCAGGCCCACCCAGAAGGTGTTGATCTGCCAGCGCAGATGCGGCTCGTACTCGGTGCCGCGTGCATCGTCGCGCTTGACGTAGGCCAGCACCACCGCAACCAAGTTGCCCAGCCCGCCGGTGATGAAGCCAGCCGCCTGCAGGGCATAACCGGCGATGGCAACGGTGCGGAGAGTATCGGGTTTATCGCTCATGGTTAGCGTCAGATCCATTCGACCGAAGTCGGTTCCTTGGGAAATTCGGGCGCGTCAAACGCGGTGTCGCCTTCGGGGTCGGCCACGCCGGTGGCTTCGATATGCTTGAAGTCGTAGAGCTCGTGGTCCATCAGGTGCGAGGGCACGATATTACCGAGCGAGCGGAACAGGTTCTTGATGCGCCCCGGGAAACGCTTGTCCCAGTCCTGCAGCATGGCCTTGATGTTCTGGCGCTGCAGATTTTCCTGGCTGCCGCAGAGATTGCAGGGAATGATGGGGAATTGCTTGTGTTCGGCCCAGGCTTCGAGGTCACTTTCCTGGCAATAGGCGAGCGGGCGGATCACCACGTGCCTGCCGTCGTCCGAAACCAGCTTGGGCGGCATGGCCTTGAGCTTGGAGCCGAAGAACATATTGAGGAAAAGGGTCTGCAGGATGTCGTCGCGGTGGTGGCCGAGCGCAATGCGCGTGGCACCCAGCTCGTCGGCAACGCGATACAGGATGCCACGGCGCAGGCGCGAACACAGGCCGCAGGTGGTCTTGCCTTCGGGCACGACGCGCTTGACGATGGAATAGGTGTCCTGCGTCTCGATGTGATACGGCACACCGATGCTGTTCAGGTAATTGGGCAGCACGTCGGCTGGAAAGCCCGGCTGCTTCTGGTCGAGGTTGACCGCGACGATGTCGAAGTTAATCGGTGCGTGCTCGCGCATGTGCAGCAGAATGTCGAGCATGGCATAGGAGTCCTTGCCGCCCGACAGGCAGACCATGACCTTGTCGCCCTCGCCGATCATGTTGAAGTCGCCGATGGCCTGGCCGACATCGCGGCGCAAGCGCTTGGCCAGCTTGTTGGTCTCGAGACGCGCGCGCGCAGATTGCGCGGCGGCGTCCCGTTCAGCGGCGGTGTCGGGGCTGACCGTATCGAGGGGTTCAAAACCGATCGAGTCGGTTTGGGGTACTGCGGTATTCATGGGAAATGCGGCCTGCTAGAGATGGGCGGTACGCCCGCCATCCACATTCAAGACCTGACCGGTCACGTAGGGGGCGTCCAGAAGCAGGAATTTTACCGCGCCAGCGATGTCCGCAGGGTTTCCCGTCCGCTTGAGCAGGGTATGGGCGACGATGGCGTCCTTCTCGGCCAACGAGAAACTCTCGCCCTCGGGCCAGGCCACCGGCCCCGGTGCCACCGCATTGACCCGCACTTCAGGCCCCAACTCAATGGCCAAGGCGCGAGTAAGCCCTAACAAGCCGGCCTTGGCCGCACAGTACAGCGGGTAGTTCTTCAAGGGGCGCTCGGCATGGATGTCGGTGATATTCACCACGCTGCCCCGACTCTGGCGCAGGTGCGGCGCAGCGGCCTGGGTCAGAAACAAGGGGCCCTTGAGATTGCTGCCGATCAGATTGTCCCAGTCGGCCTCGTCTATGCCGCCTATGGGCGTGGGAAAAAACGACGAGGCATTGTTCACCAGGCCGTCCAGGCGCCCGAAGGTGGTGATGGTTTGCGCCACGGCGGCGCTCAACGCCGCCGGATCACCCAGTTCGGCCTGCACCATGGCGGCCGAGTCGGCGCGCGTGCGGTTCAGGGTTTCGGCCAGCGCCGCCACCTCGGCCGCCGAATGACGGTAATGCAGCATCACGCGGGCGCCGGCCTGATGCAGGCTGCGCGCAATCTCGGCACCGACGCGGCGGGCGGCACCGGTAATCAGAATGACAGGGGCATTGGACATGGCCCCAGTATAACGGGCCTTGTTACCCCCGTAGCGTCATCTGGCGCCGCCATGGCGCATCTCCCTAAGCCCGCGGGCGGGCAGTCGATCCGGCCAGGTGCCGCTCGTCATTGCGACAGGCTGCGAGCAGATCGCGCTCCTTGCGATATCGCGGCGTCTCGATATTCAAGAGCCCCAGCACGCTGGAAAACAGGTTGTCGTGGCTGGCGGGCTGCTGCGCCTGCGTGCGCAAACAAGCGAGATCGACATCCAGGTTGCGCGCGGAGGCCTGCGGCAGCCACCACACCATGGGCACCGCCGTCTGCTCCTTGGGTGCAATCGCGTAGGGCACACCGTGCAGGAACAGGCCGTGCTCGCCCAGAGATTCACCGTGGTCGGAAACGTAGATCATGGCCACGTCGTAGCGGTCCTGCAGGGTTTCGAGATAGGCAATCGTCTGCGCCAGCACATGGTCGGTATAGGCGATGGCATTGTCGTAGGCGTTTACGATCTCCTCTTTCGAGCAAGTGCCAAGGTCGTTGTTGGCACAGGCCGGCGCGTAACGCTCAAACGCTTTGGGATAGCGGCGGAAATAGGCCGGCCCGTGGTTGCCGAGCTGGTGCAGCACAATCATGCGGTCGCGGGCGGGCGCTGCTTCCTCGACCTTGCCCTGCAGCGCCTGCACCAGGATGCCATCCATGCAATGCCCGTCGCTGCAGTAGGCATCCGACCGGGCCTGGCCCAGATCGACGAAATCGAGCCCGCTGCACACGCCCTTGCAGCCGCTCTGGTTGTCCAGCCAGCTCACCTTGAGGCCGGCGCGCTCGACCAGGTGCAGCAGAGATTCGTGATTGCGGATGCGCTCCTCATCGTAATCGGCGCGGCCGAAGGGCGAGAACATGCAGGGCACCGACACTTCGGTGGAAGTGCCGCAGGCAGTGGTCTGGGGAAAGTTGATGACATCGCGCTGCGCCAGTTCGGGCGTGTTCATGCGTGCATAGCCGTTGAGGCCGAAGTTGGCGGCGCGCGCGGTTTCACCGACCACCATCACCAGCAAGGTGGGCTTGCGCATGCCGCCAGCCAGCAGCACACGATGCGCCGGCTCGGCCGGTTCGCGCACGGCAACCGCGCTGCGGGCATCGCCGACAAGAACACGGCTGCCTGACCAGAGCAGATTGCCGGGCGTCAGCTGATAGCGTATGGCCTTGTTGCCGCGCATGGCCGAGCCAAAGTCCTGGAAGGCCAGCAGCAAGGCACCCACGCCAATCAGCAGAGCCGCCGCTAGGCTGCCGACACGCCGCCAGCGCGCCTGCCGTTTTGGCCGCACGCGCAGTTGCACGCGCCAGATCGCCGCCACCGGCACCAGCGACAGCAGCAGGTAGCCAAACATCGCTGGGTTGAGCAGCTCCCTGGCCTCGTGCCAATCGGTCCTGAGCATATTGCGCATCATGCCGGGGTCCATGACGATGCCGTAATGGTGCATGTAGTAAGCCGTCAGGATGGAGGCCACGACCAGCACGCTGAGCAAGGGGCGGATCAGGCGACGCGTGGCGAACAGGCCGATGCAAAAGAAATGCAGGGCCGCCAGTGCGACGAAGCTGCTGGCGGCGAAACGCCAGGTGCCGGCTTCGGCAAAGGAACGCGTGCCGAGCAGCGACGACCAGAACGGGCCATTGACCGCCACCAGCAGGAATGCCACGACCAGCAGCAGCAAAGCCTCGCTGTCCAGGGTGGGGCGTGGCAAACGCACATTCCGCCACGCGGCGGGCGCGGCCAGGGTAGAGCTGCCGCCGCTCATGTCGTCACCATCGCTTTCCGCTGCGCATACAGCGGCATAAAGGCCAGTGCCGCCACGGCCCAGCAGATCGCCGCCGCCCACAGGTTGTGGCTGAGGAAGTGCGCGCCCTGCGCCATGCGCAGCAGGCTGAACGCCGTGCCGACCAGCAGCGTCAGCGCCAGCATGATGCGGCGCTGCGTCGGACTGCCCATTTCGCGGGCAAGGAAGTACAGCGCCACCAGGCTGAAACCGCTGGCCGCATGGCCGCCGGGGAAACAGTGGCCGACTTCGGAGGCGGCCACAAACCAGCTGCTGCTGAATTCGGCACCGCCGCCGAATTCGACCAGATCCCAGGGGCAGTGGTAGGCATTCAAGCCCTTCAGCGCCACCACGATCATGGGCCCCAGGGCCATGCCAGCCGCCGCGCACCACATGGGCACACGCTGCGCCGTCCACGCCGGCCGCCAGCGCGGCCAGGCATAGGTACTGGCCACACTCGCCAGCAGGCTCAGCCAGATCAGCACAATCGCGGTCTTGGCAAAGCGATGGCCGAGCATCTCGAGCGTAGCCCAGGTATGCACCGGGAAACGATTGCTGCCCGCATCGAAGAACAGGCTGGTCAGGGCATGATCAAGGCCGCTGGTATGCGAAAGCTGGGCGACAAAGGCCAGCGCGCCGGGGATCAGCAGCAGATGTGTGCGATAAAAGGAGGCGGGTGTGGACATGGCGCGGCTCGTGGGTAAGCCGCGCAGTCTAGGAAGCCGGAGGTGAAAACCGCGTCAAAGCGGCGTTGAAGTTTCGTGAAAGCGCGCCTATTTACGCTCAGATGGCGGGCAGGCTCAGAATAAAGCGGGTACCCGTGCCGGATTCAGACTCGACTGCCAGCTGCCAGCCGTTGAGGTCGGCGACCTGACGGGCAATCGCCAGACCCAGGCCTCTGTCCGCACCCTCGCCACGCTGCCCGGGGGCATCCATGCGCCGGCCGCGATAGTAGCGGTCGAACAGCAGCGGCAGATCCTGGGCCGGGATGCCGACGCCGTCGTCGGCGATTTCAATGCCGCGCTCGCTATGCCTTACCGTGCAATGTGCGGCCATCGCATGCTCGGCCGCATTGCGGATCAGGTTGCGCAAGATGGTCAGCAGCGCATGGCGGTCGGCCAGGACACGCACATCGCTGGCGACGGCATTGCTGAAGCCCAGCCGCTCCGTGCCCTCGACCCCGGCCAGGCTGGCCCAGGCCGCATCGACGCAGGGCGCAAGATCGACCGGCTCGCGCTCCTGCGCACGACGCTGCGCCAGCGTATGCACCAGATCCAGCGAGCCGGCGATCTCGTCCACGCTAGCCAGCGAACGCTGCAGGCGCTGCTGCATCTCCACCGGCGCATGCAGCGCCAGCATTTCCAGATCGGTGCGCAGCGCCGTCAGCGGCGTGCGGACTTCATGCCGCGCATTACCGATGAACTCGCGCTCGCGCGCGATCCCTTCCTCGAAGCGCTCCTGCACACGGCGGAAGGCCGCCAGCAACTGCGCCTCTTCGTCGCTGCCATCGGGCGACATGACCCCCGGCGCCCACTCGCCCAGCATGCGCGTCAGGCGCTCGACCGGCGCCACCACAATCGCAGCCAGCTGAGTCGCAGCCAGTGCGGCCAGGGCGATGCACAAAGCGCCGAGGCCCAGCAGATAAAAGCCGAACTCGTGCACCTTGGCCTCGTGCTGCTCGGCGTCGTATTGCAAGTAAAGCTCGCCGTAAGCGGTGGACATTACATACGCATGCAATTCGGCGCCGGCGTCGGTGAGCATGTGCGGGCCTTCCGACAAAGCGGCCATGTAGTCGGGTAAAAGCGCTGGCGTCACGGTGCCGTCACGCGCCTTGAGCCAGGCCGTGAAGTGCGGGCTCAGGGTCAGCAGGTCCTCGGGCTGGACGCCGGGGACTTCGTTCTGGCTGAGATGTATGGCCAGGCGGCGTGCCTCGGCCAGCACCAGCTCGTCGACCAGATCGTCCTCCTGCTCGACCATGGACAGGTAGGCGAGGCCTCCCTGCATGATGACAAACAGCGCCACCAAGGCGGTCAGCGCAAACATCACGCGCTGCTTTAGGTTCAAACGAGCGGGGATCAATCGCATCTCAGTCGCCGGCCAGTCGATAGCCAACGCCATGCACCGTTTCCAGGCCGTCGTAACCGGCTTGCGACAAAGCCTTTCGCAGGAGGTGGATCTGACTGCGCAGCGCCTCCGGCCCCGGCTCGTCATGCGGCCACAGCAGGGCTTCAAGCTCATGGCGTGCCACCACCCGGCCCGGATCGCGCAGCAGCAACTCGAGTATCTGCATGCTGCGCGGCATCAGGTGCACGGTCTTGTCGTGGATGCTGACGATGCGCGTGCGCCTATCCATGCGCAGCGGGCCGACGCGCAGCACATCGGCCACCACCGCGCCGCTGGCACGACGGTGCAGTACCGCAACGCGCATGGCCACCTCGGCCAGGGAATAGGGTTTGGTCAGATAGTCATCGGCACCAGCCGCCAGCGTCTCCAGCTTGCTCGTCAGCGCATCGCGTGCCGTCAGCACCAGCACCGGCGTAGCCAGGCCCAGCGTGTGGCGCAGATGTTGCAATACGCGCTGGCCGTCGGCGCGCGGCAGGCCGAGGTCAAGCACCACCACATCGTAAGTCTGCGCGGACAGACGCGTCATCGCGGCCGTGCCGTCGTAGGCGACATCGACCTGATGCTTGTGCATCTCCAGATACTCGACCAGATTGGCGACAATGGTCGCATCGTCCTCCACCACCAGCACGCGGCAGGGAGCGACGGCGCTCATGCGGACACGATCCTGTCGATGATGCGGGCCGCAGCGGCCATGCCGAAGGTGGATGTCACCGCCACCGATGAGCCGTAACCGGCGCAGCTCAGGCCCTGTGGCGCGACCGGCGCCGTTGTTTCATTTTGGGCGGCACCCGCGCCCGGGACAGCACAGGCTTCCGCGACCGGCCGCCGCAACTGCTCCGGCGAGAACACGCATTCGACGCCGAACTTCTTCTTCGGATCGCGGGTGAAGCCGTATTCCTTGCGCAGACGCGCACGCACGTTCGAGGCCAGCGCGTCCTGTATGGTGCGCGACAGGTCATCGACCTGCACACGCGTCGGATCGACGCGGCCACCGGCACCGCCGGTCGTCACCAGCGCAATCTTGTGCTTCTTGCAGTGCGCGATCAGCGCCGCCTTGGCGCGTACATTGTCGATTGCGTCGATAATGCCGTCGCAGGCCGGCAGAATCAGACCGACGTTTTCCTCGCTGAGAAAATCGTCGATCAGCGTCAGCCGGCAATCCGGCGCATAACCGGCAATGCGTCGCGCCATCGCCTCGATCTTGGCCATGCCCAGCGTGGTGTCGGCGGCATGGATCTGGCGATTGATATTCGACTCGGCCACGTGGTCGAGGTCGATCAGCGTGATCGCGCCCACGCCGGAGCGGGCCAGCGCCTCGGCCGCCCACGAGCCGACGCCGCCGATGCCGACGACGCAAACGTGCGCGCGGCTCAAGTGCTCCTCGCCGGCTGTGCCGTAGAGTCTGCGGATGCCGCCAAACCGGGCTTCGCGATTGGTCATGACGGAATCGGGATACGGCG
>DATMSM010000030.1:0-45322 GCA_035565355.1 Rhodocyclaceae bacterium
CCCGATGTGGCAGGCGGCGATGACGCGTTGCTTGAGCTGCTGCAGCTGCGGGCTGTTGAGCATGGTGCGGAACTCGGGCTGGCCGATCAGGAAACTCTGCAACAGCGCCTGCGTCTCGAACTGGAAATTCGACAGCATGCGTAATTCCTCGACCGCGCGCTGGGTGAGGTTTTGCGCCTCATCCACAATCAGCAGGCAACGCTTGCCCTGGCGTGCGACGTCCACAAGAAAGGCCTCCAGCGCCAGCAGCAGTTCCGACTTGCTGGTGCCGGCGGTCCGCACGCCAAAGGCAGCCGCCACCATGCGCAGGATGTCGTCGGCATCAAGCTGGGTACTGACGAGTTGCGCCGCGACCAGCTTGTCCTGATCCAGCGATTCAAGCAGGCCGCGCACAATCGTGGTCTTGCCAGCGCCGATCTCGCCGGTGATGACGATGAAGCCTTCGTTCTGATGAACTCCGTATTCAAGATACGCCGAGGCGCGCTGATGCTGCTTGCTGGCGTAGTAGAAAGTCGGATCCGGGTTGAGCTGGAAAGGCTTGCTGTGCAGTCCGTAATAGGCTTCGTACATGATCGGCTCTCAGAAAACCATCAGCAGTGAGGCAAGTATCGCATTCTCGGTGTAGTCAACGAAGCCGCTGACCTCGGTGCGGCGTACGCCGAGGCTGGCGTTGCTGTGGGCGCCGAGCTTGCTTGTGAACATCAGCGAATACATGGTGCGGTCGGTTTCCTGATTGCTGCTGTTGCCGCTGGTTTGCGAGCGGTTGCCCATCAAGGTCAGCGTGGACTGCGAGGTCAGCCTGTGCGCCCAGTTGAAGGTGATCCCCTTCTGCCGTATGGTCGAGCTGAAATTCGTGAAGTCATCGGGAATATCGATGCCCGTGCCCAGGGCCGTGCGATCAATGCTCTGGGCCGAGACGGTGAGCATATTGCGGACGCCGTTCCAGACGACGGAGGCTTCCTTGACGCGATTGATCGAGACGCGAGAAGTCTGAAAACCGCCGATCACATTCGCATCCGGTGCAATGCCCATGGTTTGCAGCAGCGCCAGGATATGCGTGGTGCGCGTAAGGTCGTCCGGGATGGCAGTACGCAACTGCTCGTTGAGCAGGTCGAAATAGGTGCCCATGGCAAAGCTCATGGTCTGCGGTGCGCGCAGCATGACATCGCGCGAATCGCTGATGCGCCAAGCCGTCTGCGCTGTGCGATGCGAGAAGGCAAAGCTGTGCGACTTGCCAAAATAGCGGTTTTCCTGGCGCCAGGCGACCTGCGTGCGCTCGGTCGGCGCCCAGTTTGCGCCCCAGCCGCTGATGCTGGTGCTCTGCTGTTCGAAGTTAAGGTAGTCGTTGGATTCGCGCCCGCCAATCACGGTGAGATTAAGCTGCGGATCGAGCGCATACGTCAGGGTACCGCGCAGCGAATTGGCCTCGTTGGTGCGATCATTGGAATAGGTCGTCTGCTGCATATTACCCGCCACGCCCCAGCTCAGCAGGCTGAAGCCGGTGATGCCGGACAGGCTGCCCTGGACCGACTGGACCATGGTGTCGCGCATCGGCCCATTCTTGGCGCTGTACCAGGTGTTGTCGAAGCGCAGCTGATAATCCGCCTGTCCAAGCAAACGCCCCTTGATATAGGGCGAGATCTGATACATCGTCGTTTCGGTCATATTGCGATTGAAGGAATCGCTGCCGCTGTCCGGCGTGCCGAAGGCAGAAATTGCCTGGCGCGCAATACGGCCGCCGACGTCAACAAAAAGCCAGTTATCGATCAGCTCAAGACTACCGTTGCCATTCAGGGTGCGCTGCGTGCGATCGCGGCCCGTCGACGCCATGTAGTCGACCTGCTGCAGTTGGAAATCGACATAGCCTTTGGCGCGGGCACTTTCTCCCAGCAAGCGGATGCCGGGGCTGGTGCGCACGATCAGATCGCTTTGCCGGTTATCGCGTTGCAGGGTGGCATTGTCGGTCTGTGTCAGATCCACACCGATGCGGGGCGTGATCTCCCAGCCACGCGCCGTCACCGCCTTGCCGGTCGCCAGCGCTCCCGGGTCAGGCAAGCCGGATGACTGCTGCGGCGGAGACATCTGCGCCGCCGGCGACATTTGCGATGGCGGGCTTGCCTGCGCCCATGCATACGGCCCCGCCGCCAGCGACAGCCATGCGAGCAGGCAGCGGCGCGGCGACACCATTAGCGCCCCTCGCCTTCGGGACTCTTGTTGGCATAGGCATAACCGTAACCATAACCGTAGCCATAACCCTTGGCGCTGGGATCGGCCGCCTGGTTCAGCATCAGCATCTTGACCGGCGCCTGCTCTATCATCGCCAGCGCATGCCTGACCTCGGCATGCGTCGTGCGCTCGGCGCGCACCACCAGCACCACCTGCCCCATGTGACTGGCCAGCGTGCGCGCTTCGGTGGTCACCAGCAAGGGCGGCGAATCGAAGATGATGATGCGGTCGGAATAGCGACTGGCGAGTTCTTCGAGCATGTTCGCCATGGCCTCGCTGGCAAGCAGTTCGGTTGCATGAGCATGACGCAGCCCGCTCGGCAGGATGGAAAGCTTCTCGATATTCGTGCGCAGCATGACCTGACTCAGATCCAGCTCGGGCTCGACCAGCACGTCCAGCAGACCCTTGCCCTGCGGCAGGCCGAAGATATCGGGCAGGCTGGGCCGTGCTACATCCGCATCCACCAGCAGCACGGTGTGATCGAGCTCGGTGGCAATGCTCATGGCGAGGTTGGCCGCCGTGAAGCTCTTGCCCTCGCCCGGCACCGCGCTGGTAATCATGATGAGGTTGGCGTTGCGCACGGGGGTCGCGCCCTTGCCGGCGGCATTGCGCAGCAAGGGGCGTTTGACGACGCGCAGCTCGTCGGCCAGGTTGGAACGTGCGGCGCCTGGCGTCACGATCCCCTTCTCTGCGAGACGTGCCATATCGAGTTCAACACGGCGCGACAGGCTGGCCGCAGTTTCTGCAACATTTGGCTCCAGGGGCGGTGCAACTGCCGTCACGGCAGCCGGCGTCACACTCGCAGGCGGGAGCTGCGGCTCGGGGGCGACCTCGACACCGGCGCGGCGCAGTTCTGCCAGACGCTTGGCGGCCTGCTCGATGATGTCCATATTCTTTGTCATGCGGCCCTGGCCCCCATCAGCAGCAATACCAGCATGCCGACGCCGTAAACCGCCGCCAGCGCGGAGGTGGCGGCCCCCAGCTTGAGCAGGCTCTTGCGGCGTTTCTGGCGCATCTCGTCGGAGACGATCAGGGAGACCGTGCCCAGCAGGGGCAGACCGGCGAACTCACGCAGCGCGCGGGCATCGGAGAAGGTTGGCCGCACTTGGCTGGCCAGCAGGCACACCAGCGCGCCGATCAGCAGAGAACCGAGCAGCGCCAGCGGCAGCAGCAGCATGCGGTTCGGCGCCACTGGCGTCGAAGAAGCGCGCGGCGGATCGATCAGGCGAAAGTCGGCAATACCGCCCAGCGCGCCCATGTCGCTGGACATCATGGCCGATTCGCGCCGCTCGACCAGGTTCTCGTAGTTCTTCTTGTTGACTGCATAGTCGCGGTTGAGCTGCGCATACTCGGCCTCGACCTCGGGCATCAGGCGCATGCCTTCCTTGGCCACGGCAAGGCGCCGTTCATACTCGCTGACGCGAGCACGCAGCGAGGCCACCTGGGCTTCCGCGCTCGACAGCTGCGTCCGCATCGCCAGCGAAACATTGTCACTGCCGAGCAGCGCCGCCGGGTTACTGGCACCGATGCGACGACGCTCCGCCGCCTCGACACGACGCTGCTCCTCCAACTCCTTGATCATACGGCGAGCGCCCAGCACGTCCGGATGCTGCTCGGTATACACCTGCAGCAGCTTGTCGAGGTTACGCTTCAGGGTGTCGATGCGATCATCCAGATCGGGTACACCCACGCCACCGCCACCAGCGGCTGCGTCGCCACCGAGAATCTGCCGCTTGACCGCGTCGCGCGCATTTTCAGCTTCGCGCAGCTGCAGACGAGCCTGGCTGAGCTGCGTGGACATCTCGTTGAAACGGCCACCACCCTCGCCAAGGCCGAACTGCGCATCCATATTCTGCAGCTTGAACTCCTTGAGACGCACCTCCGCGTCGGCCAGCTTCTTCTCGTAGACCTTGATCTGCTCATCAATGAACTTGCGCGCAGAGTCGCCATCCTTCTGCTTGTCGCCCAGGCTGGACTCGACGAAGAGCGTCGTCAGCGACTGCACCACCTTGGTCGCACGGGCGGGGTCCGGGTCGCGGAATGAAAGCGTGTAGAGATTGTCACGTCCCGCGCTGCGGATCGAGAGCGTGCGGGTCAGACCGTCGATCAGCGCCTCGCGCTCATCCTTGCTGTCAATCTTCAGATCGAGGTCCGCCATGCGCACCAGTCGCTCCACATTGGGGCGGCTGATCAGGGTCCGGCTCAATACCGCAATTTGCTGCTCGGCATTAGGTTGCACCGCCAGCCCGGCCATGAGGGGCCGCAAGACCGAGTCGGTGTCCACATAGATACGTGCTGAAGCCTCGTACTTGTCCGGAATCAGCAGGATGACGAGCGCGGCGATGACCCCCACCGTCCAGGCAGCGAGCACACCGAGTCGCCGGTACAACCACATGCCGCGCAATAACAGCTTGGCATGACGCAGCATTTCATCCATCTAACCTGCCCTCTTCAGAACTTCCCTCGTCAGAACCCGGCAGGCTCAGAACCAGCTTTGCGGAATGATGAGTACATCACCCGGCGCCATTTCCACGTTCGCCGACACATCGCCGCGCTTGATAAGGTCCTTCAAACGCACGGAATACTGCTTGTTGCCGTCGGAGGCGCGCAGAATGGAGGCCGAGTTGCCGTCGGCAAAATCAGTCATGCCGCCGACCGCAATCATCACGTCAAGCAGCGTCATCTTCTGACGATAGGCGAGGATCTGAGGCTTGGCGGCCTCGCCCACGACGCGTATCTGTTCGCTGTAGGGGCCGACGAAATTGGTCACCACCACGGTCACCACGGGATCGCGGATGAACTTTCCGAGCGCAGTCTCGATGTCGCGCGCCAGTGTGGTCGGGTTCTTGCCGATGGCGGGCAGGTCCTCGATCAGCGGCGCGGCGATCTTGCCGTCCGGACGCACCGGCACCGACATGGAAAGCTCGGGATTGCGCCAGACGACGATATTGAGCATGTCGCCAGGTCCGATGTTGTAGGTGTAGTTATCCGAACTGGCCTGCTTGGGCGCAGGCGGATAGCTGGCACAACCGGCCAGCACCGCCATGACGACCACCAGCAAGGAAGCGCGAACCCGCCGCTGCGCGCGGACGAAATCCAACAGGAATGCCACCATCATGCCCCTCCAATCCGCAAGGAATAAAACACAAACACGGAAAACACGAAATTTGCGGCGAGAATAGCATATGCGTCGATAAAGCCGCCTCGCGGAAGCAATATCTTTTGCGTACGGGGCAACTTCGTCGGTTTCACGCAAAAAGCCATGCTGCCAGCCTTTGCGCTCTTCTCAACGGGCCTGCAGGCCGGCTTGCAGTGAAAGTGGAAAATTGATTGAAGAATGAATCTCGCGCAGACTTACATTTAAGGAGTAAGACCCTGCTTTTTCTGTCGGATTTTTTTACACCATGGATGCCGTACTAAAAATAAACTCATATTTTAGATACAGATAGGCAATACCAAAAAAATGGTACAAATTGTGCTTTAAGATGGAGTCGAGTGGCGTCCTGACTCCGGGAGTAGATAGATAATTGTCTGGATAAAGGGATTTTCATTGTTTTTGAGCAAATAAGCCCATTTTCAGCAAGCATTCAAAACGGTTACAATGCATTCATCCGTACCGGGAGAGCCCATGAGCACGCACGACCGCAGTGACGCAAGCAGCGCCCCACAGCCCGCAGGCGGGCCGGCGGCCGGTCGTCGCAAACTGCTCCGGCTCGGGGCCGGCATGGCCCCCGCCGTACTCATGGCTTTCGCCAGCCGTTCGGCTTTTGCCTGCCACAGCACGACGCCTTCCGCCTTTGGCTCGGTCTGCACCAGCCGGCCCGACCTGCTCCAGGCCTCGAACGGCCGTGGTCCCGACTACTGGAAAACCAACACGGGCTCACGCTGGCCGGCGCCCTATTACAGCCATGACATCTGCCAGAAGAGCAAGAGCAAAGGCTACGGTGGTGACGACGACGATGATGATGACGACGACGATGACGAAGGCGGCTCATCAAAGTCATGCAAGAAAGGCAGCGTCGCGATTCCAGCCACCACGTTCAAGTCGGTCTTCGGCCATGTCGGCCCCTTCACTGACAGCACTACCCTGCTTGATGTCCTGAAGAGCAACGGCGGCGGCAGCAAGAGCGTGGCACGCGCCATCGTGGCCGCCCTGCTGAATGCCCAAAGCGGCAGAACACCGATCAACATCCTCAGCAGCAGTGACGTGATCGGCATCTGGCAGCAGTACATCACTCTCGGCTATTTCGAGCCGGTCGGCGGTGTCCGCTGGTATGCAAGCACCCCGTCGCTGCCTTACGTCCCGGGCGCCAACCCTGGCGGTAGTGGCGGCATCATCGGCTATCTCAACACCACCTGGACCTGAGTAGCGATCGCGAGTGTCTTCGGCCGAATCCTGGCGTATCGCCGACAATCTGGAACTGGCATGGCAGGACTGGGACGAGGATGAAGTTGTCGTCTTCAGCCGCCGCCTCGGGCACAGTCTGCTGCTCAGCGCCCCCGCCGCACGTATCCTGGCGTTTCTGGATGCTGATTCGCCGCTGACCCGCGCCGAGCTGGCCGAACGACTCCTGCCCTGCTGCGCCGCGGGCACCGGGCAGGCCGAAATCACCGCCCTGCTTGACCAGACCCTGCCGGAGTTTTACCGTATCTGTCTGATCGAACCCCTAGCTGAATCCTTGGGTCCCCCCCTTGCTACTCCGCTTGCCTAACCCCCGGTAGCACCGACTTGATCGTTGCCGATCTCCCCCCCCGCGATCTGCAGGCCAGATTGAAGGAAGGCCTGTATCTGCGTACCGGACCCGTCGTGTCCTGCATACGCTCGCACTCACCCCAACTGGCAAACGGCATTGCATTGCACTACGCAGGCCACCGCATTGAATCCGGCTTCGCCGACTTTCATGTACGTATAGACCGGCCTGACAATCTGCGCCGCTGGTTCCGGCCACAGGTGCTCTTCCATTTCGACGACACGCCGGCCTTCCATCCCCTGCCCGCCGACCAGGCTTTTCCCATGCTTGAATGGGGACTCAACTGGTGCGTCACCAATCACTGTCATCAATACCTGATCATCCACGCTGCGGTGCTGGAACGCGATGGCAAGGCGCTGCTGCTGCCGGCGCCACCTGGCTCAGGCAAAAGTACCTTATGCGCCGGCCTTGCTCACCGCGGCTGGCGCCTGCTGTCGGACGAACTGGCGCTCATCGCACCGGCCAGCGGCCATGTCGTCCCCCTGCCCCGCCCCGTCAGTCTGAAGAACCGTTCCATCGATATCCTCAAACGCTTCGCCCCCGAGGCCGCCTTCAGCCCGACCGT
Organism: Rhodocyclaceae bacterium; assembly: GCA_035565355.1. GTDB lineage: Bacteria > Pseudomonadota > Gammaproteobacteria > Burkholderiales > Rhodocyclaceae. The sequence goes on from DATMSM010000030.1 coordinate 7,543, forward strand.
GAAGGACACCATCAAGGGAGCAGTAGCGCATATGCGCGCGCCGCGCGCCGCCCTAGCCCGAGCCGACGAGACCGCCGCGCCCGGCTGGATCGTGCTGCCCAAGTATGCGGATGGCGCAGACCTGAAGCTGCAGCCGCTGACACGCGCCCGCGGCATGATGGCTCTGATCGAAAACGCCTTCAACTTCGACCTGCACGGCCAACGCGGCTTCAACGCCCTCGGACGCTTCACCGATGCCTGCCGCTGCTACAAGCTTGAATACGGCAGTCTTGAAGATGCCATCGCCGCCTGCGAAGCGCTGGCCACCACCGACGCATGAAGCAGGATCTGGTCAGGTTCGCGCTGAACGACATCCGGCGCATCAGCCAGCTTTCCCTGCACGACTGGGACCTTCTTGTCCGTCAGGCGCGCAGCGCCGATCTGCTGGCGCGGCTGGCCGTGCTCGCACGAGCGGCCGGACTGCTCGACACCGTCCCGGCGCAGGCGCGTATGCACCTGGAATCGGCGCTGGTGGTGGCGGAAGCGCAGGACGATGCGGTGCACCGCGAAGTCGAGCATGTGCGGGTGGCGCTCAATGCCATCGGCATCACACCGGTACTGCTCAAGGGCGGGGCCTATCTGATGGCGGGCCTGCCAGCGGCGCAGGGGCGCCTGTTTTCCGATCTCGATATCCTGGTCCCGCAGGCACGGTTACCGGAGATAGAAGCGACGCTGATGCTGAACGGCTGGGCCACCACCCATCACGATCCTTACGACCAACGCTACTACCGTCAATGGATGCACGAGCTGCCGCCGATGCAGCATATACGCCGCATGACGGTACTGGATGTACACCATGCCATCGTGCCGACCACGGCCGACCTCAAACCCGATCCTGCTGCGCTGTTCGCCGCCGCTCAACCGCTGCCCGGACACCCCGGCCTGAGCGTGCTGGCGCCAGCCGACATGGTGCTGCACAGTGCCACCCATCTGTTCTACAACGAAGAATTCAGCCACGGCCTGCGCGACATCTCGGACCTGGATCTGCTGCTGCGCCATTTCATGCAGACGCCCGATTTCTGGGCAGAACTGCTCGGCCGCGCCCGCATCCTCGGCCTGATGCGTCCCTTGCACTACTGCCTGCGTTATTGCAGCACGCTGCTCGCCACCCCGGTGCCTGCGGCCGTACTGGCTGAAGCCGCGCGCGCACAAGGCTGGAGCGACCCGCTCATCCACCGGCTGTGGCTGAGGGTATTGGCTTCCACGCATCCGACCGCGCGCCGGCGCGGCACGGCGCTGGCAAGCCTGCTGCTGTATCTGCGCGCACACTGGCACCGCATGCCGGCCGGGCTCTTGCTCTATCACTTGTGCAGAAAATCACTGCGCCCGCGGGCGCGTAGTGACGGCCAAGCCGAGGTCTGACTAGCGCCGCCCAATCAAATCGATCAGGTGCTTGACCGGAATGGCGAAGGAAATACCGGTCGGCTGACTCAGCGCCGACTCCTTGGCACCCTTGACGAAAACCATGTTGATAATACCCAGCACCTCACCGCTTTCGCTGTCGATCAGGGCGCTGCCGCTATTGCCCGGATAGGCGGTGGCATCAAGCTGGTAGGCCATCAGCGGGCCGCTGCGCAACTGGCGGATGGCGGCGCTGTTGATGTGTTTGCTGTTGCCGCCGGGCAGCGCCATCGGCGTGATCGCCGACACGATGCCGCGATGCGTCACCGGTACCGCGCCCAGCACCGCACCGATGGGAAAGCCGGTGAAGAAAATCTCCTGCCCTTCGCGCACTGTCTCCGGCGTCCCCAGACGCAAGGCCGGCAAAGGCGCAGGGATGCGCAGCAAGGCCAGATCATGCTCGCGGTCCTTGGCCTGCGACTCCGCGTCCAGCATGCGTGCCGGCGACCCCGGCACCACGATGATCAGGCGCTCATCGGCCTCGAGCTGCTCCGGTAAGACGTGCAGATTGGTGACCACCGTCTGGCCGTCACCGATTACGAAACCGCTGCCGCGGATCTGCAGGGCCGGACTGCGCAGCTTCTGGTAGCTGCCGATCGCGACGATGGACGGCTTGATGCGCGCAATCGTATCCGGCAGGCCCGCCTGCGCCGCCCAAGCACAACTTGCACCGAAGAGGAAGATCAGCAGTTTCACCATGTCTTTTTCACCACGCAGCGCGCCAACTCCGGCGAAGGCTCGGCAATGGCTGCATTGAAGGGATGTGACTCCTTGCCGAAGGACTGCATGATGCGCGTCACATAATCGCGCGTCTCGGCGTAAGGCGGAATGCCGCGATAACGGTTCACTGCACCTTCGCCGGCATTGTAGGCGGCCAGCGTCAGCGGCACATTGCCTTCATAGTAGGCCAGCAGCCAGCGCAGGTAGGCCAGCCCGCCGCGTACATTCTGTTCCGGATCGAAAGGCTTCTTGACGTTGAAGCGCTCCGAGGTTTCCGGAATCAGCTGCATCAGGCCCTGCGCATTGCGCGGCGACACCGCGCCCGGTTGCAGAGCCGACTCGGTACGCGCCACCGCCAGCGCCAGGCGCGGACTGACGCCATACTCAGGCGCCAGGCGGCGGATCAGGTCAATCATCGTGCGTTGCGCGGGCGAGGCAGCGGCGTAGGCCTGTGGATCCATACCGCCCATGCAGGCCGGCATTTGCTTGTCGGGTGCGCCGACATAGCGCAGCATCCCCTGCGCCTGCGTATGCCCCTGGCGGCTGGCCAGTGTGAAGAAATAGGCGGCGGCGGCATCGTCGCGGGCAACACCGCGACCGTTGGCATACATCCAGCCCAGGCTGTACTGCGCCTCAACATCGCCACCGGCGGCGGCCTCGCAGTACAGCTCGGCGGCGCGCGTGCCGTCACGCGGCACGCCTTCGCCGTGTTCATAGGCCCGCGCCTCTTCGCGCAGGGCAGCGAACTGCGCTGCAGTACCTGTTGCTGCGCCTTGCCCGGCCCAGAGCGGAGAACTCAGGCCCAGCAGAAGTAAGGCGACGCCGGTGCGCATGAGAGGCTCAGAGCGTCTTCAGCAACTCGCTCACTTCGTTCTGTCGGCCATATTGCTCGCCAAGCTTGCTCAAGGTCTCCAGCTCGCTGCGCGCGGCGCCCTTGTCGCCGCCCTTGATAAGCGCACGCGCAAAGTTGAGGCGGATATCGCCGTTCTGCGGCGCCAGCTCAACTGCCTTGCGCAGCAGCTCGGTGCCCTTGGCCACCTGCCCCTGCTCGACCTGAAGCACACCCAGCGTATCCATGATGGCCGGCTGATTCGGTGCCAGCTTATAGGCCTGCTCGGCATAGCCCAGTGCCTTGGCATCACCCGTCCGGCCCAGCATCCAGGCCAGGTCGTTAAGGATCACAGGGTTGCGCGGCTGCACTTCCAGCGCACGACGGTAGTAACTCGCCGCCTGCGCGTAATCCTTGCGCTGCGCGGCCACGGCGCCGAAATGCACCAGCAGGCCCACATCCTTGGGATGGGCCTTGAGCCAGCTCTCGCCAAACTTGCCAGCCTCGGCCGTCTGCCCGCCGGCCACCAGCACCGTATGCAGACGCATCGCCAGTTCGCTGCTGGCCGGCACCTTGGCGAGGCCGTTGCGATAGGCGTTCTGGGCATCGCTCCACAAACGCTGCGTGGCCAGCGCGTCACCTTCAAGCAGATAGCCGATGGCCTGCTTGGGCTCCTGGGTCTGCATCGCCTTGGCGCGCTTCTGCGCCTCGGCATAGCGCTTGTCTTCGAGATCAAGCAGAACCACAGCGCGCTGCAAGGGCAGTGAAGCCGGCAATGCCGCCAGGCCGCGCATCAAGGCCTCGCGCGCGGCGTCGCGGTTCTTCGCCGCAAGCTGTGCTTCAGCCAGGCGCAGATACGGTTGCGGCGCGTTCGGCAGCAGCGTGGCGAGCTTGCTGTAGAGCGTCGTTGCCTGGTTGAGATCGCCGGATTCCTGCATGGCGCGCCCGGCGGCCTCGATCACCTCCGGACGATCCGGCATGGCCTGCAGGGCATCCTGTGCGGCCGCGACGGCGGCCTTGTTATCCTTCTGGCGCAAGGCATAGCCGATCAGGGCCACGCGCGGCGTCGCGTCGCCCGGTGCGGCGCTGATGGCGCGCTTGATCAGGTCCGTCACCTCTGCCGCGCCCTTGCCGGCGCGATCACGCAGTTCTGCAAGTGCCAGCAGTGACTGCACGCTCTTCGCATCCTTGGCCAACACCGACTCGAAGCGCGCTGCGGCCTGATCCGGCTTGCCTTCGGCCAGGTCGAGGCGTGCCAGTGCCGCAGCTGCGGGATAGTAGGCGGCATCGCGACTCAGCGCCTGCTCCAGGCTGCGCCGTGCGCCGGCAGCATCGCCCTTGCCGAACAAGGCGGCGGCGCGCAGATTGTAGGTCGCCAGGTTGTCCGGCTGCTTTTTCTCCAGCGCGGCAATCGCGGTGAGTGCCTGATCGTAGCGTTTCTGACTCAGACTCGTGGCAATCAAGGCCATGTCGGCCGAGGTGCCCGTGTCGGCGGCGGCGATGTCTTCAAGTGCATCGATGCCGCGCGCCTCGCCACGAGCAGCCTGGATCATGGCCAGCGCAGTGCGGCTCTTGGCATCGTCCGGTTGCAGCTGCTTGACGCGATTGAAATAGCCCTCCGCCTTGGCGCTGTCACCCGCCTGCATATAGGTTTCACCGGCCAGAGCGAGCATCGCGGGCGAAGGGTTGGGCTCATCCAGCACCGGCTGCAGCGCCGCCACAGCCTTGTTGATCTGCCCGCTGCGCAGATAGGACTTCACCAGCAGGCGGCGACCCAGCTCACTCTTCGCATCGCGCGCCAATGCGCGCGTCAGATATTCCTGGGCCTGCAGATCGGAGCGGCTCTCGAACTCGACGGCGCCGGCCAACTGCAACACGCGTGCGTCATTGGGCCCCGAGCGCAGCAGGGTCTGCGCCGACTCGCGAGCCAGATCCAGCTTCTTCTGCTGCAGGGCAAGCAGGCCCTGCATGTACACCGTCTGCATGTTCTTCGGCGCCGCCTTCTGCATGGCCTCCAGCTGCTGTTGTGCGGCTTCCAGCTTGCCATCCTGCAGGTTGCTGATGATCAACGCGCTATGCGCGGCAATCGTGTCGGGGCGGACATCCAGCGCCGCGCGATAGCTGGCCAGCGACTCCTCCTTCTGCCCGGCCGCCGCCTGCAGCGAGGCACGCAGCAAGAGCGCATCGACCTCCTTTGGATCCCTTGCCAGCACGCCATCGACGATGTTGCGGGCGCCGGCCATATCCTGCGCGGCTGCCTTGAGACGCGCCTGCCCAAGCAGGGCCGGCACATGCTCGGGCTTGGCGGCGAGGGCCAGCGCAAAAGCGGCATTGGCCTGTTCCAGCTTGCCCTGAGCTGCCAGGGCGATGGCAAGGCTGGTCTTCAGCTCGGCGCGATCCTGTGCGTCGGCGGGCATCAGCGTTGCGTAATCATCGCTCACCTTCTTGAACTCGCCGCGCCCGAGCAGACTGCGCGCCATCAGCACCGCGATCTTGTCTGCGTCGTACTTGAGCTCAGCCGCCTTCTTGAACTCGATCTCGGCATTGCCCGGATCGCCGCTTTCCAGCAGCGCCCGGCCGAGCAGGAAGCGGGCTTCGGCCAGATCCGGGTTCTTGGCCAGCGCATTCTTGAGCTCAATGCTGGCTGAGGTCGGGTCATTCTTGTCGAGATGCTGGCGCGCCGCCTCGATCAGCTTTTCCGGGCTGTCACCGCAGGCGGCAAGAAGGACGGCAACGGCAACGGCCGCCGCCATACGGGTAAAACGCAGGGGATGATCAGACATGTTGTTCTCGCTTTTCCGGTATGCAGACGCAGGTGGAAGGAGGCTTATTGCTTCAAGCCAAAACGGTGCATCAAGTCGTAAAGCGTGGGGCGGCTGACGCCGAGCATCTCGGCCGCCCGCACCACATTGCCGTTGCTGCGTCCGAGCGCAGCCAGAATGGCGCGGCGCTCGGCCTCGTCGCGAATCTGGCGCAGGTCCAGAATCGGTGCCTCACCGTCGGCAGGCAGATCCAGCCCGATATCGTCGGCGGTGATGTGGCCGCCTTCGGACATGATGACGGCGCGCTTGAGGCAGTTTTCCAGCTCGCGCACATTGCCGGGCCACTTGTGCGTCTCGATCGCGCGCAGCGCATCTTCGCGCAGTAGCAGCGAGCCGCGGTTTTGCTCAACGGCAAAGCGCTTGACGAAGGCATGTGCAAGCAAGGCGACATCCCCGAGACGATCGCGCAGCGGCGGAATATCGATGACGATTTCGGCCAGCCGATAATAGAGGTCTTCGCGGAAACGTCCTTCCTTGATCAGCGCCTTGAGATCCTGGTGGGTGGCGCACACGATCCGCACATCGACGGGAATTTCCTGGCGCCCGCCGACGCGCTCGATCACGCGCTCCTGCAGGAAGCGCAGCAGCTTGGCCTGCAAGGGCATGGGCAGATCGCCGATTTCGTCGAGGAAGAGCGTGCCGCCATCGGCGGTCTCGATCTTGCCCGGCGTGGTCTTGGCCGCACCGGTGAAGGCGCCCTTCTCGTAACCGAAGAGTTCGGATTCCAGCAGGTTCTCGGGAATCGCCGCGCAATTGATCGCCACAAAACGGCCGTTGCGGCGCCCCGAGCTGCCGTGCAAGCCGCGTGCCAGCACTTCCTTGCCAGTACCGCTGTCGCCGAGGAAAAGTACGGTGGCGGTGCTGGCAGCCACCTTCTCGACGGTACGACAGAGCTTGAGCATGGCCGGATCGCGCGTGATCAGTCCGCCCAACGCATCCGGTTGCTGCATTGCCTGCAGGCGATGATTCTCCTGCTGCAGGTCGTAGAGGCGAAAGGCGCGCTCCACCGTCAGCGTCAGGATCTCCGGCTCGAAGGGTTTGGCGAAGAAATCATAGGCACCTAGCGCCACCGCACGCAGGGCATTGGCTTGGTCGTTCTGGCCGGTCAGCACGATCACCTTGGTATCGGGCGCTGCCTCAAGAATCTGCTGCAGCAGCGCGAACCCTTCGGATACCGAGTCGGCATCGGGCGGCAGCCCCAGGTCCATGGTCACCACCGCCGGCGCATTGCGGCGTATCTGCACCAGTGCGCTCTCGCGGTCATCGGCGAGCAGGGTTTCGTATTGATCAAAAGCCCAGCGTATCTGCTTCTGCAGCGCCGGATCGTCTTCGACGATCAATAGTGGGCGAGGTTTTTCTGCGCTCATGCCATCTCCAAACGCTGCACATCCGATTCGTTGCGAACCTCAAACAGGGGGAAGGCCATGGTCACGCACGTGCCGACATTCAACACGCTGTCGACATCAATGCGCCCGCCCAGCTCCTGCACATACTGAAAACTCTCGTAGGCACCGATGCCCATGCCGGCCTCCTTGGTGGTCTGAAAGGGCTTGAACAGGCGGTCGCGCAGGAACTCCGGCGACATGCCCTGCCCGCTATCCCTGACCTCGACGCGCGCCATGCCCTCATGCACATCAAGCAGCACCTCGATGCGCCCGGCCGCGGGTGTCGCATCCAGCGCATTCTGAATGACATGGCCGATGACGCGCTCGATACGCTCCTCATGGCCGCGCGCCATGATGCCATCCTGCAGCGACAACTGCGGCGACGGCTCCTGCCCAGCCTTGTCCTGCTGGATACGGCGGATGATGGCGGCCAGATTAACGCCGAAGGTGCCGGCCACCGGCGTGGCACCGGCGCGCAACTGCAGCATGAGCTGACGCATGCGCTCGACCGAGTGTTCGACCGTGAGCAGCATGTCCTGCTGGAACTCCGGATTGTCGCGATGGCGCTCGGCATTCTTCACCATCAGGGACAGTTGCGTAATGATGTTCTTAAGGTCGTGCACAACGAAGGCAGACATGCGGTTGAAGGCGTCGAACTTGCGCGCTTCCAGCAAGGCTTCCGTCGCCTGCATCTGCGCGATGAAGCCGGCCGCCTGGCGGCCGGCGGTCTTGAGCAGGTCATTGACCTCCCAATCCACATCAAGCGAAGTACGCGCGGTATGCAAGAGCACGAAGCCGATCAGCTCGCGGCCGGTGGACAGCGGCACGATCAGCCATGCGTTCGGTGCCGCGGCCAGCCAGGCGGGGAGAACCACGCCACTGTAACGGCCCGGCATGTGGCGGAACTCCTCCATATTGACGACCCAGCCGCTTTCATCGAGGAACTTCACCAGCGAGGTATCGGCTGGCGTTTCCTCACGAATTTCCGGGGAGTTCCAGCGCGCCGCCTGCACATAGGACTCGCCGCCGGCATGGCGCAGCCATAGCGCTCCGGCCGGGCTCTCGACCATGTCGGCGAGGCCGCGGATCACATGCTGTCCGACCTCCTGCGCCTGCCCCTCGACCGTCAGGGCCTTGGTGAACTTCAGCCATTCCTGGCGATAGTCGTAGCGATAGCGGAAGAAATGCTTGCTCACCCAGACCCGCAGGCGCGCACGCATGGCGCCGGAGAAGGCGACGAAGACGAGCAGCAGCAACGCTGAAAAGAACACGATCAGTTGCAATGCACCGCCCCATTCGCCACCGAAATAGCGAACGTAGTAGCCGGCGGCGGCGACAAACATGAGATAGGCACCGACCAGCAGCAAGGTGGTCGAATGGAACACGGCGGTCTGGGACAGCGCCAGGCGTATGGCCTTGTGTTTGTTGCGCGCGATGGACAGCGCCACTGGCGGCACGATCATTGCAGCCACGAAGCCGCGAATGGCGAGCACATCGCCGTCCATACGGCCGAACAGCAGCGCATTGGAATACAGGTGCAGGTCCAGCACAAACATCACGCCCAGACCCAGCCACAGCGGCTTGAAACTCCAGCGGGCGTCCGGGTCGGCATTGCTCAGCAACTGCTCGATCAGCACCAGCATATACACGGCCATGGCCAGACCGGACAAGGCGACGGAATGCAGGGTGGAGCTTGTCGCCACGTTCAAGCCCAGCGCGCTGAGCAGGTAGAAACAGAGCAGAACGCAGCCACCCACGGCCAGGGGCCGCGAGAACAGGCTGCGCGCGCCATTGCCGGCCTTGGCTGCGGGCGCATAAAGCATCAGGGCAAGGCAGAGAAACCAGGCGCCGTAGCGCAGCACGTCAGCCAGCAGATAGGCACGCAGCGTCGGGCCGTGCTCCCACAGCGACAGGAGCAAGCCCAGCCCGCTCCAGATGGCACTGAAGATCAGCGCGCACAGCAGCGCGCGACCGGCGCGCCCCGGCTGTTGCCCGAACGGGCGGCGCTGCAGGAAGATGAAGAGCAGCAGATAGCCGAAAGCGGCTATCCCGTAGCCCCAGCTCGCCAGCGCGGCCGCCCCGGTTTCCATCAGACGCGACGGGCCCGGGCAGGCACAAAGCGGGCGGCGCTATTGGGCACCCTTGCCTCCGACCACGACGCCGACGGTTTCGAACAGCACCACCAGATCCAGCAGCAGAGTGTGGTTCTTCACATAGTAGAGATCGTATTGCAGCTTGTGCACGGCATCGTCGACCGAGGCACCGTAGTGGTAGCGCACCTGGGCCCAGCCGGTAACGCCCGGCTTGACGCTGTGCCGCACGGTGTAGAACGGAATTTCCTTGATCAGCTTGTCGACGAAGAAGGGACGCTCCGGCCGCGGGCCGACCATGCTCATGTCGCCCTTGAGCACACAATAGAGCTGCGGCAATTCATCGATGCGGGTCTTGCGGATAAAGCGGCCTATGCGCGTTACCCGGTCATCGTTGCGCACGGCCCAGCGCGGCTTACCGTCACTCTCCGCGTCACAGCGCATGCTACGGAACTTGATGACATTGAAGAGGCGGCCATTCAGTCCGACCCGCTCCTGTCGGTAGAAGATGGGGCCGCCATCCTCGATCAGGATCAGGATCATCGTCACCAGCATGACGGGCGTCACCAGCACCAGCAACACCAGTGCGCAGATACAGTCGAAGACGCGCTTGATGCTGGTGCGCAGCGTGCCCTGGTTGAAACCTTCGCCAAAGATCAGCCAGCCGGCCTTGAGTGCATCAATGCGGATCTGACCGAGCATGCTTTCGAAATGGCTGGAAAGGTCCATAACCTTCACGCCGGAGATGCGGCAGTCGAGCAATTCACGCAGCGGCAGCACCCCGCCGCGCCGCTCGCGCACCGCCACGATGATTTCATCCACCTTGAGGGCGACCGCCGTGTCCGACAGCGACATGTCCCGGGTCAGGACGCGCTCGGACTGCACATGCACCTCCTCGTCCGGATGGCCCGGATAGAAGCCGCTGATTTCGACCGACGGGTCATCCTGCACGAGCGAGTCAGCTACCCCCTTGGCCTCTTTGCCCACGCCGATGATGAGCACGCGATGGCGCACCAAGGTGCCGGTACGGTTGTGCTGGACACGCACACGATTGGCGAGCATGCCGAAGATGGCCGCCATTCCGGTAACTTCGAGCAAATGCCGATTCAACTGCGCATCCGGCAGCAGCAACAGGATCAGATAGGCGATCGGCACCGAGAGGTGCAGGGAAAGTACCGCACGGGCGCGGGTATCCGCGATGCTACGGCTGTGGATGCGCTGGTACATGCCCAGCCAGCCGTTCAGTGCCAGCATGGTCAAGCCGAGCAGAATGGCATAGATAGAAACGGAAAAAAGGCTGACCGGCAAACCGCTATGCCACCAGAGGGCGGCGATCAGTACGCCGACACATACAAACCCGAAATCCAGCACGACCTGCAGCACAGTGTGCAGGCGTAATCCGTATCCGAGCACCATCGTTGTAGCCAAGTTCTCCCCCGTGGAGCGCTTTGAGTAAACAGAAACGTGCCGGATATATCCGCTGCCGGCGCAAGTATCATTATTTATTGTTAGGAAATAGTACCTGCGGCGCGTGCTTTTATCAATCTTTTCATAAGAACAATGGCCGCAAATAGCGGCCATTGCGGCGTTCCTGCAAATTCAGGCGAAATTCGGCTCAGGCGATCAGGGTGTGCTCCGACAGTTTTTTCACATTTCGGCAATAATCCAAATTTGCCTGAAGTTCAGCCCAGTTCATGCGCGGTGCTGCAGTCGGCTGCAAGCTGGCGATGCGCGCACTGCGGCGCGCATCTGGCGTCATTTGCCATTGCGCCAGCACCTGCCCCGCCGCCTCTGGCGCATTGCAGACCAGCAACATATCGCAGCCGGCCTCCCAGGCGGCCTGGACGCGCTCCAGGATGCCGCCGGCAACGCTGGCGCCCTCCATCGACAGATCGTCGCTGAACACAACCCCATCGAAACCGAGCTCCTCACGCAACATCTTGTGCCAGACCGGCGAAAACCCCGCCGGCCGATGATCGACCGCCGGATAGATGACGTGCGCAGGCATGACCGCATCGACCCGGCCCAGGCGGAAAGCAGCAATGTCTTCCTGCAATTGCGCCAGCGAACGCTCATCCACCGGTATCGCCACATGCGAGTCCGCAGCGACGTGACCATGGCCGGGGAAGTGTTTGCCGCAGGATTTCATGCCGGCGGCATGCAGGCCCTCGATCAGCGCATTCGCCAGCGCTGCCACCACGGCCGGATCGCGGCCGAAAGAGCGATCACCGATGACGCTGCTTTGGCCGTAGTCGAGATCAAGTACCGGCGTAAATGAAAAATCCACACCGCAGGCCAGCAGCTCGCTCGCCAGCAACCCGCCAACCGCACGCGCGGCCGCCAGCCCGGCCGCCGCGTCCTGCGCATGCAACTCGCCGAGGCGACGCATCGCCGGCAGGCGCGTGAAACCTTCGCGGAAGCGTTGCACGCGGCCGCCCTCGTGATCGACGGCAATCAGCAGGCGCGGCTCGCGCAGCGCATGAATCTCGCTGCACAGCGTCGTCAGCTGTTCGCGCGAGGTGTAGTTACGGGTAAACAGGATGATGCCGCCCACCAGAGGGTGACACAGGCGCTCGCGATCCAGCTCGCTCAGCTCGGTGCCGGCAATGTCTATCATCAGCGGGCCCAGCGCTTGCGGACCCGAAGCTTGCGGCCGCGATGTTTGCGAATCTGTAGGCGAAGTCTTCATGTGTCTTTTTCCAGAACGACAAAGGCAAGGGCAGTGTCGCGCTCATCGCTGATGGAAAGATGGGCGCGCAGGCGGTGCGCTGCAATGTAGGCGGCCAGCTCGCCACCGAAGTGAAAATAAGGCTTGCCCAGTGCGTCGTTGAGCACCGCCACGGAAGGCAGCAGCATGGGTGCGCGTATGCCCATACCCAGCGCCTTGGCCAGCGCCTCCTTGGCGGCAAAGCGCTTGGCCAGATAGCGGCCCGGATCGGCGGACTTCCGGCACAAGGCAATTTCTTCGACAGCCAGCAGCTTGGCCAGCGCCCGCTCGCCGTGGCGCACATAGAGCTCGCTCATGCGGGCGATGGCGACAATGTCGGTACCAACGCCGTAGATCACTCTTCCTGGCCCGCCATGGCGATGCATTGCAGATAGCGCTGCACGGTTTCCCGATAACCGAACTCCAGCGCGTCCGCGATCAGTGCGTGGCCGATGGAAACCTCCCTCACACCAGGCACCGCGCGCAGAAAATCGCCCAGATTGGCGCGACTGAGGTCGTGGCCAGCATTAACCGCCAGCCCGGCCTTTTGCGCCGCCAGGGCAGTGGCGGCAAAACGCGCCAGCTGTTCAGACTGTTGCGGCCCAGCATGCGCTGCCGCGTAGGGCTCGGTATACAACTCGACGCGATCAGCGCCGACGACCTTTGCCAGTTCCATATTGTCCGGCACGGCATCCATAAACAGGCTGACACGCACACCGAGTGCATGACACTCGGCAATCAAGGGTTTAAGGCGCTCGCCATCGGCCACCAGATCCCAGCCGTGATCGGAGGTGAACTGAGCCTCGCCGTCGGGCACAAAGGTGCATTGCTGCGGCCGCACCACGCGCACAAATTCCATCAGATTATGGAAGGGATTGCCCTCGATATTGAATTCGGCCTGCGGCCACTGCCGCAGCAGTTGCGCCAGCGCATGCACGTCGGCGGCGCGGATGTGGCGCTCGTCGGGGCGCGGATGCACCGTGATGCCCTGCGCGCCGGCCTCAAGGCACTGCGTCGCGGCACGCACGACGTTCGGCACATCCAGATGGCGCGAGTTGCGCAGCAGCGCCACCTTGTTCACATTGACCGACAGCGCGGTGCCCGTCATCTCATCCATCACAATTCCTGAAGTTCGACGAAAACGCGACGCGACTGCAGCGTTTGCCCGCCGAGATAGTGGTTGAACAATTGCCGCATCAACATCTTGCTTTCAAGCTGGGTGCGCGGATCCTGATAATCATCCGCCGCCAGATCGAGCAGCGTCTTGCCGCGTATGGTCGGCACCCCTTCATTGCGGCTGGCGGGCACGGGGCCGCGCTCGACCAGATACAGGTAGTCGCGCTCGGCACTCACCGGCGTGCCGGCACCGGCCTCCTGATCCAGAGTCAGCCCGTAGCCCAGTTCCTTGAGCAGCGTTTTTTCGAAGCGGCGCAACTCGGGCGCATCGCTGGCGCCATTGTCCAAACCCATGGCCAAAGCGCCCAGGGCCTGGGCATAGGCGGCGAACAGCAGCGGATGCGCGTCTTCACGCGGCAACAGCTTGAGCAGCAACTCGTTGAGATAGTAACCCAGCAGCAGGCAGCGCCCCTGTAACAAGGGCACCCCGCCCTGCCACTCCGCCTTGGCCAGCGTCTTGACTTCGCCACCGCCGAACCAGCCCAGCTCCAGCGGCTGAAAGCCGATCAGAACACCGCGCAGCGCCGAACGCGGCCGGCGCGCACCGCGCGCCAGGATGGAGAGCCGCCCGTGATCGCGGGCGAAAACATCAAGGATCAGGCTGGTTTCGCTGTAGGGATAGGCGTGGAGCAGATAGGCTTCGGCGCCGTCGACGCGTTGCTTGCCGGACATGCAAAAACCTTTACCACAGAGGCACAGAGACACAGAGAGAACAAAATCCTATAAGCCTCTTCTCTGTGCCTCTGTGTCTCTGTGGTTCAAGCATTCTCACTACTCGTAGCCCAAGGACTTCAGGGCGCGCTCATCGTCGGCCCAGCCGCTCTTGACCTTGACCCAGGTCTCCAGCCAGACACGGCCGCCGAACAGGCGCTCCATGTCCTTGCGCGCGTCGGAAGAAATACGCTTGAGCTTCTCGCCGCCCTTGCCGATGACCATGGCCTTATGCGCCTCCTTGTCGACGATCACCGCCGCATGGATGCGACGCAAATCGCCTTCCTGCTCGAACTGCTCGATCTCGACCGCCATGCCGTAGGGCAGCTCTTCGCCCAGGCTGCGGAACAGTTTTTCGCGCACGATCTCGGCAGCCAGAAAACGTTCCGAACGGTCGGTAATGTCGTCCGGATCGAACACGGGGCCGGCTTCCGGCAGATACTGGCGCGTGGCTGCCAGCAGCTCCCGCAGGCCCTGCGCCTTTTCTGCGCTCACCGGAATCAGTGCGGTGAAGGCATACTCCTTCGCCACCTGCTCCAGGAAAGGCAGCAAGGTCGCCTTGTCCTTGGTCTGGTCGATCTTGTTGACCACCAGAATCACCGGCACGCCCTCGGGCAGCATTTCGACGATGGTCTTTTCGCCGCTGCCGAAGCGGCCGGCCTCGATGACGAAATAGATGACATCGACGTCGGCCAGGGTCTGCGTGACGCTGCGGTTCATCAGACGGTTCAGCGCATTTTTGTGCTTGGTCTGGAAGCCGGGTGTATCGACGAAGATGAACTGGGTCGTGTCATCGGTAAACACGCCGGTGATGCGATGCCGGGTCGTCTGCGCCTTGCGCGAGGTAATGCTGACCTTGGCGCCGACCAGGTGATTGGTCAATGTCGACTTGCCGACATTGGGCCGGCCGACAACTGCGATAAAGCCGGTATGAAAGGTCTGGTCGCTCATGGTTTCTGGGGAATCAATGCAATGGCGGCCTGCGCCGCCTCCTGCTCCGCGGCGCGGCGGCTGTTGCCGATGCCGGTGGTACGGAGCTTGAGATCGGACAGGCTGCACTCGACCTCGAACTTCTGCGCATGCGCCTCGCCGTGGGTGGACAACAAGGCATAGACCGGCAGGCTCATATGCCGGCCCTGCAGCAACTCCTGCAGCAGCGTCTTGGGATCCTTGCCGGTATTGCGCGGATCGATGGCTTCGAACAATTCAACATACAGGCGGACGATGACCTCCTCGACAGCAGAAAAACCGCTATCCAGGAAAATCGCGCCCAGGGTGGCCTCGAAGGCATCTGCGAGGATGGAGGGGCGCCTGAAGCCGCCACTTTTGAGCTCGCCTTCGCCCAGCAACAGATAATCGCCGAGCTTGAGTCCGTCCGCCACGCGATGCAACGTGTCCTGGCGCACGAGATTGGCGCGCAGGCGCGACAGATCGCCTTCGCGCAGCCCCGGGAAGCGGGCGAAAAGCTGGGCCGCGACCACACAATTGAGCATGCTGTCGCCGAGAAACTCCAGCCTTTCGTAATGCGGAACACCGTAGCTCCGATGCGTGACCGCCTGTTGCAGCAGGCTACGGGTGTTGAACTTGTACCCCAGGGCGCGTTCGAGCAGGTGCAGCTGGGATTGCATTAGTCGGCAGAGCTTCCGGAAAAGTCGATCAGGACGCTGATATGACCGAAGAGGTGAACCTTGCGCTCGTAGGCAAACTCGACCACGACACGGTTACCTTCCTTGCTGATGTCCAGATCGGCGGCGCCGAAGTGCTTGAGGTGATCGATGTCGGCGCGGCGTTCAAAGCCGCGACGAATATCGGCCACGGTCGAATTCGGATTGCTGTTCGCCTCTTGAGCGACGGCAACGACGTTCGACTTGATCTTGTAGTACTCCAGATACTCTGGCACCAGTTTCGCGGCCAGCAGTGCAAGCACGCCGGCGATGACGCAAAACAGCAACAGCTTGGACAGCGTAAACCCTCGTTGCAACCGCAACCTTGCTCCGCTCATGCCCATCCCTTTCTAGTGAAAAGCGCCGAGGCGCTTATAGTCGAACGGCCAGCTGAACCAGATGAAAAAAGCCTTGCCCACGATATTCTCGTCCGGGACAAAGCCCCAGAAACGGCTGTCCTGGGAGTTGTCGCGATTGTCGCCCATCACGAAGTAATGGCCGGCCGGTACGACGCAACTCACGCTGTCGGTATTGTATTGGCAATTATTTAGGTAGGGAAAGCGCACAATCGGCTCAATACGGGCAGAACTCCGCTGCTCCTCCACCAGAATCTGGTGCCCGGCCTGACCCAGCTGCTCTGCATAGCGCGGCGTATAGGCCAGCCCGGCGGAAAGAAAGTCTTCAAGCTGCGTGGTCGCGACTTCCTGGCCATTGATGCTGAGGCGCTTATTGCGATACACCACCTTGTCACCCGGCAGGCCGACCACCCGCTTGATGTAGTCGAGCGAAGGATTGGGCGGGTAGCGGAAGACGATGACGTCGCCACGCACCGGATGCCCCATCTCGACCACCTTCTTGTCGATCACGGGCAGACGGATGCCGTAGGTGTATTTGTTCACCAGGATGAAATCGCCGACCAGTAGCGTCGGCATCATCGAACCGGAGGGGATCTTGAACGGTTCGACCAGGAAGGAACGCAGGAAGAACACGGCCAGGATGACCGGGAAGAAGCTGGCGCCCCACTCCACCCAGACCGGATCCGGCGTGCCCGGCGCGCGCCGCTTGCCGAAGTAAAAGCGGTCGGCGGCCCACAGGATGCCGGTCAGCAGACAGCAGATCAGCAGAATCAACGCAAAATTCATGGCTTACTTGTCTCCCACGCGCAGCACGGCCAGGAAGGCCTCCTGCGGGATTTCCACGCTGCCGACCTGCTTCATGCGCTTCTTGCCGGCCTTCTGCTTTTCGAGCAGCTTCTTCTTGCGGCTGATGTCGCCGCCGTAGCACTTGGCCAACACGTCCTTGCGCATGGCCTTGACGTTCTCGCGCGCCACGATGGTGGAACCGATTGCGGCCTGAATCGCCACATCGTACATCTGGCGCGGAATCAGCTCGCGCATCTTGGCGGCCAGTTCGCGGCCGCGATACGGTGCGTTGGCGCGGTGCACGATCAGGGCCAGGGCATCGACCTTGTCGCCGTTGATCAGCACATCCAGCTTGACCACATCGGCGGCGCGATACTCCTTGAACTCATAGTCGAGCGAAGCGTAGCCGCGTGATACCGACTTCAATCTGTCGAAGAAATCCATCACCACTTCGGCCATGGGCATCTCGTAGGTCACCTGCACCTGGCGGCCGTGGTAGGCCAGATTGACCTGATTGCCGCGCTTGGATTCACACAGCGTGATCACCGAGCCCAGGTAGTCCTGCGGCACGAAGATGGTCGAGGTAATGATAGGCTCGCGGATTTCCTCCAGCTTCTGCCCTTCCGGCAGCTTGGAAGGGTTTTCGACCAGGATGACCTCGCCGTCCTTCATCACCACTTCGTACACCACGGTCGGCGCCGTGGTGATGAGATCCATGTCGAACTCGCGCTCCAGCCGTTCCTGCACGATTTCCATGTGCAGCAGGCCGAGAAAGCCGCAGCGGAAGCCGAAGCCCAGCGCCTGCGAGACTTCCGGCTCATATTGCAGGGAGGCGTCGTTGAGCTGCAGCTTCTCCAGCGAATCGCGCAGATTGTCGTACTGGTTCGATTCGACCGGGTACAGGCCGGCGAAGACCTGCGACTTGATTTCCTTGAAGCCGGGCAAGGGCTCTGCCGCCGGGCGATCCACCGCGGTGATGGTGTCGCCGACCTTGGCGGCCTTCAACTCCTTGATGCCGGAAATGATGAAGCCGACCTCACCCGCCGACAATTGGGGACGTTGCACCGACTTGGGAGAAAAAACGCCGACCTGTTCGCACAGATAGGTGGCGCCCGATGCCATCAGGCGGATCTTTTCCTTGGCCTTGAGCGTGCCCTGCTTGACGCGCACCAGCATGATGACACCGACATAGTTGTCGAACCAGGAGTCGATGATCAGCGCCTGCAGCGGCGCCTCCGGATCGCCCTCGGGCGGCGGCACCTTGGCGATGACGTATTCGAGGATGTCCTCTATGCCCATGCCGGTCTTGGCCGAGCATGGCACCGCATCGGTGGCGTCGATGCCGATCACTTCCTCGATTTCCTCGCGCGCATTGTCGGGATCGGCCGAAGGCAGATCCATCTTGTTGAGCACCGGCAGCACTTCCACGCCGAGATCGAGGGCGGTGTAGCAGTTGGCCACCGTCTGCGCCTCGACGCCTTGCGAAGCATCGACGACCAGCAGCGCACCTTCGCAGGCGGATAGGCTGCGCGAGACTTCATACGAGAAGTCCACGTGACCCGGGGTATCGATCAGGTTCAGGTTATAGACCTGACCGTCACGCGCCTTGTAGTTAAGGGCAGCGGTCTGCGCCTTGATGGTGATGCCGCGCTCCTTCTCCAGATCCATGGAGTCGAGCACCTGGGCTTCCATCTCGCGATCGGACAAGCCGCCGCAGCGCTGGATGATGCGATCGGCCAGCGTGGACTTGCCGTGGTCGATGTGGGCGATGATGGAGAAATTGCGTATGTGTTTCATGCGGGAAAGCAAAAATCCGGCACGGCGTGCCAACAAAAAAGGTGCCTGACGACACCTTGATTAGACTTTTTTGTGGGGTGCTCCGGGCGACCGGCCCAAAGTCGGGAATGGCCTGAATTCTAGCGGATTTCGGCCAGATAAGCACGCACCGCGGCAGGGTCCAGGTGATAGTGGCAGAGCCGTTTTTCCCGTCCTGTTCCGGCGTCTGCCACCAGGACCGGAACCAGCTCGTCGTACAGGGCTTCCAGCGCCGGATCGGCATCCACGTCCTTTATCTCGACCGTGAATGCCGCCCCGCCGCCCGTTTCCTTGTCTATTTCCTCGCGCAGGGCGAGCAGCTGGGCCAACAGCTCGTGGCAGAGATGGCAGTATTCGCGCCAATACAGCGTCAACACCGGCATGACCATCAGCCGGCGTCGGCGCCTTCCGGCTGCTTGCTGGTAGAAGGTTTGATGGTGACGAACAGCTGGTTCTCGCCGCGCCGCACCCAAAGTGTCACCGGATCGTTACGGCCGAAGCGTGACAGCAGTGCGTTGAACTGCTCGATCGAGCTCAGTTCGGTCTGCACGCCCTTGATCACGACGGCACGGATCAGGTCGCCGCGTCGCAGATCGGTGCGGGTGGCACCATTGCGTACCTCTTCCACAAGCAGGCCGCCGCTGATGCCCAGCGCACGCCGCTGTTCGGGGGCCAACTCGCGCAGGACCAGGCCCAGGCGGTTGGCGGTGGCCTCGGGCCGCCCCTGCCGCTTGGACGCACTGGCGGCCAGCTTTTCATCGACCTCCATCTCGCCGACGACCATGCTCAGCTCCCTGACCGAACCGGCGCGCCAGACCTGGACCGGCACCCGGCTGCCCGGCTTGCTGAGGCCGACGATGCGCGGCAGGTCGGAAGCCTGCACTATCAGCCGGCTGTCAAAACGCTGGATTACGTCGCCGGGCAGAATGCCGGCCTTCTCCGCCGGACCGCCCTTCTCCACGGTGTTGATCAAGGCGCCAGAGGGCTTGCTCAGGCCGAAGGACTCGGCCAGTTCCTTGCTCATGTCCTGGATGGATACGCCCATGCGGCCACGGCTCACCTTGCCGTGCAGCTTGAGCTGCTGCTGAATGTCGAAGGCAAGGTCGATGGGAATCGAGAACGCCAGCCCCATATAGCCACCGGAACGCGAGTAGATCTGCGAATTGATGCCGACCACCTCGCCCTTCATATTGAACAGCGGCCCGCCCGAATTGCCTGGGTTGATGGCCACGTCGGTCTGGATGAAAGGGACATAGTTTTCATCCGGCAGGGAGCGCCCCTTGGCGCTGACGATGCCAGCCGTCACGGTCTGCTCCAGACCGAAGGGCGAGCCAATCGCGAACACCCATTCGCCGACGCGCAACTTGCCCGGATCGCCGATCCGTACGGTAGGCAAGCCACTCGCATCGATCTTGAGCAGCGCCACATCGGTGAGGCGGTCGGCGCCTACCACCTTGGCCTTGAATTCACGCTTGTCATTGAGCTTGACCATCACCTCATCGGCCGAGTCGATGACATGCGCATTGGTCAGGACGTAGCCATCGGTGCTGACGATGAAGCCGGAACCCAGCGAGCGGCTCTGATATTCACGCGGCATGCCGGGCACGCCCGGGTGGCGCGGGAAGAAGCGCTTGAATATCTCGAAAGCGGGATCGTCCGGATCAAAAGGCAAGGCGCCCGCATTGGTCTTGACGACCTGGGTCGTGCTGACATTGACCACGGCTTCGCCCTGCTTTTCAGCCAGGTCGGCAAAGTCGGGAAGGTTCTGCGCCATGCCCCATTGCATGGCGGTAGTGAGGAAAAGGCCGAGTGCCAGTTTCTTCATGAGCAAGTCTCCGTATGCATGATAGCCGGGAATCTGCCGCTGCGGCTCCAGGAGGATGCGTCGTCAGGACTCCTCGGCGTCGGTGAGCAGTATGCAGCAGCCTCGTGCATTCGTGGCACGCGCTTACCAGTTGTTACTGCTTGCGCCTGAGCTCTACGCCCTCGGCCAGGCGCAGCACGGCGGCAGCCGGCACATCACCCATGACCAGGACCTGATAAGCACCGACGATGCGGCGATAGGCATTGATCGAACCCATGTTCACGACCTGCTTGTCGGACTTGTTGCCGGCATTCGGCTCAATGAAGACCGAAATCGCCGACAGGCCGTCGGAGAAAACAAAGTGCAGGCTTTCCGGCGCATTCAGCTTGACCTGCCGGCGCATGCCGGCGGTGCGCTTGAAGCCCGGCAGGACATTGCGGAACACCCAGCTGCCCTCGTCGACGCGGCCGCTGTCGCGGGCGGCGACATGATGCACATGCCAATCTTCGGCAGTCTTCAGCTTGACGCGGATGCGTGCGTGATCGGGTGCGATGCCCAGCTTGAGCTCGGTGAAGGCGAAGCTCTCCAGTAACTCATGACGGCCATCGCTCACGGTGGCCTTGAGCAACATGCCACTGCTCTTGTCTATCCAGAACTGATGTCCGTAACGATATCCGTCGCGCGGCTCCAGAATGATGGACTGGGTTTCAAAGCCCGCCACGCGCGCCGGCTGGCCGCTGGCGATGCTGTAATTCTCTTCGAGGTTGTGCAGGGACACCGGGAGTATGGCCGGGAAACTGCCGCGTTCGGCCCGCTTCTCGATAAAGACAGTGCGCGACTCCGGCAGGTAGCAGGTTACCTCCTCGCCTTCGCGCACCACCTCGCGCGGGCTGCCATCCAGCACCTCCAGGTGCTCGTACTCCTTGCCGCCATCGAGAAAGTGAGTGATGCGCGAAGTCTCCGCGACACTGCCGTGACGATAGACGAAAACGCCGCTGTAATTGAGGCGCGAGGTCGCCTGCATCGCCTTGTGCAATAGCAGAACGCCCTCATTTTCACGCGCCAGCGCCGCACCGCCGCAGGCGAGTTGCAAGGCCGTCAACGCGGCCACACAGACAAGCTGAACCCGCATTAGTGTCCGCCCGTGCCCATGGAAACTGTCTTGATGTAGTGGGCCGCGCCCTGCGCACTCGGTGCATGCGTCTGATGCGCTACCAGATAGGCCTGCAAACTCGCACCCGTCAGTTGGGTCGGCACCTGTGCCTCCACCGGCACGCTGGCGATCTCCGCCACAGCGCCCGGGCGGCCCGACCAGGCCAGGGCTGCCACCAGGCTGATACCAGCCACCGAGGCAGCCATCGCCAGCGTGCGCGAAAATAGCGAAGCGGACGCCTGACTGCGCAGCGGCGGCGCCAGCACCACTGGCTCGTTGATGAGTGCCTCCATCACGCGTGCCGTCATGTCGCTCTGCAAGTCCGCAGAGCCGCGCAAGGCATCGCCGATCAAGTGGTACTCATTCCAGTGCTGGCGATAGTCCTCGCTATTGCGGAGTCGCGCAAATGCAGCCGCTGTCTCGATCTCGTCGAGCTCGCCGTCCATCAGAGCCGAAAGTTTCTCAGTCATACATCACCACCGTTTATCAGGCGCCGTGTCAAGCAAGGGCCGCAGTTTCTGTGCAATTGCCTCACGAGCCCGGAAGATGCGCGAACGCACCGTGCCGATGGGGCAATCCATGATCTGCGCGATTTCCTCGTAACTCAGGCCTTCGATCTCGCGCAGCATGATCGCCGACCTCAAATCCTCGGGCAGCGCGTCCATGGCGCTGTTCACCGTTTCCCCGATCTGCTTCGACATCAGGACACGCTCGGGCGTGTCGGTGTCGCGCAGCAAATCGGCCTCGTCAAAACCTTCGGCCTCTTCATTGTCGAAGCCCGTCGAGGTCGGCGCACGCCGACCCTGGGTCGCCAGCCAATTCTTGGCCGTATTCACACCGATGCGGTACAGCCACGTATAGAACGCACTGTCGCCGCGGAAGTTCGGCAAAGCCCGGTAGGCTTTGATGAATGCTTCCTGCGCCACATCTTCGACTTCAGCTGGGTCTCGAATCAGACGGCCGATCAGACGTATCAGCTTGCGCTGATACTTGGCGACGAGCAGGCCAAATGCCTGTTTGTCGCCACGCTGAACGCGCTCAACGAGCAGCTGATCCGCTTCACGGTCTCCCATGGGCCTGTGCTTTTTTTGTATCGTTATTCGAGACGTCGAGTATACCCGACCAGCCAGGCCTCTTCCGAGTGCTTCGTCGCAGATATGTTCTGCAGACACAGACTTGCTTGCACCAAATTAGTTCATTCAGCGTGGTATATTTTCCGGTCATTTGTGTTGGCCACGTCGCCTCCGGCGGCTTCTCGTCATGCCCCATTTTGATGTCCTGATCATCGGCAGCGGCCTCGCTGGCCAGTCCCTGGCCCTGCGGCTGGCTGAAAACCGTCGCGTCGCCCTGGTCAGCAAGCGTACCCTGGCCGACTCCGCTTCCGCCTGGGCGCAAGGCGGCATTGCCGCCGTGCTCGACCCCCACGACACGATTCAGTCTCATGTCGATGACACCCTGATCGCCGGCGCCGGTCTCTGCGACGCCGATGCCACGCGCTTCGTGGTCGAGAACAGCAAGGCGGCGATCCAATGGCTGATCGAACTCGGCGTTCCTTTCACCCCCGACAATGAAACCGACCTTGGGTTTCACTTGACCCGCGAGGGCGGCCACAGCCAGCGTCGCATCATCCATGCCGCCGACGCCACCGGCGCCGCGGTCCAGGCCACCCTGATCGACAAGGTGCGCCAGCACCCCAACATCACCGTCTTCGAAAAACACATCGCCGTCGACCTTATCAATCGCGCTCATATTAACGGCGGCGGCGGCCAGCGCTGCCTCGGCGCCTATGTACTCGATATCGAGCAGGACGAAGTCGTGACCCTGGGGGCGACCCATACCGTGCTGTCCACGGGCGGTGCCGGCAAGGTCTATCTCTACACCTCCAACCCGGACACGGCCACCGGCGACGGCATCGCCATGGCCTGGCGCGCCGGCTGCCGCGTGGCCAATATGGAGTTCATTCAGTTCCACCCGACCTGCCTCTACCACCCGCATGCCAAGTCTTTCCTGATTACCGAGGCCATGCGCGGCGAAGGCGGCATCCTGCGCCTGCCGCCCGCGTTCGGCGGTCATCGCTTCATGCCGGACCACGATGAGCGCGCCGAGCTCGCACCACGCGACGTCGTCGCCCGCGCCATCGACTTCGAAATGAAGAAGCGCGGCCTCGACTGCGTTTTCCTCGACATGACCCACAAGTCCGAGGACTTCCTCAAGGAACACTTCCCCAACATCCACGCACGCTGCCTAGAACTTGGCATCAATATCGCCACCCAGCCGATTCCGGTCGTACCGGCCGCCCATTACACCTGTGGCGGCGTCGTCACCGACCTGTCCGGTCGTACCGACCTGCCCGGCCTCTATGCCGTCGGCGAAACCTCCTATACCGGCCTGCATGGCGCCAATCGCCTGGCCAGCAATTCGCTGCTCGAATGCCTGGTATTCAGCGCTGCCGCGGCCGACGATATCCTGTCACATCAGCCCGACGCTGCCGCCGTGTTGCCGGAATGGGATGAGAGCCGAGTCACCGATGCCGACGAAGCCATTGTCATTTCGCACAACTGGGACGAACTGCGTCGCTTTATGTGGGACTACGTTGGCATCGTGCGCACCAATAAGCGTCTGGAGCGCGCCCAGCACCGCATCCGTCTGCTGGAGAAGGAGATTGACGAGTATTACGCCAACTTCCGCATCTCCAATGACCTGATCGAGCTGCGCAACCTGGTACTGACGGCGCATCTCATCATCCGCAGCGCCCTGCGTCGCCATGAAAGCCGCGGCCTGCACTACAGCCTGGACTTTCCGGACACCCTGCCGCGCGCCATGGAAACGGTGATACCGCCGCGCCGCAATTAGTCTTCGGCAGCACCGCTGCGCCAGCGCAGCCATAAACGCAACTGGCGGTGAGCATCCGCGCCCGCCAGCCCGTCCGGAAACAAAACCCAGGCCCGCCTTCCGCCCTGCTCCATTTCCAGGTGCAGGACGACCAGCCAGGGCCAGACCACGCTGTCCTGGCTTACATGCGCCGGCACGGCCTCTGTGTCATCCTGCAGCAGCTCCACACATCCATCGGCACGCAGCAACAGCACCGGCAATCGTCGCGAAGCCGCTTGCCCGAGGCGCAACAGCAACACGCCCAGCAGCAGCAAAATGCCTGCGCGTAACACACCGGACCAGGGCAAAAAGCAAACGGCCACACCCGCAAGGATGTGGCCGCCGGCCATAAATACAAGGTAAGTCGGTGACGCTTTCAGTTGCAGCCTGAGCGGCAACTGCATCGCACCCGCCTCAGATGCGCTTGAAGGCGAGGGTGCCGTTGGTGCCACCGAAGCCGAAGTTGTTCTTCAGCGCATATTCGATCTTCATCTCGCGCGCCGTGTTGGCGCAGTAGTCGAGATCGCACTCCGGATCCTGCTCGAAGATATTGATCGTCGGCGGCGAAATCTGATGATGGATAGCCAGCACCGTGAAAGCCGATTCCAGACCACCAGCGCCACCCAGCAGGTGGCCGGTCATGGACTTGGTCGAATTCACGACCAGGCCCTTTGCCGCCGCACCAAAGGCCAGCTTGATGGCTTCGGTTTCGTTCTTGTCGCCCAGCGGCGTGGAAGTGCCGTGTGCGTTGAGATACTGAATCTGGTCCGGATTGATGCCGGCATTGGCCAGCGCAGCCAGCATGGAACGCTTGGGACCATCGGTATCCGGCGCGGTCATGTGATAAGCATCGCCGCTCATGCCAAAACCTGCCAGCTCCGCGTAAATCTTGGCGCCGCGCTTCTTGGCATGTTCGTACTCTTCCAGCACCAGCACGCCGGCGCCCTCGCCCATGACGAAACCATCGCGACCGGTGTCCCATGGACGGCTGGCCGTAGTCGGATCGTCATTGCGCGTGGACAAGGCCTTGGCGGAAGAGAAACCACCAATCGCCAGCGGCGTCACCGTCGATTCGGCACCGCCACAGACCATCATGTCGGCATCGCCGTACTCGATCATGCGGGCGGACAGGCCGATGGCATGCAGACCCGTCGTGCAGGCCGTCACCACCGAAATGTTCGGGCCCTTGAGGCCGTGCATGATGGAGAGGTTGCCGGAGATCATGTTGATGATCGTGCCGGGAATGAAGAACGGCGAAATCTTGCGAGGACCACCGGCCACGTAATCGACCTGGGTCTCCTCAATCATCGGCAGACCGCCGATGCCGGAGCCGATATTGACGCCAATGCGGTGTGCATTGGCTTCGTTCACTTCAATCCCGGAATCCTTGATTGCCTGAATACCAGCAGCCAGGCCGAAATGGATAAAGGTATCCATACGGCGCGCTTCCTTTGGTGAAAGGTACTGGCCAATATCGAAATCCTTCACTTCGCCGGCGATCTGCGAAGCGAAAGCGGATGCATCGAAGCGGGTAATCCGACCAATGCCGCTCTTGCCGGCAATGATGTTGTTCCAGGCTTCCGTAACGGTGTTGCCGACCGGCGAGATGATACCCAAGCCGGTCACGACGACTCTGCGACGTGACAAGGTCTACTCCAGGGAAATTACTGAACTACGAATTACTTCAGGTTCTTGGTGATGTAGTCGATCGCTTGCTGAACGCTAGTGATCTTCTCGGCTTCTTCATCGGGAATCTCGCATTCGAATTCCTCTTCCAGAGCCATCACGAGCTCAACGGTGTCCAGCGAATCAGCGCCCAGATCGTCAACGAACGAGGAATCGTTCTTGATGTCGGCTTCGTTCACGCCGAGTTGTTCAGCAACGATCTTCTTGACGCGTTGTTCGAGGTTGTCCATCTATAACTCCTTCCCTAAACGGGGTGTGTTAAAAAACTTTTCTATTCTATCAGAAACGATTTGTTTGACTGCCGGTACAAGCCTGTCCGCAAACGCGGATCAGGCCATGTACATGCCGCCATTTACATTGATCGTTTCACCAGTAATGTAGGAGGCGCCCGGACCGGCGAGGAAGGCCACGGTTGCGGCGATCTCCTGTGCTGCACCGAGGCGGCCCAGCGGAATCTTCTGCTGCAGCACTTCCTTCTGCGCATCGGCGAGGCCGCGCGTCATGTCGGTATCGATGAAGCCCGGCGCCACGCAGTTTACGGTCACGCCGCGGCTGCCCAGTTCCTGTGCAAGTGCGCGCGTCATGCCGGCCACACCGGCCTTGGCGGCCGCGTAGTTGGCCTGGCCCGGATTGCCGGCCTCACCCACCACCGAAGTGATGTTGATGATGCGACCGCTGCGCGCCTTCATCATGCCGCGCATGAGCAGCTTGCTCATGCGGAACACAGCCTTGAGGTTGGTGTCGATGACATCGTCCCACTCCTCGTCCTTCATGCGCATGGCGAGGTTGTCGCGGGTAATGCCGGCATTGTTAACCAGAATGCCGATGGCCCCAAACTTCTTTTCGGCTTCGGCCACAAAGGCTTCCGCAGCAGCCGCGTCAGTGACGTTGAGCACCGCGCCCCAACCCTTGACCCCGGCCTCATCCAGCCCCTTCTGAATGTCGGCGGCGCCGGCTTCAGAGGTGGCGGTACCGATCACGGTTGCGCCTTGCGCGCCGAGTTCAAGGGCGATGGCACGGCCGATGCCGCGCGAAGCGCCGGTGACCAGTGCAATTTGTCCAGACAGATTTGCCATAGTGCTTTACTCCTTGACCGCTGCAACGGCAGCCTCAATACCGGCGAGGTCGGCCATGGCGCCGCCGCCGAGCGTATCGACGCAACGCTTGGAGAGACCTGCCAGCACCTTGCCCGGGCCACATTCATAGACGGCAGTAACACCTTGTGCCGCCATGGCCTGCATGGTCTCGACCCAGCGTACGGCAGACGCGGCTTGGCGAACGAGCGCATCCTTGATGCGCGCGGGATCAGTTTCGATCGCAACGTCGACGTTGTTGATCAGTGGAATCTGCGGCGCGTTGAAGGTGACGGTTTCCAGCTTGGCACGCAGCTTGTCGGCCGCCGGTTGCAGCAGCGTCGAGTGGAACGGCGCAGACACGGCGAGAATGACCGCACGCTTGGCGCCCGCTTCCTTGCACGCATCGGCAGCACGCTGCACGGCCGCGGTGTGGCCGGCGATGACGGTCTGCTTGGGCTCATTGAAGTTCACAGCCTGCACGACTTCGCCACCGGTGCTGGCATTGGCGCAGGCAAGCTTGACGGCTTCGGCGTCAAGACCAAGCACGGCGGCCATACCACCGACACCGGCGGCCACAGCGCCCTGCATGGCCTGGGCGCGAAACTCGACCAGCGGCACCGCATCGGTGAACGCGATGACGCCGGCAGCCACCAGTGCCGAGTACTCACCGAGGCTGTGACCCGCCACCATGGCGGGGGCCGGGCCGCCCTTTTCCTGCCACAGACGATAAGCAGCGATCGCTGCGGTCAGCATCAGAGGCTGGGTATTGACGGTTTGCGACAAGGCTTCGGCCGGGCCGTCGGCGGCGAGTTGCCACAGGTCGCGACCGAGCGCGTTTGAGGCCTCGTCGAAGGTCTTGCGAATAATCGGGCTGTCGCCATAGGCCGCCATCATGCCGATGGACTGGGAGCCTTGGCCGGGGAACACCAATGCAAATTTCATGAGCGCTCTTTGAATATGAATCGAAATCAGTAAGGAAGGCGATCAGTAGCGAATGAGCACCGCGCCCCAGGTGAAACCGCCGCCGACACCTTCGAGCATGATGTTCTGGCCGCGCTTGATACGGCCGCTGCGCACACCCACGTCGAGCGCCAGCGGAATCGAGGCACCGGAAGTATTGCCGTGCTGACCGACGGTGAGGATCACCTTGTCCATATCGAGACCGAGCTTGCGCGCGGTGGACTGGATGATGCGGACGTTAGCCTGGTGCGGCACCAGCCAGTCGATCTGGTCTTGCGTGACGCCAGCCGCGGCGAGCGCCTCGCCGGCCACTTCGGACAGGACCTTGACCGCAAACTTGAACACGGCCTGACCGTCCATCTTTACGAAGGGCGAACCGCACACCTGGCCATCAGCAACCTGACCCGGCGCGTTGAGGATTTCGCTGTAGCTACCGTCTGCATGCAGCGCCGAGGCAAGAATACCGGGCTCATGGCTAGCTTCCAGCACCACGGCGCCAGCGCCATCGCCGAACAATACGCAGGTGGTTCGATCGTTCCAGTCGACCACGCGTGAAAACACTTCGGCGCCGACGACGAGCACGCGCTTGTTGGAGCCGGAGCGGATAAATTTGTCGGCCATGGTCAGCGCGTAAACAAAACCGCTGCACACTGCCTGCACGTCCAGTGCCGGGGCGCCATTCTTCATGCCCAGCTTGTTCTGCAACAGCGCGGCGGTGCTGGGAAACACCATATCCGGCGTCGAAGTCGCCACGATGATCAGATCAACTTCCTGGACCGAGCAGTTGGCGGCTTCAAGCGCACGCTTGCTGGCCTCCAGTGCCAGATCGCTGCTGAACACACCCTCGGGCGCGTAATGGCGCGCGCTGATGCCGGTGCGTTCGACAATCCACTCGTCCGAGGTTTCAATTCCGCGCGCCACCAGATCATGATTGGTGACCGGATCGCCCGGCAGATAGCTGCCGGTCCCGATGATGCGGGAATAAATGCGCTTTTCGCTCATGCAATGGTTCCTTCAGCCACTTGGGCCGGATGAGTAGCAGTGTAGTCCTTGATTTTTTCGGCGATCCGATCCGGCAGGCTATTGCGTGCAGCTTCTGCCGCACGCTCCAGCGCACAGCGGAAGGCGAAGGCATCGGCAGAGCCATGGCTCTTGAAGACAATGCCGCGCAAACCCAGCAGGCTGGCGCCATTGTAGCGACGATGATCGAAACGCCCCTTGAAGGCATTCAGTACCGGCATCGCCACCAGGGCGGCCAGCTTGGTCAGGATATTGCGCTTGAACTCTCCGCGCAGGCCACCGATGATCATCTGGGCCAAGCCTTCGGAGGTCTTGAGCGCGACATTGCCGACAAAGCCATCGCAGACCACGACGTCGGTCGTGCCCTTGTAGATGTCATTGCCTTCGACATTGCCGTAGAAATTGAGATTGCTGCCGCGCAGCAGTTCGGCGGCGTGCTTGACCACCTCGTTGCCCTTGATGTCCTCTTCGCCGATGTTGAGCAAGCCGACGCTGGGGTTTTCCTTATGCTCCAGCGCGCTGACCAGCATGGCACCCATGATGCCGAACTGCAGCAGATGCTCCGCCTCGCAGTCGACATTCGCACCGAGGTCCAGCATATAGGTCTTGCCCCGTACGCTCGGCAGGATGGTGGCAATCGCAGGGCGATCGATGCCCGGCAAGGTCTTCAACACGAAACGGGAAATCGCCATCAGCGCGCCGGTATTGCCGGCCGAAACGGCGGCGGCGGCGGTACCGTCCTTGACCAGGTCGGCAACCACCCGCATGGACGAATCCTTTTTGCCCCGCAGGGCCGAGGCAACTGCCTCGTCCATGCCGACGACCTCGCTGGCGTGATGCACGCGCAGACGATCGCCAAAGGCAGCGGCCCCCTGCAGATAGGGTTTGATCGCGTCTTCGAGGCCGACCAGAATGACACGGGCGTCGGCGTCTAGCGCCAGGAATTCGAGCGCTGCCGGCACGGTCACGGAAGGACCATGATCGCCGCCCATGCAGTCGATCGCGAGAGTAACTGCCATCGGGTTATTTTTTTAGGCGAAAGGATGAAATACCGCGCCGAGTTGCTTGTGCAACTTGCCGCCCTGCTGCGTATCGATCAGGGGGCTGGGCCTTAATCACGGCCTAGCGGTAAAAAAAAGCGCGCAGCGCGCGCCTTTCCTTCCAAAAACGAGGATTACTCGCCCTTGGCCTTCAGAACCTTCTTGCCGCGGTAGTAACCGTTGGGGCTGATATGGTGACGCAGATGCGCTTCGCCGGTAGTCGGCTCAACGGCCAGCGGCGGGTTGGTCAGAAAGTCGTGGGAACGATGCATGCCACGCTTCGACGGGGACTTCTTGTTCTGTTGAACGGCCATGTTGCTACTCCTAGTTAAACTGCTTAGTGCTTCTTAAGCGTTGCCAGCACCGCGAAAGGCGATGCCGCACGTTTGTCATCGCTGCGCGCCGGCGGCTCGCAGCCCTCTTCATGTTTGGGCGCCGACGGCAAAGCCAGCAGCACCTCTTCTTCAATCAAATCCGTCACGGCCTGGGCCGTATCGGCAGCAATCGCATCGGCCCCGAGGCTGATTGCGCCGTCTTCCAGCGCCTCATCCGGCCACGGTTCACCCGGTGCGATCACCTGCAATTCGGCATCCGTCTCCAACACAAAGGGCATGGCCCCAAGGCAACGCTGGCAGATCAGATCAAACTCTCCCCGCAGGCTGAGACTCAGCCAGTTGCGGCCATCCTCGCGGCGGCCTTGCAGTTCGCAAGCCAGCGTCGCGCTTCCCTCGCCAATCCACTCGCTCAGGCGCGGCAACGCGGACAAAGGGACGGTACCGGACACCGAGCGCCCTTCCCGGGCAAACTCCAGCGTATCAACCACCAACCCGACCAGCGATCTGCTCACAACGATGTCCATGCCGGAAGCGGCAATACGGAAACACGCGATGATATCATCCTATGACTTATCCAGTCAAATGAACCACATCCCCCCGAATCCTGCCGTGCTGCCCCTGATCCTTGCCTCAACATCCCAATTCCGCCGCGAACTGCTGACCCGGCTGCAAATTCCCTTTACTGCCGTCGCCCCAGACGCCGACGAAACCCCGCTAGCCGGCGAAAGCCCGGCCCAGACGGCAGAACGCCTGTCTGAACTCAAGGCCCGCGCCGTTGCCGCCCACCACCCAAGCAGCCTGATCATAGGCAGCGACCAGGTCGCCTACCTCGATCATCAGCGCTTCGGCAAACCGGGGAGGCGGGAGAATGCCACAGCCCAGCTCCGGGCCATGCGTGGAAATACGGTCATTTTCCATACCGGTTTATGCTTGCTGAACACCCAAACCGGCCGCTGCCAACTCGCCGGCATACCCACCGAAGTGCGCTTTCGCGAGCTCAGCGACAGCGAAATCGAGCGTTACCTCGACCGCGAAGATGCGCTTAACTGTGCCGGCAGCGCCAAATCCGAAGGCCTGGGCATCGCCCTGCTGGACTATATGCGTGGCGACGATCCGAATGCGCTGGTCGGCCTGCCGCTGATCGAACTGTCCAGAATGCTGCGCGCAGAAGGCATAAGCCTGCCGTGAGCTCAGCCAAAAAAGGAACGCTCTATCTTCTGCCCGTCGGCCTGAGCAGCCCAGGCGAGGAACCGGGCGCTTGGGAACACTGGCTGCCCGCCGCCACCCGCGAAATTGCCTGCCGCCTGCAGCACTATGTTGTGGAGAACGCCAAGACTGCGCGGGCCAGCCTGAAAGCGCTCAACCACCCGGTAGCACTACGCGAACTGGACATTCGCGAACTCCCGCAGCAACTGGACGACGCCGTTCTGGACAGCCTGCTGGAAATCGCACTTGCGGGGCAGGATATCGGACTCATGTCCGAAGCCGGTTGCCCGGCCGTTGCCGACCCCGGCGCCCTGCTCGTACGCGCCGCGCATCGCCGGCACATTCCGGTCAAGCCGCTGGTGGGGCCGTCTTCCTTGCTGCTGTCCCTGATGGCATCCGGTCTGGACGGGCAGCGCTTTGCCTTCCATGGTTATTTGCCGGCGCGCGATCCAGAGCGCAGCAAGGCCATCCAGGCACTGGAAAAGGACTCAGCCCGCCTGCGCCAGACCCAGCTTTTCATCGAAACGCCCTACCGCAACGGTGCACTCTTTCAGGCTCTGCTAAAAAACTGCCAGCCGGCCACCCGCCTGTGCGTGGCCAGTGATCTGACACTGCCCAGTGAGGAAATACGCACGGACAGCATCGCCGCCTGGCGCAAGGCCGCAGCACCGACGCTGGACAAGCGCCCGACCGTCTTCCTGCTGCTAGCCTGAACCCGGATCAGCGCAGCTCGGTACGGCCGAGCGCGCGCATGGCGCTTTCGGCCATGTCGGTACCGAAGCGCTTGGCAATGCGCTCGGCAAAGTTCTGCTTGACCGTGTAATCACGGATGTTCTCGACCTTGACCACATCACGGGCTACGCTCTCGACCGTGCCGAACCCGTCAGCCAGACCAAGCTGCACGCTTTTGGCGCCGGTCCACATCAGGCCCGAGAACATATCAGGCGTTTCCTTAAGGCGCTTGCCACGTCCCTGGCGCACGGCATCGATGAACTGGGCGTGAATCTCGCCCAGCATTTCCTGGGCAAAAGCCTTTTGCTTGCCTTCCAGCGGTGAGAAGGGATCAAGAAAACCCTTGTTCTCGCCAGCGGTGAGCAAGCGGCGCTCGACACCCAGCTTCTGCATCGCCTCGGTAAAGCCAAAGCCATCCATCAGCACGCCGATGGAGCCGACGATGCTGGCCTTGTCCACATAGATATTGTCAGCCGCTGCGGCCACGTAGTAGCCACCGGAGGCGCACACATCATCCACCACCACATGCACCTTCACTTCCGGATGCTTGCCGCGCAGGCGCCGGATCTCGTCATAGATAATGCCGGCCTGGACCGGGCTACCGCCCGGGCTGTTGATGCGCAGGATGACGCCAGCCGTGTTCTTGTCGTCAAAAGCCGACTGCAAGGCACCAACCACGGCATCTGCATCGGCCTCACCCTTGGCCTGGATCACGCCATTCATCTGGATCAGGGCGGTATGCTGCCCGCCATCAACAGCGCTGCTGTCGCCCAAGCCCATCAGGCTCCACACCAATACCCCGATATAAGTAAAGCCCAGCAGCTTGAAGAAAATCCCCCAGCGGCGGCGGGAACGCTGCTCCTTGAGGCCTTCCAGGGCAATTTTTTCGAGCACCTTGCGCTCCCAGCCTTGCGGGTTTTGATTTTGGTCAGACATGATGGTGAGTGCTTGAGATCAGAAGGTTGGGTGCCGGCCTAGGCCGGGCGCGAGCCTAGTATAGCCGTGAATATTGTCCAGACTAGGCCGTCTCCAACCAGTGCGACAACTCGGCCATGCTATCGACACAACCGGCGCTGGCAACGGCCAGCAGTTCGCCGCGTGGGTGCGCACCATAGCTGACCGCCAGGCTCGCCGTGCCGGCATTTTTGGCCATCAGCAGATCATGCGTGGTGTCGCCTATCATCAGCGTCCTTTCGGGCGCAACGGCAAAAGCCTCCATGAGTTCGAACAGCATCTGCGGATGCGGTTTGGAATGGCACTCGTCGGCGCAGCGCGAATCGTGAAACAGAGGACCCAGGCCGCTATGGGCAAAGGCCCGATCCAGCCCCTTGCGGGTCTTTCCCGTCGCCACTGCCAGCATGCGCCCCTGATTCGCCAGACTATCGACCAGCGCAGTGGCGCCGTCGAACAGCACCAGCTCGTGGTCGCGCGCCAGATAGTGATAACGATAGCGCTCGGCCAAGGCGGCGTAATGCTCATGCGTCAGATTGGGCATTGCATGCTGCAAGGCTTCATGCAAGCCCAGGCCGATGATATGCCGCGCCCTCGCCTCAGTGGGCGGCTCTACGCCGATATCCACCGCCGCCGCCTGCAGCGCCTGCACGATAGCCGCCGCCGAATCCATCAGCGTGCCATCCCAGTCAAACACGATCAGATCAAACTGCTGCGCCATAATCTTTCTTGTCATGAATATCGAGCCGCCGCAGGAACTCATTGAGCTCAGGCGGCAGCGGCGCCTCAAGCACCATCGCCTCCCCTGTGACGGGGTGCGTCAGCTCCAGCTTGGCCGCATGCAGGAACATGCGTTTCAGCCCCAGACGTTGCAGTTCCTTGTTGAGAGTGAAATCGCCATATTTGTCGTCGCCCAGCAAGGGGAAGCCCGCATTGGTGAGATGGACGCGGATCTGGTGGGTACGGCCGGTCTTCAACTCGACCTCGACCAGGCTGAAGTAGCCCTGGCCGGTCTGCCAGCGCTTCACCAAACGCACAATGCTGTGCGCGGCCTTGCCTTCCGGGTCGACCCGGACGCGCCGCTCGCCATTTTCAATCAGATATTTGTAGAGCGGCTGCCGGATATGCTGCGTCTGATTGAGCCAGCGGCCTTTGACCAGAGCGAAATAGCGCTTGCCCATGCCGCCCTCGCGGAAGTCGTCCTGCAAAGCCACCAGCGCCGAACGCTTCTTGCCGATAATCAGCAAACCCGAGGTCTCGCGATCCAGGCGATGCGCCAGCTCCAGGAATTTGGCCTGAGGTCGTGCCCGCCGCAACTGTTCGATGACGCCGAAGCTGACACCACTGCCGCCATGAACGGCAACACCGGCCGGCTTATCGATGACCAGCACTGCATCGTCCTCGAACACCGCGGGAAAGTCACGGGCCGGCGCCGCCGGCTTGTCGCCGCCATCCATTGCGCGCGCCGACACGCGGATCGGCGGCACCCGGACCTGATCGCCCAACTGCAGGCGGTAATCCGCCCTGACCCGGCCTTTGTTTACCCGCACCTCGCCGCTGCGCAAAATGCGATAGATGTGACTATTCGGCACACCCTTGCACATTTTCAGGAGGAAATTGTCGACTCGCTGTCCGGCGGAATCCTCCCCGACTTCAAGCCAGCTCACTGCGTCTTTGCCTAAACTACTCATGTGCCATATAATACCAGCCGGTCTGCCATTCCGATGGCGACGTGCCCAACGGCCCGAAGCGGCGTTGGTGGCGTTGCCCCGAAATGTTGTCAGATTGGAAGTTGGTTCGGCCCTCGGCCATAGCTGATGCGTTCTGAACCACAACCAACCCGATATGACGCGTGATGTATTCCAGCCATCCGGTTTTCCGCTCGCGCAGTGATGCGCTGCAGCAATCGAAGAGACTGACGGGATTTCTGGAAGTTGTTCCACGCGTTTGCAGTACTGGCCAATTGCTAGGCTTGATTAGCAATATTTATGTATGATCTGCAGGACTGGATGACGTTTATACGTACATGCTCCGCCCGCCGTGTTCACGGCCCGCTGACCATGAGGAACAGTCCCACTGCCGGCAGGGCATACACCGGTAACTTAAATTAGTTGCGCGCAGTAACGGTACAAAATTTCAGTGTCATGTGGCTGGCCATAGTCGGCGGCATGACCCCAAGAAGATAGATAAACCAAGTGACTCTGCCCCGAGATGCTTTTTAACAAGCCTCACACACTGCAGAAGAAAGACGTAGCGCCCGGAGAGTAATTCCAGGGGGCGTGGTTTGTCGTGCCGTTCCCGCGCGCGGGAGCACACATGAAACGCATGCTTTTCAATGCGACGCAGGCTGAAGAACTGCGCGTCGCGATTGTCGATGGTCAAAAACTGATCGACCTCGACATCGAATCGGCCACCAAGGAACAACGCAAGAGCAATATCTACAAGGCGGTCATTACCCGCATCGAGCCTAGCCTCGAAGCCGCCTTTGTCGATTACGGTTCCGACCGCCACGGCTTCCTGCCCTTCAAGGAAGTGTCCCGCGCCTATTTCAAGGAGGGTGTCGAGCCGAACAAGGCGCGCATCCAGGACGCCCTCTCCGTCGGCCAGGAACTTATCGTCCAGGTCGAAAAGGACGAGCGCGGCAACAAGGGCGCAGCCCTCACCACCTTTATCTCGCTGGCTGGCCGCTATCTGGTCCTGATGCCGAACAACCCGCGCGGCGGCGGCGTTTCGCGCCGCGTCGAAGGCGAAGATCGCCAGGAACTGCGCGAAGTCATGGATCAGCTCGAAGTGCCCAACGGCATGAGCTTGATCGCCCGCACCGCGGGCATCGGCCGCAACGCCGAAGAGCTGCAGTGGGACCTGAACTACCTCTTGCAACTGTGGACCGCCATTGAAGGCGCCGCCACTCCGCAATACGAAGAAGGCAGCAGGAAGCCGAGCAACCCGGCCCCGTTCCTGATTTATCTGGAAAGCAGCCTGGTCATCCGCGCCATTCGCGACTACTTCCAGCCGGACATTGGCGAAATTCTGATCGACACTGACGACGTGTTCGAGCAAGCCGTGCACTTCATGGGTGTGGTCATGCCGGGCAACGTCAATCGCGTCAAGCGTTACCAGGACGACGTGCCGCTGTTCTCGCGCTTCCAGATCGAACACCAGATCGAGTCGGCCTATGTGCGTCAGGTGAACCTGCCTTCGGGCGGCGCCATCGTCATGGACCACACCGAAGCCCTGGTCGCCGTCGACGTGAACTCGGGCCGCGCCACCAAGGGCAGCGACATCGAGGAAACGGCCTTCCGCACCAACCTCGAAGCCGCCGATGAAGTGGCCCGTCAGCTGCGTCTGCGCGACTTGGGCGGCCTGATCGTGATCGACTTTATTGATATGGAGTCGTCCAAGAATCAGCGCGAAGTCGAAAATCGCCTGCGTGATGCACTGCGTCACGACCGTGCCCGCGTCCAGACCGGCAAGATCTCGCGCTTTGGCCTGCTTGAACTCTCCCGCCAGCGCCTGCGTCCGGCACTCGCCGAGACCAGCTACATCACCTGCCCGCGCTGTACCGGTACCGGCCACATCCGCAGCACCGAATCGGCCGCCCTGCACATCCTGCGTATCCTCGAAGAAGAGGCCATGAAGGAAAACACCGGCGCCCTGCACCTGCAAGTGCCGGTGGATGTCGCGACCTTCCTGCTCAACGAGAAGCGCGTCGATATCGCCCGCATTGAAGTGCGTCATCGCATCAATCTGGTGATCGTGCCCAACCGTCACCTGGAAACTCCGGCGCACGAGATCGTCCGCCTGCGTCACGACCAGTTGAATCAGGAAGGTATCGGCCAACCCAGCTACCGCATGGCCGACGAACAGAAGCAGGCTAGCTACCAGCCGCCTTCGGCCAACAGCGAGCCACGCCCGGTTCGTCCGGTTGCCGCCGTCAAGGGCATCACGCCTGAAACCGCAGCACCGATTGTCGAATACCGCGCGGTCGAAACCCAGGCTGCCACGCCCAAGCAGGAACAGACCGGCATCATCGGCAAGCTGTTTGGCTGGCTGGTCGGCACGCCCAAGGAAGCCCCCGCACCTGTGGTGGCTGAAGAAAGCAAATCCAAGTCGGGTCGCCGCGAACGCGGTGGTCGGGACGGAGGCCGTGACGGCCGCCGTGGCGGCCGCAATCGTGGCGAAGGCCGCAACAAGGACGAGAATCGCGAAACCCGTGGCGAAAACACCGAACGCACTGAAGGCAAGGAGCGCGGCGAACGCAAGGAGCGCGGTGAGGGCAAGCAGCGTCGTGAAGATGGCCAACAAGCCCAGCAGTCCGAGGGCGGTCAGCGTCGCCAGCGCGGTGAACGCAACGAGCAACGTGCCGAGCGCGGTGACCGTAGCGAAAACCGTGAGGCCGGCGAAGCACGCCAGCCGCGCGAACCGCGCCCGCCGCGCGAGCCGCG
>DATMSM010000031.1:0-3522 GCA_035565355.1 Rhodocyclaceae bacterium
ACGGCCACGCTCCCCTCCGCTGCGGCCAGCGCCTGCACCGCCGGCGCCGGGCTGCGGCCGACGATATGGAAGCGCAATGTCGGCCACTGCCGAAGCAAGGCCGGCAGTACCTCGGCGACAAACCAGCAGACGGCATCTACATTCGGCCAGTAATCCATGGCACCAGTGAATACCAGCGGGATTTCATCGGCGCCATAGGGCGACACGCCCGCATGCGCAGGCGCAAAGAAATCGGCGTCTACACCGTTGCCTATGGCTTCGACCTTGGGCGCGCACTCGGGCGCGAGATCGGTGAACAAGGCGACCTCGGCCGGTGTGACGAAGAAGCCGCGCCGGGCGCGCATCGCAGTACGGCGTTCGAAATCCAGCAGGCGCCTGCCCTCGCGGCGATACACCCAGGACATGGGCCAGGCGCGGCTGTCGGCATAGGCGGCCCATTTGGCCGAATCGGCATCGACGAAATCCACCAGAACCGGCAGGCCTTGCGGCACATACTGCGCCATCACCGACGAGAACGCGACGGCAGCGTCAAAGTGCTGGCGTGCAAGTGTCTGTCTGACCCAGGCCTGCATGCCGGCACTGCGGTAATAGGGTAGCGACAAGGCCTCGCCGGCGAGAAAACCGCTCAGGCTGCGCAGCTTGGCGGTGCGCGGCGAGATGCGCTCGACATGCAGGCCGGCACAGTAGCCGCGCACGGTGTCGAGGTACTGCTCATCTTCCGGATCATCGACGAAAGTCCCCAGGTGCACCTCATGCCTGCGTGCGAGATGCTTGAGCAGGTGAAAAGAGCGCACCTTGTCGCCCTTGTTGGGCGGGTAAGGCAGACGATGCACGAGATAGAGCAGGCGTGACATGTTTGCTCAGCCCAGGTTGCGCACGATATGCGGCCCCAGCCAGTTGGCCAGTGCGATGGGCATGCGCTGCCAGGCCGCGATCATGAGCTTGTACTTGGGATTGTTGGGGTTGTTCTGCGGGATTGCGTCGCGCTTGAACAAACGGTATTCGTAATACAGCGGCTGCGGCTCGAAGCCCCAGTTCTTCTTGAAGGCAAACGAGCCGGTGCCCAGCTTGCTACGCCCGTAATCGAAGACCTTGAGGCCGCGCGCGCAGGCACGGCGCATCAGTTCCCAGTACTTGAAGTCGTTGGCGGCAAGCTCGCGTGCATCGACGTGATCGCCGGCATAGTAAGGCAGCACCTCGTCGCGGAAATAGAAACTCAGCACGCCGGACAGCGTCCGCCCGTCCGGCCCGCTGACGATCAGCACTTCGGCATCGGCACCAAACTCGTTCAGCAGCGCAGCAAAGTATTTCTTCGGAAATGCCGGCGTGCCGTGACGATGCACATTGTCGGCATAGAGATCGAAGAAGCGATCAACCTTGGTGTCGATCTCGCTCCTCAATGCGTTCTTGATGCCCTTTCTAACCATAGCGCGCTGTTTGCGCGGAATCGCCTGCAGATTCGCCTCCTCGTCCGCGAGTATCTCGCGGCGGAAGGTCACGTACAGATCTTGGGTCGGCCAGTCGGCATGTCGCGCCGCCAGGTTGCGGAACTCGAGATGTTCGACCTCCAGCTCGCCGGCGATGCGCAGCGCCTCCTGCTCCAGCGCTGCGGCAGCCGCCGCGTCGTCGGCCAGCACGCCGCCATAGACGGCAAAGGGCAGCGAGCTGAGCGCGTTGCCGAAGAGGCGGCTTCTGACCTGGGCCAGCGGCAGCACGCCGACAATGCGCCCTGCCCGCTGCGCGTACAGGAAAAAGGTCGGATGAGCGAACACCGTTTCTATGATGCGCTGCCAG
The DNA here is from genome assembly GCA_035565355.1 of Rhodocyclaceae bacterium. Classification (GTDB taxonomy): domain Bacteria; phylum Pseudomonadota; class Gammaproteobacteria; order Burkholderiales; family Rhodocyclaceae. The sequence continues at coordinate 1,795 of DATMSM010000031.1, forward strand.
CCGGCACGATGGAAGAAGGTGGCCTGCGGATGGGCGAGCACATAGACATCCCAGGCGGGATAGTCAGGCGGAGCCAGGCGATGCAGGCTGAAATCGGACGAGGGAGGCATGGACAAGGGGTTCAGACGGCGCACCGCGCCTGGTTTCAGTGGGCGGCTGCCGTGTCCTTGAGAAAGACACTGTCCATGCGTCCCCAGCGAAAATCACCGAGCAGGCGATCGAGGCGCGCCTCCATGCGATCCAGGTTCAGGTAATGCCGGAAGCGCGCCTTGGCGCTGGCACCGGCAACGCGCGGCTGCTGCGGGTCCAGCTCCCAGGGGTGAAAGTAAAAGACAGCGGCGGACTGGTCCTGCTCATTCACACGCTGCAGCAAGCGCCGCGACAGCGCATAGGGCATGAGGCGGAAATAGCCGCCGCCGCTGGCCGGCCAGTTGCGGGAAAAGGCACGTATCGTGGTGGCGGGAATCTCGGCGAGGCTGGGGCGCACCTCATGCATGAAGCGCGGCGCATCCGGAATGCCGTAGTGGTCGTGCTTGATCGGATAGATGCTGGAGCTGTAACGATAGCCGGCCTCGACCAGGCAGTCGAAGGCCCACAGATTGCCGGTGCCAATGGAAAAGCTCGGTGCCCGATAGCCGCGCACCTCTTGCCCCGACAGGCTCTCCAGTATGGCCTTGGCACGCGTAATGTCGTCGAGGAAATCCGTGCGGCTCTGGTCGCTGGCACGCTGGTGGGCATAGCCGTGGCTGGCGATTTCATGGCCGCGCCGCGCCATCTCGCGTACCAGTTCCGGATAGCGTTCGGCGATCCAGCCCAGGGTGAAGAAGGTGGCCTTGACCTGATGGCGGTCGAGCATTTCCAGGATGCGCCCGACATTGCGCTCGACGCGGCATTCGCGGGTATCCCACTCGCTGCGGGCAATGCAGGGAGCGAAAGCCGATACCTGGAAGTAGTCCTCGACGTCTATGGTCAGGGCATTGGTGAGGGGAGTGCTCATTTTCTGTCCTCCGACTTGTCGCGGCTGCGGCGGCTGCGCTCCTCGCGCTGCGGCTTGGCCGGCGCCGCCGGGCGGGCAGTATTGACCAGGCGCTGCAGCAGGTTCAGGGTCAGCGACTGGCCGCGCTCGATGCGCAGAAGGCTGCGCTCGATACGGATCAACAACTCTTCCTCGCGGCGCATGCGTGCATCCGCCAGGGTATGACGCAGCTCGGCGGCGGTCTTCTCGTCGATCTCGAAGGGCTGCAGTGCGCTGATGTCGATATCCAGCGCCAGCTGATCCAGCTCCGTTTCCGTCATGGAGCCGTCGATGGCGGCGGGCGCCATCAGCCCGGCATCGGCCAGGCCGAAGGGGCGGTCGTTGAGCTCGGCCGCCACCTGCTCCACCTCCTGCGGAGTGAATATCGTGAGCTCGCCGAGAAATCCCAGCAGCAGCAGGCGATCGCACAGGGCGTTGATACGACGCGGAATACCCGCGCTGGCGCGATGGATGACTGGGAATGTATCTTCCTGGAAACGCGGCTTGTCGGTCGCGCCGGCGCATTTGAGCCGGTGCAGCACATAACCCCGCGTTTCCTCCACATCCAGCGGCCCGATGTGGCAGGCGGCGATGACGCGTTGCTTGAGCTGCTGCAGCTGCGGGCTGTTGAGCATGGTGCGGAACTCGGGCTGGCCGATCAGGAAACTCTGCAACAGCGCCTGCGTCTCGAACTGGAAATTCGACAGCATGCG
>DATMSM010000032.1:0-6143 GCA_035565355.1 Rhodocyclaceae bacterium
TCCTGCTCTGCGCGAAATCGCCGACCGTGCCGAAGCGGCGCGCAAGGCCAAGGCGCTGGCCGCCACCCAAACGCGTAGCAACCCGGTGCTCAGCCTTGCCACGACGCGTGATCGCGGTGTGGCCGGCGCTGCCTACGACCAGAGCGTGACCCTGGGTCTGCGCATTCCCTTTGGTGCCGACAATCGCCAGCGCGCCCGCATCGTCACGGCCGAGGCCGAGGCGGTGGAGGCGGAAACGCGACTGGAGTTCGAGCGTGAGCAGATCCTGGCCGGACTGGAGGCGGCGCGTGCGCGCGTCGAGGCAACGCAGGCCCAGCTCAATGCCGCGGAGCGCCGTGCCGTGTTGGCGCGCGAGACGCGCGGCTTTTTCGACAAGTCTTTCCGTCTGGGTGAGAGCGATCTGCCTGCGCGTCTGCGCATCGAGCTCGAAGCCTACGAGGCCGAGCGCCAGTTTGCCCGCAGCCGCATCGTCGCGGCGCAAGCCGTTTCCCAATTGAGGCAGGCCCTGGGCCTGCTGCCTGAATGAGGCCGGTGATGAAAAAACTTTTGTTTATCTTTTCCCTGCTGTTTGCCGCGGCCGTGCAGGCGCATGGCGGCGACGAGCACAAGGATCACGCCCATGCGGCGCCGTCCGCGGTGCTGGAGACGAATGCCACGGTGCCGACGCTGACCACACAGAGCGAGCTTTTCGAGCTGGTGGCGCGCCTGTATGAAGGTGAGCTCGGTCTCTACATCGACTACTGGGGCAGCAATGCGCCGGTGCTGAACGCCCGCGTCGAAGTCGAATTGAACGGCCGCAAGGTGCCCGCCCAGTTCCATGCCGACCACGGCGACTATGCCGTCGATGATCCTGCGCTGCTCAAGGCGCTGCATGCCGAAGGCGAGCATGCGCTGATCTTCAGCATCGTGGCTGGAGACGACGTGGATTTGCTGAGCGGTGAATTGCACATGCATGCCGAATCGCCGATGGCAACCATAGTGGGCGGCCGTGGCGTATGGCTGCTTGCGGTGGTGGCGGCTGTGTTGCTGCTGGGCTGCGGCCTGGCCGTGCGGCAGGTCCTGCTGGCGCGCAAGTCGAAAATGCAAAAGGAGCAAGCGTGATGAAACGGCTGACAACACTCTGTGCGGCGTTACTCTGGTGCGGCGCCAATGCATGGGCGCATGAGGGCCATGATGAGCCTGTCGCTGTCACGCCTGCAGGTGCGTATGTGCCGCAGCGCCTGCCCGACGGCAGCGTGTTCCTGCCCAAGCCTTCGCAGCGGCAGATGGATCTGCGCACCGTGCAGACGGCGGCGCAAGAGTCGGCCCGTGCGGTGGCGCTGAACGGACGCGTGATCATGGATCCGAATGCCGGCGGAAAAGTCCAGGCCATCGTGGCGGGACGGGTTACGCCCGGCCCCCGGGGCTTGCCCGTGGCCGGCCAGGCCGTGAAGCAGGGCGAGGTGCTGGCCTATGTGACGCCGGCTGTTGGCGGCAATTCGCGCTCGCTGGCGGTGAGCCGGCTGCAACGCCTGCGCGAACTGGCGGATACGGTGCCGAAGAAGGCACTCGAGGAGGCCGAGGCCGCTGTCGCAAACGAACAGATGACGGCGCCGGTGGCGGGCGTGATCTCGGCCGCCTATGTCGTCGCCGGTCAGGTCGTCGATGCGCGCGAGACGCTGTTCGAGGTCGTCGATCCGGCGCGCCTGCAAATCGAGGCGCTGGTCTATGACGTGACGCTGGCCAACAGCATCGCCTCCGCCCAGGCGGTGATCGGCAATGAAAAACTGCCGCTCAAATTCGTCGGCGCAGCCCGTGCTATGCGCGAACAGGCCCTGCCCGTGACCTTCCGTGCCGAGGGCGAACTGGCAAAACGGCTGGCGGTCGGTCAGCCCGTACAGATCGTGGCGCAGACGGGCTTGCGCCTGCAGGGCGTGCCGGTGCCATCGGCGGCCTTGATGAAGAATCCGGCCAATCAGACGGTGGTCTGGGTCAAGACTGCGCCCGAATCCTTCGCGCCGCGTGTGGTGAGCTTCGAGCCGCTGGACGGCGCCAATGTGCTGGTGACCGCCGGCCTTGCGGGCGGCGAGCGCATCGTCACGCAGGCAGCGGCGCTGCTCAATCAAGTTCGTTAAGGAGGGGAAACCGCATGCAACGACCCCCACGCTCACTTTGTTCGCTGCCCCCCGAGGGAGCGCATGCCTCCCTCGGGACGGCCCGTCGGGAGGCATGAATGTTCAAGTGGATACTTGAAAGCAGCCTTGCCAATCGCCTGTTGGTGATCATGCTCAGCCTTGCGCTGATGGGCTACGGATTGTGGAGCCTATCCACGACGCCGGTCGATGTCTTTCCCGACCTCAACAAGCCCACCGTGACCCTGATGACCGAGGCGGGCGGCATGGCCTCGGAAGAGGTCGAGCAACTGATCACTTTCCCGCTCGAAACCGGCATGAACGGCCTGCCCGGGGTCGAGATCGTGCGTTCGGTGTCGTCGTCCGGCCTATCCATTGTCTATGTCACTTTCGAATGGAGCACGGATATCTTCCGCGCCCGGCAGATGGTGGCGGAGCGGCTGACGGCGCTGGAGCGCACGCTGCCTGCGGGCGTGATTCCGAAGATGGGGCCGATCTCGTCGATCATGGGCGAGATCATGCTGATCGCCATTCCGTACGACAAGAACGCGGCTGTTGTGCCCGAGGCGGAAGGGCTTGAATCAGCTTCTGGCGCAGGCCAAGCGGTGAGCGGTGGCATGGCCGTACGCGAGTATGCAGACTGGGTCCTGCGCCCGCGCCTGATGGCGATCCCCGGCGTTGCCCAGGTCATTCCCATCGGCGGCGAGGTACGCCAGTTCCAGGTGCAGCCGAATACGGCGCGCATGGCCGAACTGGGGATCAGCTATGCGCAGGTCGAGGCGGCGCTGCAGGGCTATGCCGCCAACACCTCGGGCGGCTTTCTTGAACTCAACGGGCGCGAGTACCTGATCCGCAACCTGGGGCGGACTTCGCGTCTCGAGGATCTGCGCAAGCTGGCGCTCACCGCAAAAAATGGCCAGCCCATCCTGTTGCAGCAGATCGCCTCCGTCACCTTCGCGCCGGCGATCCGGCGCGGCGATGCGGGCTTCGAAGGCAAGCCGGCGGTGATACTCGCCATCCAGAAGCAGCCGACGGCCGACACCATCGCCCTGACTGAAAAGCTCGAGTCCGCGCTGGAGAGTCTGAAATCCTCGCTGCCTGCCGGCATGGAGGCACCGCGCGTGACCTTCCGCCAGGCCAGTTTCATCAGCGCCTCCATCGACACCCTGGAAGCCAAGCTGCTGGCGGCTTCGGTATTTGTCGGCGTGACGCTGTTTCTCTTCGTCGGCACCTTGCGCACCACGGTGATTGCGTTGATTGCGATCCCGATTTCCATCCTGGTGACGGCGCTGGTATTCCGCTACTTCGGCCTGTCCATCAACACCATGACGCTGGGCGGTCTGGCCATTGCCATCGGCGGCCTGGTCGACGATGCCATCGTCGATGTGGAAAACATCCTGCGTCGCCTGCGCGAGAACCGGCACAAACCCGAGGCTGAACGTATTCCCGTCCTCACGCTGATACGCGACGCCAGCCTGGAAGTACGCTCCGCCATTGTCTATGCCACCGCCATCATCGTGCTGGTGTTCATTCCGCTGTTCGCGTTGCCGGGCATGGAAGGGCGGCTGTTTGTGCCGCTCGGCATCGCCTTCATCGTCGCTACGCTGGCCAGCCTGCTGGTCTCGGTCACGGTAACGCCGGTGCTGGCCTACTACCTGCTGCCGGGCATGAAGACGCTGGATCATGGCGACACGCGACTGCTCACCTGGGTCAAGCGCCACTATCGCAATGGGCTGGAAGTCGTCATGCACCATCCGCAGCGCTTGCTGACCGGTTGCGGCGTGCTGGCCTTGGTGGCGGCGCTGTCGGTGCCTTTCTTCGCGCGCACCTTCCTGCCGCCCTTCAACGAGGGCACGCTGGTGGTCGGTCTGCGCCTCAACCCCGGTGTGACGCTGACCGAGTCGGCCAATCTCGCCCGTCAGGCCGAGCTGTTGATACGCGAAGTGCCAGAGGTGACGCACGTCGGCCGCCGCAGCGGCCGCGCCGAGCTCGACGAACACGCCGAGGGTGTGCATGTGAGCGAGCTTGATGTTGGTATCCTGCCCTATGCGGCGCTCACGCGCAGCATGGACGAGATCAAGCGCGACGTGCGTTCGCGCCTCGTCAACCTGCCGGCGGCGATCAGCATAGGCCAGCCCATCTCGCACCGCATCGATCACCTCATGTCCGGCGTGCGTGCGCCGATCGCGATCAAGCTGTTTGGCGAGGACCTCGACACCCTGCGCGGCCAGGCTGCGGCGTTGCAGACGCGCCTGTCCAAGGTGCCGGGACTGGTTGATCTCGAGATTGAGAAACAAGTCCTGGCGCCGCAGATCAAGGTGCGCATCGACTATGCCGCGGCGGCGCAATACGGGGTGCCGACGCCGCAGATCCTGGCGACCTTGCAGAATCTGGTCGGCGGCGACCGCGTCACCCAGATCGTCGAAGGCACGCGTCGCTTCGATCTGGTGGTGAGGGTGCCGGAAACGGCGCGCGGCATCGAGGGCTTAAGCGATCTGCTGATCGAAACGCCGAACGGCCGTATTCCGCTGTCGCGCGTGGCCAGCATCGAGGACAGCGACGGACCCAACCAGATCAGCCGCGACAACGGCCGGCGCCGCATCGTCCTGTCCGCCAACACGCAGGGCCGCGCTCTGTCCGATGTGATCGCCGAGGTGCGTGCGGTGCTGGCCGATACGCGCTTGCCGGAAGGCTACTTCCTCACGCTGGAAGGGCAGTTCCAGGCCCAGGAGGAAGCCGCGCGCCTGATCGGCCTGCTCTCCATCGCCTCGCTGCTGCTGATGTTTGCGGTGCTCTATAGCCGCTATTGCTCCACTACGCTGGCCTTGATGGTGATGGCGAATATCCCGCTGGCGCTGATCGGTGCGGTGCTGGGGCTGTGGCTGTCCGGACAGCCGCTGTCGATTGCGGCGCTGGTCGGCTTCATCACCCTGTCCGGCATCTCGGTGCGCAACGGCATCCTGATGATCAGCCATTACCTCAACCTGATGCGCTTTGAAGGCGAACAGTTCGGGCTGCCGATGATCCTGCGCGGTTCGCTGGAACGTCTCGCGCCGGTGCTGATGACCGCTCTGGTGACGGCCTTCGCGCTGGCGCCCTTGCTGTTTGAGGCGGAGCAGCCGGGCACCGAGATACTGCATCCGGTGGCCGTGGTCATCTTCGCCGGCCTGATTGGCTCGACCCTGCTCGACACCTTCCTCACCCCGGCCGTGTTCTGGCTGTTCGGCCGCAAAGCCGCGCAGCGCAGCATGGAACAAGCCGGTCACGAAGCTTTCTGATTTTTACCGCAACAAGGAGCCACCATGAAGTTCTCATCCTCTTTCGCCACTGTCCTGATAAGTCTCGTCGCGACCGTCGCTGCACCGTTGGCGCACGCCCATGCCGAGCACGGCCAGCCTCAGTACGGCGGCATCTACGGCGAAGCCGGCACCTTCCAGGCCGAGCTGGTGATCAAGGACGCCCAGGCGACGCTGTACCTGAGCAACCACGATGAAACCCTGTCTGCCAAGGGGGCCAGCGGCAAACTCATCATCATGGGCGCCGATGGCAAGAGCAGCACTGCTGTGCTTGTGCCGGGCGTCGGCAATCAGCTGCTGGCCAAGCTCGAAAATAAGCCGGCAGCCGGCAGCAAGATCATCGCCAGCATCACGCTGCCGGGCCGCCAGCCAGCGAATATTCGCTACGCAATTGAGTAGACTCGGGCTTGCAGACCGGGGTGGTCGCGCTAAGCCCTTGTTTATGCGGATTTTGCCCTTATCTATAGAGTCTTATTCAACACCAGAGCGAGGTCGGACCCCCGATGGAAAAGCAGGATGCATGCGCCAACAACTGCTGCGGTAGTACCTGCGATGCGCAGGCCGGGTCGGCGGCAAGTGCTTCTGTGGGGCCGTTTGCGCAGGGCGTGACGTACCGGATTCCGGCCATGGACTGTGCCGTGGAGGAGGGCGAAGTCCGCCGTGCGCTGGCGCAGGTGCCGGGCATACGAGGCTTGCGCTTCTCGCTCGGTGCCCGCACGCTGAGCATAGGCGGCGA
>DATMSM010000033.1:0-3986 GCA_035565355.1 Rhodocyclaceae bacterium
CAGGCCGAGCGTGGCGCGCGGCGACAGCCCGTTCACGAAGTGGTTGCGGCGCCGGCTGTATTCGGCCAGCGCCTGCACATACTCGATCAGCGAGGGCGAGGCATGGATCAGCGCGGCGGCATCCTGCAGCTGCTGCAGCTCATCGGCCTGCAGCATGGGCGGCAGGGTGGCGATCAGGGTGCGCCGGTCGGCGCCGGAGAGCAGGGCACGCTCGGCTTCGCGATCAGGGTAGCCCAGAGCGATGCGCATGAGAAAGCGGTCGAGCTGGGATTCGGGCAGGGGAAAGGTGCCGATCTGGTGGGCCGGATTCTGCGTGGCGATAACAAAGAAGGGCTGCGGCAGCGGGCGGGTCACGCCTTCGCTGGTCACCTGGCGTTCCTCCATGGCCTCCAGCAGCGCGCTCTGCGCCTTGGGGGTGGCGCGGTTGACCTCGTCGGCGAGGATCATCTGGGAGAAGATCGGCCCTGGGTGGAACTGGAAGCTGCCGCTGCTGCGCTCGAAAACAGAGACGCCGATGATGTCGGCCGGCAGCATGTCGCTGGTGAACTGGATGCGCTGGAAGTTCAGCCCGAGCAGGCGCGCCAGCACGTGTGCCAGTGTCGTCTTGCCGACGCCCGGCAGGTCCTCGATCAGCAAATGGCCGCGCGCCAGCAGGCAGGCGAGGGCTAGTTTGAGCTGGACGTCCTTGCCGAGGATGACCTGTCCTGCAGCGGCCAGCAGGGCACGCGTAGTGGCGTGATGACTGGGAAGATCGGAAATTGAGCTCATAGGTGGGGCCGTGATGGGCGAATTCGATGCAAGAAGCCGGCTAGACAGCTGCGAAAAAGCTTAAGTTTCGGCGATAATGACAACTTTGCCACAAATCCTCCGAACTGCCCGCCTGGGTTTTCTGGAGAGCAATATGAGCGAATACACCACTGCCTTCATCTCCCATCCGGATTGCTGGAAGCATGATCCGGGCAGCTACCATCCGGAACGCGCGGCGCGCATGGATGCGATCAATGACCGCTTCATCGCGGCCGGCCTGTTCGATCATCTTGATCAATACGAGGCGCCGCTAGCCTCCGACGACGTGCTGGCGCGCGTGCATCCGGATGATTACATCGAGATGATTCATCGTTCGGCGCCGCAACAGGGCATCGTGCATCTGGATCCGGATACCGCCATGAGCCCGGGCTCGCACAGTGCCATCCTGCGCGCAGCGGGGTCGGGGGTACTTGGCACCGATCTGGTCATGGAAGGCAAGGTCAGGAATGCCTTCTGCTCGGTGCGCCCCTGCGGCCATCATGCCGAGAGCGATCGCGCCATGGGCTTCAGCTTCTTCAACAATATCGCCGTCGCCGCCGCGCATGCGGTGGATCACTGGGGCCTGGAGCGCGTCGCTATCGTCGATTTCGATGTGCACCACGGCAACGGCACCGAGGAGATGTTCTCGAACAAGCCCGAATACCTGATGTGCAGCATCTTCCAGCACCCCTTCTATCCGGGCTCGGGCACGCAGAATCCGGCACCGAATATGATCAATGTGCCGCTGCCGCGCGGTTCGCGCGGCGATGCACTGAAGAAGGCGGCGCTGGAGGAATGGATTCCCGCGCTGGAAAAGTTCCAGCCGCAGATGATCTTCATTTCGGCCGGTTTCGACGCCCACGTCGAGGACGATATGGCTGGCCTGGCCTTCGTCGAGGCGGATTACGCCTGGGTGACGCAGTTGATCAAGAGCTTTGCCGATCAGGTTTGCGACGGCCGCATCGTCTCCATCCTCGAGGGCGGCTACAACCTGTCGGCCCTGGGCCGCAGCGCCGAGGCGCATGTGCGCGCGCTGGCCGAGCTGAATCGCTGAGCACGGGTCACAAACATTTACACAGCCGACGCCGCTTGCCGTCATCTCAATTTAAACTTCCTTTGCTAGATTCTTGACCGAGTAAATCATGATCACAGGTTCGCTTCCCGCCATTCCCACCCCCATGCAGGACGACGGCAGTCTGGATATTCCTGCGCTGAAGCGCATGCTTGACTGGCATGTCGCCGAAGGTACGGACGGCATCGTCGTGGTCGGCACCACGGGCGAGTCGCCGACCGTGGATTTCGACGAGCATTGCCTGCTCATCAAGACCACCGTCGATCACATCGCTGGCCGCATTCCGGTCATTGCCGGCACGGGCGCAAATTCGACGCCCGAAGCGATCGAACTGGCCCAGTATGCGAAGGAAGCCGGTGCCGACGCGCATCTGTCGGTCGTCCCCTACTACAACAAGCCGACCCAGGAAGGTTTGTACCAGCACTTCAAGGCGATTGCCGAGGCCGTCGACTTGCCGCTGATCCTGTACAACGTGCCCGGCCGCACGGTTGCGGATATGTCTAACGACACCGCCTTGCGTCTGGCGCAGATTCCGAACATCGTCGGCATCAAGGATGCGACCGGCAATCTGGAGCGCGGTGCCGATCTGCTCAAGCGCGCGCCCAAGGATTTTGCCGTGTATAGCGGCGACGACGCGACCGGTGTCGCGCTGGTGCTGCTCGGCGGCAGTGGGTGTATTTCGGTGACCGCCACCGTCGCGCCCAAGCTCATGCACGAAATGGTTGCCGCTGCCCGCGCCGGCGACGTGGCCAAGGCACGCAACGCACATTTCAAGCTGCTTGCTCTGCACAAGGATCTTTTTGTCGAAGCCAATCCCATCCCGGCCAAGTGGGCGGTACAGCAGATGGGCCTCATCGGCAGCGGCATCCGCCTGCCGCTGACCACTCTTTCCTCCGAACATCACGAACGCGTCCGCGCTGCCATGCGCGAAGCCGGCATTCAGGTTTGACCTTATGAAACTGCTCCGCTCTCCCGCTACATCCGCACTGATGTGCGTGCTTGTCTCCTCGATGCTGGGTGCCTGCAGCAGCACCTCTGGCATCCTGCCCGCATCTAAGAAAATCGAGTACAAGTCGGAGGGCAAGAAGATCAAGCCGCTTGAGATCCCGCCCGATCTGGTTGCGCCGGAGCGCGGTGGCCGCTATGCAGTTCCCGATATCGCCAAGGGGCCGACCACCTTCTCGGCCTATAGCGGCGAACGCCAGGGGCCGGTTGCTCAGGGCAATACCGAAGTGTTGCCGGAAGTCGGCGATCTGCGCATCGAGCGCTCGGGTAGCCAGCGCTGGCTGGTTGTGCCGGGCGTGCCGCCCGAAAAAGTCTGGGATACCGTCAAGGAGTTCTGGCAGGAAAACGGCATGCTGATCAATGTCGAAATGCCACAGGCCGGCATCATGGAAACCGACTGGGCAGAGAACCGCGCCAAGCTGCCGCAGGACTTTATCCGCAATATCCTGGGCCGCGCACTGGATTCGCTGTACTCCACCGCCGAGCGCGACAAGTTCCGCACCCGCCTGGAGAAAAGTGCTGACGGCTCGACTGAAATCTATATCAGTCACCGCGGCATGTACGAAGTGTATACGGCCGAGCGTAGTGACCAGACCCGTTGGCAACCGCGTGAGCCGGACCCCGAGCTCGAGGCCGAGATGCTGCGTCGCCTGATGGTGCGCCTCGGTACCGAGGAGAGCAAGGCCAAGGCCATGGTGGCTGAGGCTGCGCCTAAGGTGGAGAAGGCCAAGCTCAATCGCAGCGGTCCCGGCGGTACCACGCTGGAGGTCCGCGAGCCTTTCGACCGTGCCTGGCGTCGTGTCGGCCTCGCGCTCGACCGCGTTGGCTTCACCGTCGAGGATCGCGATCGTTCACAGGGTGTGTATTACGTCCGCTACGTCGATCCGGATGCAGATGCCAAGACCAAGAAGGATGATGGTTGGCTGTCGAAGATGGCCTTCTGGAAGGGCGGCGACAAGGATTTGAACAAGAACTCGCAGTTCCGCATCCACATCAAGGGTAACGGCGACAACACCACGGTCCAGGTCTTGACCAAGGAAGGTGGTCTGGATGCTGGCGAGGTGTCCGGAAAGATCCTCGGCCTGCTTCACGAGCAGTTGCGCTAGGGCGGATTTCGCCAAAT
>DATMSM010000034.1:0-5911 GCA_035565355.1 Rhodocyclaceae bacterium
TCTTCGATGCGGCTCAGCAGATGGTCATGCGTCCAGCTCTTGATGTCCTGGAACTGCTGGGAGTTGACGAACGCCTGGTCGTCGTCGGCGAATTCGAGATCGTTGGACATAGAGGCGTTTCAACCTTGACTAGAGCTTTTCCAGAAGCCGGCAATTTGCGACATTCGAGCCAACCAGTTGGACTCCTTGGCCGGCGGCTCGCCTGCCTCGGACGTGTATTGCTCGTTCAGCCCGCGCGCGAGGGCGGCCACGGCTTGTGAATACGCGTCGCTGCGCGCAGTGCGCACCAGCATTTCGCCACGGCTTGCCGCCGCCAGCAGTTGCGTGCCGCGCGCCGGCAGCACATGGTGCAGCGGCAGTTCGAGACGATCGGCAATGTCCTTGGCCGGCAGCCCGACGTGGGTGTCGAACTTGTTGACCACAAGCGACAGCCGATCGGTGTCGATGCCGCGGGTGCGCAGCTCCTTGAGCATGTTCGCGGTGGAGACGATCGCGCCGATGCTCTGGTCGCACACCACCCAGCTGTGCTGGGCAACCTTCACGGTCTGTGCGACGAAATCGAGCGTCGAAAAGCCGCCAAGGTCGGCAATCTGAAAATCGAAGAAGTCGCCGAGCCGCTTGATCAGCGCCATCGAATCGGCATGCGAGATCTCGCGCACTTGCGCAAGGCTCGTGGGCAGCGGCAGCACGGCCACGCCGCTCGGGTGATGGGCCAGCGCGGTGTGCAGCAGCGTTTGGTCGAGGCGGCGCAGGCTGCGCACGCCATCGACAAAGCTGAAGCCGCTTTGGGTGTCCAGATACAGAAGGCCATCCCGGGCCGGCAGCCCGAGATCGAGCAGCGCCACACCGCGGCGCGCGTTGCGGCTGTGAGAAGGTGCGGCCGCTTGAGACGGTTGGTCGTTGAGCATCAACGCCAGGCTGGCCGCGAGCGTGGTCACGCCGATGCCCGGCCTGGCGCCAAGCAGCGCAAGCGTGCATCCACGGGCGCGGCTTTGCATGCTGCTTTGACGATCGAGCAGTTTGCGCAGCGTGTTGATTGCATCCGTCGGCGGCGCGCTCATGTCGACGAAATCGTCCACGCCGGCACGCAGCGCGGCAAGCATGGAAGCCGGTTCGGCCGAAACACCGGTTGCCAGCACCGGCAGCATTGGCCATTCACGCTTGAGGCGCTGGTGAAGTTCGCCTGCTGCAGCGGTGTGGTCGCCCGAGAAATCGAGAAAAACCGCCGCAGGACTGAGCATGGCGATGCGCTCGTCGATCGACTTGGCTTCGGATGGAAGGATCACCACCGCGCCCAACTGGTTGAGCGCGTCGCTCAGCCATGTGATGTGGCTGCTGTTCGGCGATGCGAAGAGGTACGTCTCCGCACCGATTTCAGGGAGGCTGTCGCGTGGGGCGTTCATGGCGTCGGCCAAGGGCTTTGCGTAGTTAGGTTCGGTCAACGCGAGAAGCCCGGCACCGTCGTACCCGAAGCCGGCCCCAGCAGATGCGCGCGCCACACGGGGCCGTCGCGCTGCTCGGCACCGCCCGGCAGGTACGGACCAAGATCGGTACCGCGCGCAATCGGCTTCACCAGATGCGGCGTGACAAGGATCACCAGTTCCTTCTCGCTCATCTGGTATTTGTTCTGCTTGAAGAAGGTTCCGAGCACCGGAATGTCGCCGAGCAGCGGAACCTTGTCGGCGTTGGAGGTCGTGGTGCGGCTCACGAGGCCGCCAATGATGAAGCTCTCGCCATCGCCGAGTTCCACCGTGGTGTCGGCGCGGCGCGTGCTGATCGCGGGCACCGCCACGCCTCCGATGCTGAGCGAGTTGGTGTAGTCCAGGTCGCTGGCCTCGGGCGCCACCTTGAGCACGATGCGGTCGTTCGACAGCACGGTGGGCGTGAGCGTGAGGCCGATGCCGAACGGCTTGTATTCGATGCTGGTGGTCCCAAGGCCCTGGGGAGCGGGCACGGGCAGTTCGCCGCCGGCCAGGAAGCTCGCGCTCTGGCCGGAGAGCGCCACCAGCGTGGGTTCGGCAAGCACGCGGGCCATGCCGTTGCCTTCAAGGAACCCGACGTTCAGGCCGAGGCCGGCCTTGCCGAAGTTGAACAGGAGGCTGAAGGCTTGGGCCAGCGGGTTGTTGTATTCACCGGTGATCGAGCCATCGCTGCCGAACGTCGCGGAACGCAATGACGACGGTGTGAACACGCCGAAACTGAAGCCGTTGGAATTGGCGCGCGTGCTGAAGATGTTGAGGCCGGCCTGCTTGAGCACGCTGCGGTTGAACTCGACGATCTTGACCTCGACCTGCACGGTGCTGCTTCGCACATTGACGACGGAGCGGTCGATCAGCACCGATTTTTCTCCGCCGGCGGCCATGGCCGCGTCGCGCGCTTCCTGGTGCGCAGTCATGCTGCTGAGCGACCCGGCGAGCGTGGAGGACCGGCGGCGGACTTCGAGCGAATAAACCGTTGCGGTCGATTGGCCCTTTTCCCAAACCATGAGCGTGGTCCGGCCTGCAGCCTTGCCGGTGACGATAAGCCGCGCGGCCGGCGAGTTGGGCGATTGGCGGGTGAGTGCGACACCGGCCACCGTCTCGTCGGCGATGGCCATGCGCTCGATGCCCTTGCCGATCAGCAGCTCCTTCTGCGTGCCGGCATCGATCCGCAGTTGCAGCGCGGGCCGGGCTGATGTCGCCTCTGCCGCATCTGCGGCGGCGGACACTCCGGGCCAGACGCCCGATGCCAGCAAGCACAGCACCGCGAGTGTGGGACGCAGAGGACGTGCCGGACCGGTTGTTTTCGCGCGAAGGGCGATCGTCATGGTGTTCGTTTCCTGCGTGGCGTGCATGGGCGTGCCACGTGTTTGCTGATCAGTAGTTGATGGTTTCGCTGCGGTCGCCGCGGATCACTTCGACCTTGAATCCGCCGCGGGAGTCGCCGGTGCGGGCCGTCGGAGCCCGCGCAGCAGCGATGGCAGGCGCGCGCAAGGCGCCCGGCTTGCCGCCGGTCACGAAATCTGCCGTGGTGACGCCGGCCTGCGCGCGGTCCAGACCTTCGAGCGGCGGGCGGCGAGGTTCGCCGGCTTTGGGCGGAGGCGGCTGCAGGGCGGTGGGCAGCTCGGCAAAGAGCTTTGGATCGGGTTCCGACATGTCAGTGGGGTTGCGCAGCGCCAGCAGCAAGCGGCCGCTGTTCTCGGCCAGCGTGAGACGGTTGATATCGTCCACTGGCACGGCAAGCACGGCGGTCCGGGCCGCTTCGGCGCGCTGGGCCTGCTGCTGCGCGGTTCCGTTCTTGTCCATCTTGGAAGGCAAACCGTCGACGGAAGCGCTGCCATAGGCCAGCACGCGCTTGCGCGACAGGAGCAGGCGCGCCTGGCTGCGGTCGATGTCCTTGCCGTCGGACTTGAGCATCAGGAACACGTCGACGAAGTCGCCAGGCTGGACCTTGTTGCCCACGCCCATGATCTCGTCGGCCTTGATGGCGACCGCACGTTCGCCTTCGGTGACGCGCAGGGCCAGACCGGAAACGAGCTGGCCTTGGAGTAATGGCGAGCCTTCGCTCAGGTCGATCACCGGCACGCGGCCCGCGAGCGGCCCGGTTTCCTGGAAGGCGCCCACGGGATTGATCGTCAGTCGCTCGATGCGAAGCGCGTCGGCCGGGATCGCCTGGCCCGCAGGAAGCGGCTTGGCGGCCACGACCACGGGGAAGGTCTGCGCCTGGGCGGCCTTGCCGGGGGCGGCAGCGGAGGGAGCGACTGCGACAGGCGGTGGAGGCTGGCGGCTGAGCATCCATGCATAGCCGCCGAGCGCGAGGGCCAGGAGCACGAGGATGGCGGCGATGACTTTGGTGAGATTGATCATTGGGCGGCGTGTCAGGGAAGGAGCAATTCGAGAGCTATCGATGAACAGCTCGTGGCGGCGGAGCGATCAGCTACCCTGTCGACCCCAAACCATCCACACCGCGGCGGCCAGCGCGAGATAGGCCGCATAAGGAATGATGCGAACCCGGCGAGTTGGAGTGTCGGGTTCGGATGCGCGCGACGGGCCGGCAAGCAGCAGGGCGAGCCGCGGAAAAAAAGGCCAGCGCTTGAGGGACAGCCAGAGGGCGCTGTGGGCGGTGGCCATCAGACTGGCAATGATCCAGATCGGCGCCAGGGCCGACACACCAACCCACAGTCCCAAGGCGCCAGCAAACTTCACGTCACCTGCTCCCATGAGGCCTGTGGCGTAGAAGAGCAGGAGAAAACCGAAGCCTGCCCCTGCGCCGAGCAGTGCCGCGCGCCAATCGTGCTCGAGAGGCCCGGCTCCCAATGCTAATGCTCCGAGCGCAAAGCCGGCGCCTGCGAGTACAAGCCAATTGGGAACGCGGCGCATCCGGAAGTCGTAGACCACGACAAGAATTAGCCACAGGAGAAAGCTGACTTTCAACTAAACGAGCTGGGGAGCTTGCCGGCGATGGCTGTAAACATATCTTTCAATGCCTTGCCAATACCGCTGGTTTCGCTAAACGCCGCCACCAAAACAATAGCCATCAATCCCGCAATAATTCCATATTCAATTGCAGTAGCACCTTCTTCATCGCGCAGAAAACGAGTAATAGAGCGAAGCATGATTTCCCTTTAAAAAAAGTGTTAACAAGTGAGGCTGGCCAAGTGGATGTTATACAGCGTAACTCCGTGTATCAACAACCGTAACCCGTGGGTTCGAGGCCTTCCTGTGCTAGGCCATACGGTCTAAGCAGGAAGGCGGCCAGCCCTTCGCCTTCCACAGGAAGCTCTCGTGTGGAAGCATGAGTAACAGTCCTGGAACATATTTTTCCCTCTGACACGGTGTGCGCGCATCCCATGAATGGGTGAACAACGTTACGTTCTTTGGGAACAATCAGGCGGCGTTTGTTACGGGAACAAAGCCGTTACGTGTTACGTAGCACGAGGGTGTAACGGCAGATGTAACACCCAAGATAGGTGCGTTGCTTGTGCAAAAAGTCACACCTATGGGGTGCCTACCCCCCTGCCGAGAGGGTCTCAGCCGAGGATTTCTTCGTGGAAAAGCTTCCACTCGCTGCCTTGGCGCAGCCAGTACTGGCGCCGGGTGCGCCCGCTTTTCTCGCCTTCGAAGACCTCGCCGAAGGTGGCGACCATGGTGTCGTCGCCGTCGCGCCAATGCAGGAAGGACATGTCCTTGAATTGCACGCGCCTGCCCTGGGCATATTCCACTTCGTCGTGGAGCACCGAAAAACCGTCGGTGTTTTTCTTGTTGCTGCTGTTGCGCTGGAAATCGGGCAAATAGAATTTCTTCAATTGCGCTTCATTGCCATTGGCCCTGGCATTTTTCCAGGCCGAAATTGCGCTGGCGAAGGTCTGGGCTTCCTTTTCGGCCTGGGGGCGCGAAATCCATTGCAGGCTGGGCGCGGTGACCACGGGGGTGGCGCCGATCTGCACCTTGCGCAGGAGCTGTTTCAGGTCGGGATTGGCCATGACGACGCAGCCGTCGCTGGCCAGCGGCGCGCGCGAGAACTGCTGGGGCGGGGTGCCGTGCAGCCAGATGCCGCTGCCGGTCTTGCCGCGCCGCACGTCGTAGGGGTTGGGGTAGTTGATGGGCAGCGCGCCGGCACCATAGAAGTCGCGCAGCGACTTCGGGTCGAGGCTGCTGGTGACGTAGTAAACGCCCAGCGGCGTGCGCGCGTCGCCCTCGGTGGCCTTGCCGATGCCGGACTTGCCGACGGAAACGTAGTAGTCGGCCACCAGCTGCAGCCCCTTGTCGGAGTTCTCGAGCAGGTAGAGCCGCGAGCGCGAGGCGTCGACCGCAATGGCATAGCGGCTGCGGGTGGACAGCGCCAGGAACTGCGAAGGCACGGTGCCGGCCGGCGGTCTCTCGCGCAGGGCCTGCAGGCGGTGGCGGAATTCCTCGCGCAGGTCGGCCATGGC
>DATMSM010000035.1:0-19903 GCA_035565355.1 Rhodocyclaceae bacterium
CCACCCTGCTGGCGCAGCTGCAGGCGGCCGGCCTGCGCCCGGTCAGCCTCGCTCAGGCCATGGCCGGCCCGACTGATACAATCGCGCCCTGCAATGCAGGCAGCAAGAAAGACTGTTGATATCTTGAGCACTCCTCCGATCTGCCTCACCCACTACACCGCCACCACCTGCCTCGGACCTGGCAAAGCGCCGCTGCGCGCGGCGCTGGCCGAACGCCGCAGTGGGCTCGCGCCCTGCACCTTCGAAACGGTGCAGCTCGACACCTGGGTCGGTGCCGTCGAGGGTGTGGATGAGGTGACCCTGCCCGCGCACCTGGCCGCCTACAACTGCCGCAACAACCGGCTGGCCTTGCTCGGCCTGGAAAGCGACGGCTTCGGCGACGCAGTGCGCACCGCCATCGCGCGCCACGGCAAGCGCCGCATCGGTCTCTTCCTCGCCACCAGCACCAGCGGCATTCTCGAAACCGAAATCGCCTATCGCCATCGCGCCCCCCAGACCGGCGCACTGCCCGCCGATTACCACTATCGCGAAACGCACAACAGCTATTCCGTCGCCGCCTTCGTACGCGACTACTTCGGACTGGAAGGCCCGGCCGCCGTCATCTCCACCGCCTGCTCGTCGTCGGCCAAGGTATTCGCCAGCGCCCAGCGCATGCTGGCCTGCGGCCTGATCGACGCCGCTGTGGTCGGCGGCGTCGACTCCCTGTGCCTGACCACGCTGTACGGCTTCAACTCGCTCGAACTGCTGTCCGATCAACCGTGCCGTCCCTACGACACAGAGCGCAAGGGCATCTCCATCGGCGAAGCCGCCGCCTTCGCCCTGCTCGAACGCGACAACACCGCCAACCCGGATGCGCAAGTCTGGCTGCTTGGCTGCGGCGAATCGAGCGACGCCTATCACATGTCCGCACCGCACCCCGAAGGCCGCGGCGCACGCGGTGCGATGGAGGCTGCGCTGGCGCAGGCCGGACTAGCGGCGGATGCGGTCGACTACATCAATCTTCACGGCACCGCTACGCCGAGCAACGATGCCGCCGAAGGACAGGCCGTCATGAGCCTGTTCGGCCAGCGCGCGCCCTGCAGTTCGACCAAGGGCGCCACCGGCCATACGCTGGGCGCCGCCGGCGGTGTCGAGGCCGTGATCGCCGCGCTCGCCATCGAGGACGGCTTGATGCCCGGCAGTTGCAATACGCAGCAACTCGATCCGGCCATCGCCATCGACTATGTGCTCGAACCGCGCCGCGCGCCGCTGCGCCGCGTGCTCAGCAATTCCTTCGGTTTCGGCGGCAGCAACTGCAGCCTCTTGCTCGGAGTCCGGCCATGAGCGACACCACCCCGCCGCTGCAAGTCTGGATAGACGGCGTCGGCCTGATCGCCCCCGGCCTGCCCACCTGGAACGAGGGCCGCGCCATCCTCGCCGGCGCAGCGCCATACCAATCTGCGCCTTCGGTACTACCAGCGCCGGCCATCCTGCCGCCGGCCGAACGGCGGCGCGCCAGCCGTATCGTCAAGCTATCGCTCGCCATCGGCCTTGAAGCGGTCGAGAACGGCGGCGCCGACGCCAGCCAGCTGATGACGGTGTTTTCCTCCTCCAGCGGCGACGGCCACAACTGTGACGCGCTATGCGACATGCTCGCCTCCGACGACCGCCAGATTTCGCCGACGCGTTTCACCAACTCCGTGCACAACACGGCGGCCGGCTTCTGGGGCATCGCCACCGGCGCAACGCCGGCCAGCCAGGTGCTGTGCGCCTACGACGGCAGCTTCTCGGCCGGCCTGCTGGAAGCCATGACCCAAGTCGTGACCAGTCAGGCGCCGGTGCTGCTGCTGGCCTACGAGGCCGAATACAGCGGCGCCCTCAATCTCGCGCGGCCGCTGCCGGATGCCGGCGGCATTGCCCTGCTGCTCCAAGCGCAGCCTACGGCGCGCAGCCTGGCCCGCATTTCCGGCAGCCTGAGCGAAGCAGCCGCCACCGTCATCGACGACGCAGCACTGGAGACCTTGCGCCTGGCCGTGCCCGCCCTGCGCGGTCTGCCGCTGCTGACGGCTCTGGCTCGTCGCAGTCCCGCCACGCTGCGGCTCGACTACCTCGCCCCGCTGCAACTGCAACTCGATGTCCAGCCCTGCTGACACCGTGCAAGTGCCGCTGGACCGCGCCGCCATCGCGGCGCGCATTCCCCATCAAGGCAGCATGTGCCTGCTCGATGCTGTCACGCAGTGGAGCCCACAGGCCATCCACTGCGCCAGCAACAGCCACCTTGATGCGGATAATCCGCTGCGCAGCGACGGCCGCCTCGGCATCACCTGCGGCATCGAGTACGCGGCGCAAGCGATGGCCGTCCATGGCGCACTGCTCGCCAGCGGTCCCCCGCCCAAGCGCGGCTATCTGGTCAGCGTGCGCAACGTGACACTGGCGGCGGATCGTCTCGACGCAAGCCCGGCACCGCTGCAGATCGAGGCCGAACGGCTCTCCGGCGACAGCACCACCGTTCTCTACCAATTCCACGTGCGCAGCGCGGACCGCCTGTTGTTGAGCGGTCGGGCCGCCGTCGTGCTGGACAGCGAAAATCTATGACCCAGAAACTTGCTCTCGTCACCGGCGGCAGCGGCGGCATCGGCGCCGCCATCTGCCGCGCCCTTGCAGCGCAGGGCTGTCATGTCTTCGTGCATGCCAACCGCAATCTGGCACAGGCCGAAGCGGTGGCGGCCGACATCGCCGCCACCGGCGGCTCAGCCACGGCCATCGCCTTCGACGTGACCGACCGCGAGGCCACCCGAACAGCGCTCGAAGCGCTGCTTGAGCAAGGCCCGATCCAGGTGCTGGTGAACAACGCCGGCATTCACGCAGACGCCGTCTTTCCCGGTATGAGCGGCGAACAATGGGATAGCGTGGTGGACGTCTCCCTCAACGGCTTCTTCAACGTCACCCAGCCGCTGACCATGCCCATGCTGCGTTCGCGCTGGGGCCGCATCATCAATATTTCCTCGGTCGCCGCCATCGCCGGCAACCGCGGCCAGGTCAACTACGCCGCCGCCAAGGGCGCACTGCATTCGGCCACCAAGTCGCTGGCGCTGGAGCTTGCCAGCCGCGGCGTCACCGTCAATGCCGTGGCGCCGGGCATCATAGACACCGCCATGAGCGAAGACGCCTTCGACGCAGAGGCCATCGCCGCAACGGTGCCGATGAAGCGCGCCGGCAAGCCCGAGGAAGTCGCCGCCCTGGTGGCCTTCCTCGCCTCCGAACCGGCCGCCTATATTTCCGGCCAGATCATTTCCATCAACGGCGCGATGATCTAAGCGCCGCCACGCCCATGTCCTCTCCGGAAAACCTGCTCGCCGCCGCCTCGGTCCACCAGGCCGAAGCCCTGCTTTTCCAGACGCTCCTGCAACTCAGCATCATCGTGCTGGCCGGCCGCATCGGCAGCGCGCTGGCGCTGCGCTCCGGCCAGTCGGCGGCGGTGGGTGAAATCATCATCGGCATCCTGCTCGGGCCCTCGCTGTTCGGCCTGCTCGCGCCGGATACCTTCGACGCCGTTTTCCGCTCGGTCGCGCCCGAGCCCATGCAGATGCTCTCGCAGATCGGCCTGATCCTACTCATGTTCCAGATCGGTTTCGAATTCGACTTCGGTCACCTGCGCGACACCAGCCACCGCAAGGCGGCGCTCTATGTCGCCATAGCCGGACTGGCCGCGCCCTTCGCGCTCGGCCTCGCCTTCGGCTACTTCTCCGCGCCGCTGCTGTCGCCGTCGGCCGCACGCTGGCCTTCGGCGTTGTTCATCGCCACCGCCTTCTCAATCACGGCACTGCCCATCCTCGGCCGCATCATGATCGAGTTCAAGCTGACCCGCCATCCGATCGGCGTCATCGCCATCAGCGCCGCTGCCATCAACGATGTTGTGGGCTGGCTGCTGCTGGCGCTGGTGACCACGCTAACGCTCGCCAACTTCAACGCCGGCGAGTTCTCCTTCAAGGTCTTCGCGGTGCTCGCCTTTCTGGCGCTGGCCTGGTTTGTGGTGCGGCCCCCGCTGAAGCGGGCGATCCGGCGCAGCCAGGTGCACACGCCGCTCTCCAACAACCTGATGGGCGGCTTGCTGGTGCTGATCTTCCTCGGCGCCATGACCACCTACCAGCTCGGCATCTTCGCCATCTTCGGCGGCTTCGTCGCCGGCATGCTGCTGCATGACGAACCGGCGCTGATCGAAGCATGGAAGGAGCGCATCGGCCATTTCGTCACGACCTTCTTCCTGCCCATCTTCTTCACCTACACCGGCCTGCGCACCGACATCGGCGGACTGGACAGCGCCGAGCTCTGGTTCTGGTGCGGCGTCACCATTCTGCTCGCCACGCTGGGCAAGTACGGCGGCAGCTACCTGGCGGCGCGTCTGGCCGGCATGAACCGCGTCGAGGCCAAGATCCTCGGAGTGATGATGAACACCCGCGCGCTGATGGAGCTCATCGTCATCAACGTCGGCTACGATCTGGGCGTCATCTCGCAGAATGTATTCACCATGCTCGTCCTGATGGCCATCTTCAGCACCGTCATCACCACGCCGGCCCTGCGCCGCTGGCTGCCGCAAATCAAGCAGTAACAGGAAGTTTCGAAGCGAACATTCGGCGGCGATCCGGTTCTAATATCAGCGTTGCCTTTTCGAGGAGAGCTTCAATGAATACTATTAGAAAACTCCTGCCCCTGCTGCTGCTTGGCAGTCTCGCTATGTCCGTCGCCCAGGCCGCGGACGAAGCCGCGCCCGCCCAAGGCGGCGACACCGTCATCGACAAGACCGGTCGCGCCATCAAGAAGGGCGCGCAGGCCACCGCCGACGGCGCCGAATACGTGACCGAAAAAGTCGTCAATGGGGTGAAGCGCGGCGCCAAGGCGACCGGCAACGCCATCGAACGCGGCGGCAAGGCCACTGGCCGCGCACTCGGCAATGCCGCCAACAAGGTCGGGATTAGCGACAAGGGCAAGCAGGGCGAAGCGTCAGCCCCTGTCGGTGACGGCGCCGGCGCCGCAGAAAAGCCCTAGGCGGTTCAGCCGCGCAAACGCCGCACGATCAGCAGCGGCAGGCGCAGCACAAAACCGATGAACAGGCGCGTGTGCATCCAGCTCAACAGGACGTTGTCGCGCAGATAGTTGAAATGCGAAACGCCGCCCTCGTCGGCGCGGAAGTAGCGCACCGGCGCGTCGATATTGAGCGGCCGCACACCGCGCCAGGCCAGGCGCACCACAGCCTCCGGATCGAAGTCAAAACGTCGCATCCACTTGCGCCCCTGCATGACGTCCATCAGCGGCGTGATCGGATAGACGCGGAAGCCATACAGAGAATCGCCGATACCCGCCCACAGCGTTTCGAGATTGGCCCAGCCATTGGACACCTTGCGTCCGTTCACGCGTATGCGCGGCGCCGCCGCGTCGAACACCGGCTTGCCGAGGATCATGGCATCGGGGTGATGCTGCGAGGCCGCCATGAAGTCGGGAATCAGATCGGCCGGATGCTGGCCGTCCGAATCCATCGTCAATGCATGCGTGAAACCCGCTGCCGCCGCCTGGCTGATGCCCTCCAGCACCGCCGCGCCCTTGCCACGGTTTTCCGGCAGCACGATCACATGCAAGCCTTCATCCTCCCGGGCCATGGCCTGCAGGCGCTCGGCGCTGCCGTCGGTGCTGCCGTCCACCACCACCCATACCGGCGTCCATTGCGCACGCGCCGCACGCACGGTCTCCTCGACCTTGGGGCCGGGGTTGTAGCTGGGGATGAGAACAAGATGTGTCGTTGAACGAGTCATTCAGTGATACCCGAAGTTGAATCAGCGCTCTTCGCCCGCCTTCAGCACAGGGCGCGCCCGCAATTCGTTGCGGAAATACGTTTCCATCTGCTGCGTCATCGTAGCAATGTCGGCCGGCACCTCAAAGCGCTGCCCTAACACCACACGGAAGTGCAGCGGCAGCTGCGGCGGGCGCAGTAGCGGCCAGGCCTTGCCTAGATAAGGCGTCGAGCACTCGATCAGCAGCGTCTGCACCGGCACCCCGGCGGCGCGCGCCAGCATGCAGGCGCTCGGCAAGCAGGTGTCGATGGGAAAATTACGGGTCCGCGAACCTTCGGGGAACACCAGCAATTGAGCGCCCTGGGCCATCGCCGTGCGCGCGTTCAACATCATTTCCAGGGGACCGGCATTCGAGATATAGCCGGCCAGCTGCGCCGTCACCCCCAGCAGCGGATTGCGCAACAAGGTCGCCTTCATGATGCACACCACATTGGGCAGGCGCGAAATGATCAGCACGGCGTCCAGCAAGGAGGGATGGTTGGCGACCACCACCAGCGGCCCCTGTTGCGGCAGTGCGTCCAGCGCTTTCAGATCGAAGCGGCAGGCGCAGAAGCAGGACAGGAAGCCCAGGTAGAAGCGCAACACGCAGCTATGCGTGCGCCGCGCCAGCCGCCGTCGCCACTGCCCCGGCAAGGGCAGCAAGGCCAGCGCGAAAGGCAGCCAGGCAAGACAGAGCACGCCGAGCATGCCGAGGCCGAGCACCATGGCGATGGCTTCGTACACACTCCAGAGCGGGCCGAGAGCCCGTGGCTTGAACCATGCCGGCATGCGTGAATGTCCTGGTCGGGGAAGTGCGGTTCAGGAACGGGAAACGAGAGCGGGCGCAGGCGGCATCATGCCGACGGCCTCGATTTCGACCAGCAGTTCGGCGCGGCAGACATCCGCCTGCACAAACTCGACCTGAGCCGCCGCCGCACCCAGCCGCTCGGTCACTACCGCACGCACCGCCGCATAGTCCTCGGCATGGCGCAAATAGGCGCGGTAGTTCAGGTCGCCGAGCTGCCACGTGGTCGAGGCATCCACGCGAGCTGCCTCATCGAGCAGGGCCTGGATGTTGTCCAGGGTTTCGTGCGTCTGCGCCTGCACATCGCCCGAGTGCACGCTGGCATGGCCAATGATGCTGGCGGTGCCGGAAATGAACAGCAGGGATTGCCCCGGCAACTGCCCCAGCACGGCTCGCGCGAATGTGGGGCTGCGCGGTCCGTAAGCCGGCGGATACTCGTAGGCGGCCACCTGGCGCGGGTTTTCAATGGCGCGGGGCGCCTCGCGCGCGGCCAGAAAGGCAATGCTGAGCGGCACCTCGCTGTCACGCGTGCCTAGCGCACAGGCGGCCGGCACCGACTCGGTATTCAGACGGCCATAGGCCTCGAAGGCCTCATGACGCCCCACATTGAACTGGCGATAACGTTCCAGTCCGTCAGATTCGTCGTTGATATCCGCAAGGTAATTCCACACCCGCCACAGATGCGGATAGCCCTCGGCCTCCAGTAACGCAAAAATCTGCGCATAGGCTTCCGTCGAGGCGCGCTGCAATGGGGAAACCCCGGCCTTGCCGGCGGGCAGGTCACGCACAGACACTTGCAAGGTCCCGTACAGAAGAGCACCGTCACAACTGAAATGGATAGCCCCGGCGCTGCCCTGACGACATGCGCCGCCGCTCAACCACAGCTCCGCGCTCCACGCAGCGCCTGAGCCTGATGCCGGCACTGCGCCCAGGCGCGGCATGCGCACCGTCTGCAACGGGAAGTCGGGCGCTGCGGTCGGAATGTCTGCGCTCAGCACCTGCGCACCGAGCACCTGCCCTGTCGCAACGGCCAGCGACTCGCACGCATCGGAAAGGTCCTCGCGACCGGCACCATTCAGCGCCCGGTAATCCAGCCCGGCAAGTTTCAGCGACATCAACCCTATTCCGTTGGCTGGATATTGAAGCGACGGCGATTCCAGGCACGCCAGGAACGGCGGAGATTGAACAGCGAGACCGTGTAATAGATACCCTTGAAGACGGCGAGCGATTTCCAGATCGGCGTCTTGCCGAAGATATCGCCGGCCAGTACCGACAGCAGCGCCTCCTTGACCCGGAAGATATTGCGCGGTCCCATGAAGAGCTCGCGCATGGTCGGATTGGTGACGCGGTAGATAAACCAGGAAAACTCCTTCGGCCCGCGCTTCATCTGACGGTCGAAAGCCTTCAGCGCGGCGGCCTTTTCGGCCGGCTTGCGGAAAATGCGGTCCACCGTCTCGGCCGCCGCCACGCCGCTGTTCATCGCCAGCCATACACCGGACGAGAACACTGGGTCCACAAAGGCAAAGGCATCGCCGAGCAGCAGATAGTTGCTGCCCGAACTGCGGCTTGCCGAATAGGAAAAGTTCGCGGTCGCCTCGGCCTCATGCACAATCTCGGCGCCCTGCAGACGCTCGGCCAGCGCCGGGCACATGGCGATGCTGTCCTGCAGGAACTGCCCCAGCGAGCGGCCGTTGCGCGTCTTGAAGTAATACGGCCAGGTCACCATGCCGATGCTGGTGACGCCGTCCATCAGCGGAATGAACCAGAACCAGCCGTGCTCGAACCAGAAGATAGTGATATTGCCTTCGGCCTGCCCTTCGTGGCGGCGCGCGCCGCTGAAATGCGCATACACCGCCGCGCTGTTGTGGCGCGTATTGCGCTGCTTGATCTGAAACTGGTTGGCCAGCACGGTGTCGCGGCCCGAGGCATCGATCACAAAGCGCGCGCGCCATTGCTGCTGCGTGCCGTCACCCGCCTGGGCATTAATCAGCGCACCGGCATCGTCCGGCAGGAACTCCACGCCGGTAACCTTGCAGTTCTCATGCACCTCGGCGCCGCACCTGGCGGCATTGCGGATCAGAATTTCGTCAAACTCGGAGCGCCGCACCTGATAGGCGTAAGGCATGGACTTGTCCCAGGCATCGGCAAACTGAAATTCCTGGGTATGGTCATGCCAGGGCGAGACAAACTCGGCGCCCCACTTCTGCATGCCCACCGCCTTGATCTGATCGGCCACGCCCAGGCGCTCGAGCAGCGGAATATTGGCAGGCAGCAGCGATTCGCCGATGTGGAAGCGCGGATGCTGGCACTTCTCCAGCAGCACCGTGCGATACCCCTTCTCCGCCAGCAGAGGCGCGACGGTCGAGCCGGCCGGGCCGCCGCCGATCACCAGCACGTCACATTCATGCAGCATCGGAGACATCTCGACAGGACTATTCATTGGGGATCAGCCTCAGGCCGGAACGCGGCAGACTCCATGCGCCCGCACGGCCTTGATAAAGGTCTATAGGGGGCGAATTATAGCGCCGCGCCCTGCCCGGCCCAACAGTCCGAACTGCCTAAAGACAGGCGCATCAGGCCGGGATCAGCCGCCGCTGGCGGCGATAGCGCAAGGCCAGCGCGCCCATCACCGCACCCAGCAGGACGCCGGCTGCCACATCGACAAAGACATGCTGCCGGATCGCCATGGTCGAGTAGACGATGCCGATGCACCACAGCCAGTTGACACGGCACAGCCACAGCGGCGCCCCCACTTCGCGCAGGATGGCCGCCAGCCACAGCGCGGAATACACCGCCGTCGCGACGTGCAGTGAAGGGCAGGCATTGCCCGCCGCATCAATGCCCTTTAACAAGGGAATGCTGGCGGCGCCGGCCCAGCCGGCATCGGCCGCAGGCACGGCGGTGGGCCACAACAGAAAGAACATCACGCCGATCAGACACACCCCGCCCACCCAGGCCGCGTGCCACAGCAGATCGGGTAAGGTCTTGAGCAAGGCCGTCGGCAGCGAGACATACACCCACAAGGAGAGATACAGCGGCAGCGCCGCTGGCACGAAAGCCAGCCAGCGATCCACCCAGGTCAGCGGCATCAGCTGCACCGGGTAGAACGGATTGTTGAGCAGGTAGAAGTACAGCCAGAAGAAGGACGTCATGAAGAGCGTCGTCCCCACCGCCTTGAGCCAGGCAAACGTCACGAACCGGCGCGCCAGCTCCTGCCACCAGGCGTAGCCGTAAGAATCAGGTTTAAGCATCAATAAGAATCGTGTGAACTGCGGAACAGACAGCCGGCAAAGCGTCCGTTAAGAACCGTAGTTTGACATACCACCCGCAACAACTTTCGACGGCCTCTGCATACTGCACTACACAGGTTCGCCGTCATAGATACCGGAACTAGGCTTTGAAATAACGCCAGCCACCTCCGCGTGTCATCTTTGCAAGATACATCGCACTGTCGGCCTGTGCCATCAGCACGGCAGTCTCGACTCCATCCAGGGGGAAGAGTGTCACGCCGATGCTCACCGACAAGGCCACATCACGCACACCCAGCGAAGTAATCGCCGCAACCTCTGCGACCACACGGTCCAGCGTCTGACTGCACTCTAGCCTGTCCTTGAGCCCCCAGAGCAGGATGACAAACTCGTCGCCGCCGACCCTGGCCACAGTATCACCCTGGCGCACGGCACCGGCCATGCGCCTGGCAACCTCAATCAAGGCCTGATCGCCTGCTTCATGACCGTACGTATCGTTGATCGCCTTGAAGCCATTTAGATCGAGATAGCAGATCGCCACCATCAGTCCTTTGCGCTGCGCCTGCGCCATGGCTTGATGCAAGCGATCCAGGAGCAAGACACGGTTCGGCAGCCCAGTCAGGTCGTCATAGTTAGCGCTTTTTTCCAGCCGCTCCTGCTGAATCTTTGCCGAGGTGATATCAGCCTGGATAGATAAATAGTGAGTGATCTTCCCCTGCCCATCATGTATCGCCGATATATTCATCCGACATGCATACAGGGTGCCCGTGCTGTGCCGGTTCCACAACTCGCCCGTCCATTGGCCAGTCTCGTGAAGCGAGTCATACAGGGCGGCATAGAATTCCGCCCCCTGCAAGCCGGAACTGAATATCCGAGGAGACTTTCCGAGAAGTTCGCTTCTTGAGTATCCGGTCAGCTGGCATAAGGTTGGATTGACCTCAACAATGCGCTCGTCCGAATCCGTGATGCAAAGCCCCTCGCTGGTGTTGCTGAACATGGCATCTGCGATACCGAGCCTGAGCTCCACAGGCCAGGCATTGGACACCGAGGATATCGGGCGGTCGTTCATCAAGGCGCCTCCAAGAAGAACGGACAGGCCGCCGCATTTAGTCTATGTTTCGACAGGATAGAGACGCCGCTCAGCCGTCGAAATCACGGGGAACCGCCGCAGCAGTCTGTTTCCCGTATTCCGCGCCATCTTCCTCCCCGACCCCGGTCAGACGACTAACTGCATCATAGAAGTCGATGATGTGCGTGATCGCCTGCTGTCGCTGCAGACTATCCATAAGCTTGATCACCTCCCAGACAGCGCCTTCGGAGTCTCGGGTATGGTGGGTGCGCATCTCTCGCATGAAGGTAACAAAGTGGCGCCGGACCTCAGGTGGCAGGTCGCGCTCGGGGTTAATCTGGGACAAATTGAAGATAATCGCGCTCTCCAGACGTTGCTTCTGATCCGAAGCCCCGGCCAGAGTATGTACAGCCGCGTGCAGGCTTTGCCAGCCTTGAGCGTACTTGTTCATACCAATTCCCTCCAGAAGGTGCGCGCGCCGACAAGGCCAGCACCAACGCACTTCATGATCCAGCTTAGCAAGCGGAAACCTGCCTGCCGGAAACCCGCTAACACCGAACCTTGAGCTACGGCGCGGGTCAAAACAATGCACTATGCGAAAAACAGGAGGAGCCCATGGGCAGAGCCACTATCGATATGAGCAGCCTGTTTTCTCAGCTGGGCTACGCGAATGATGTCGCCTCGATTCATGCATTCATCGAAGCAAAAACCCCGTTGGCCAGCGCCGTGAAACTGCATGAGGCCGCATTCTGGTCGGCCTCCCAATCTGCCTTCCTGCGCGAAGCCTTGCTCGAAGACGCGGACTGGGCCATCGTAGTGGACGCCCTTAACGCCGCGTTGCGCTAGGCAACGCACGAGGCATCTTGCTGTCATCGTAACAGCCAGCACAAGGTCAGGCTGGGCGGAGCCAGATCAAATTAATTGTTCATCACGCAGCTTATGCAGGAGCGCCTGCATCTCTTTGCATGCGTATCCCCGCGCACGGACTTTGCGCCTATACTCAGGGCACTTCTGGCATGCCCCGTTTCCCCTCCGGCAAGCCAAGCTCTCGGATTCGACCGAGCCTTCCCTTGCGACGAGAGGCCTTGAACTGTCGTCGCCGCTACGCGGGTTCTACCAGTGTTCGTAGCACTTCTTTCTCAGCGCGCCTTTCGGTAGCACCTTTCGGCGGCAGTCGGTGCATTGCCGCAACACGCCCCAACCGCAACGATGCATGACGACCGCCAACAAAACACTCAACTGGATCGCCTGCCCAAGGAATCCATACATCGGCTGACCGCGCCCTCCACCCGCTTCCTCCGCATCGAGGCTGCAGGCGGACTGGGCGTATTGATGTGGGCCCCCCGGCACGGCCGGGTGCGTAAAACAAACGTCCCTTAAGCGCTGCTCGGCGATAGCGAACTGAAGCCCTGCACGACCTATGCCGGCAACAGACGCCGATATTCCTGCTGCACCACCGCATAGCACTCGCACACACGCTGCTCCAGTCCGGCACGGTCGAGCAGGCTGATACGGCCACGGCTGTAGCTGATCAGGCCTTCGCTCTGCAGGCGCCCGGCCGCCTCGGTCACGGCCTCGCGGCGCACACCCAGCGTGTTGGCGATCTGCTCCTGGGTCATCAGCAGGGTTTGATCCGGTAGCAGATCGAGGCGCAAGAGCAGCCAGCGACACAGCTGCTGGTCCAGCCGATGATGCCGATTGCATACTGTGGTCTGGGCCATCTGCGTGAGCAGCGATTGCGCATAGCGCAAGGCCAGGTACTGCAGCGTGCCACCAAGCGCAAACTCGGCCTTGAGCGCATGCGCCCTGAGCCGATAGGCGTGCCCGGCATGCTGCACGATGGCGCGACTGGTCGTGCTCTGCCCGCCCATGAACAGTGAAATGCCCACCATGCCGTCATTACCGATCACCGCTGTTTCGGCAGCGCTGCCGTTCTCCATCACATACAGCGTGGACACAATGCCGGAGGTCGGGAAGTAAAGTCCGTCGAAATCGCTGCCCGGCTCGCACACGACCCAGCCTGCAGGCATGGCCACCGGCTCAAGCATGGGAAACAGGGATGCCTGCTCAAGCGGCGCCAGGGCCGCGAGGATACGATTCTGCAAGGGATCGGGAATTATCGGCACAGCGTGACCTTTCCCCGCAGGGTGTCAGAGCGCCCTGCCATCAGACCGCGTCCTCACCTTAACACGCACGATCCAGCACGCCCAAGCAAAAACGGCGGTGCCCGACCAAAGACCGAGCACCGCCGCTGCGCTATTGCGCGGAAGTTACTTGGGTGCTGCGGGTGCTGCGGGCAGATCCGCTGCAGGTGCCGCAGGCAGCTCAGCCGGTGCAGCGGCAGGTGCCGGTGCTGCAGCCTCTTCCCTCTTCACCGTCTTGTCATCCACGCTCTTGACGCCCGTCACAGCCCGGGTCACTGCCAGCGCGCGGTCAAGCTTGGAATAGGAATCGAAGCCGCCGCTCAGCTCCACCACGCCCGAGTGCGCGGCCACGTTCAGGTTGATGTCCTTGGTTTCCGGATCAGCCGCCAGCGCAGCCTTGACGTTGCTCGTCAGCACGCTGTCCTCAACCACGGGAACCGCAGTCTCTTCGTGCTTGCTGCAGGCGGCCAGCGTTGCCGACAAGGCAAAGATGGCAAGACACTTCAGGGCAAAGCGGGAGTGTTGCTTATTCATTGATTAACGTCCTCGAGGTTGGCAAATGATCCCCCTCCGGCATTTGCCGTAGTGATCCTCTCGGAGTGTGGGCGCCTAAGCGGCCTCGGTCTGTGCGAAAACGCACATAGGCGCGAATAAGTTACACACCGACATTAGGATTCTGGCACCCCTGCCCGACGGATGACGGGAGGGGTGGTGGCAAGCGCCGGGTTTATATGCGCACGCCGGACGAGTGCAAACTCACGTCCGCACGGGCCGAATTCGGCTTGGGCTTCTTCGTGATTTTCGGCCTCAGCGTTTCCGCCTCATCCAAGGCGCGGAAGTGCGCCTCAATACGGGCGATCAGCTCGGCATCGGCGCTCGGGTCCAGCCCCGCATAGGGCTTGCCGTTGTAGGCATCGACCGGTTTGTCCAGCGCCGCTGCCACGCCGCCGCGCTTCAACTGCTCGCGGATGCGTTGGCATTCCTGGTCGTCCGCGGCCGGGTGGCGCGCTGCATAGAACAGGCCCAAGGCGGCGCCGAAGGTCAGGCCCGGCGTGGGCACGCCGTGGCGGGCCGCGATATCCAGTGTGGCGAAGATGCGCTCGTGGCGCTGCAGCTTGCGCAGCGGATCCCGGCCCACACGCTGGCACGGATCCTTGAAGGAGCTGGCGCACTGGCGCAGGAATATCTCGCTGAACTCCTCAATATGCCGGGCCAGGTCCGGCCGTTCGGCCAACAGGGCTGGCTTGATTTCCTGGCTGATCAGTTTGTCCGCCAGCGCCGAAACTTCCGGATCGCTCATGCCCTGGCCTATGGTGCGATAACCCAGCACGCTGGCGTGCCAGGCCACGATGGCATGCGGACCATTCAACACGCGGTTTTTCAAGGTCTGAATGGCGGCGATATCCTCAACCGGCGTGACCTGACGCAGACGCTCGAGCAGCGGACTGCCTTTGGCGGCATACAGCTGCATTTCGGTGCCGCTGTTGAACAGGATAAGCGTCAGCTTCTCCCAGGCTTTCGCCATGCGTGAGATTTGATTGAGCTTCACCGCGACCGTCTTGCCGCCTTCGCCAAGCGCACCCTGGGAGCCGACAAGCTCGGTCAGCAGCGCGTCCGGCTGGCCGGTATGTCGTTCGAAACTGCCGAACTTGATCCGCACTTGGCGCAGCAAGGCTTCGCTGGTGAGTTTGGAGACGACGCGGTTGGCAACCGTCTCGACGAAATGCGTGGCCGCGAGCATGCTGTCCACCGCCTCTGCCGGCAGCTGCCTGAGCAGCGCCTGACGCACGCAGTCGCGCACGAAAGCAGCGCCGCCGACCTTGTTCAACACAACCAGCACCGTGAGCTCGGCGGCGCTGTCGCCGCCCTGCTGACGGCGCGCCAGCAGGCCCTGGGCAATCAGGCGTGCCTGTTGGCGGATGGAGGATTCGGGCAGGCACAGCGCCACCAGGGCCGAGTCGGCGTACATCTGGCAAACGGCCGCCTCATCGCTGCTGTCGATGGCACGCATGTTCTCGATAGCCTGGTCAAAACCCAGCTGGTTGTAGCGGATCATGTACTTGCCGAAACCGTTGATCAGCTCGCGCAGCGTGGCGTTGCCCGTCACACCGATGATCTCGCGCGGGCGAGCGTAGCCATCCCAGTGCGAGAGAATCTGCGCGAGATACCCACCGCCCATCGCGCCCAGACCGTGGATGCCGACGGTCAAGCCGTTGCAGGCCTCCGGAAACGGTTCGCGGATATCCGGCGGCGGCAGACAGGGGGTCGCCTCGGCAAGCTCGGCCAGAAACTCCGGCGTCTCGACATAGGCGCAGAAAGCCAGCGACTTGACCTCTGCGGGCGGGTCCTTGATGTCGCGGATCAGAATGGGCAGACCGCCGGCACGCGAGGCCGACAACAGACCATTGGCCGAATCCTCCACCATCAGGGACTGCTCCGGTGCACAGTTCAGCTGGGCGGCTGCGGCCAGGAAGATCTCCGGGGCGGGCTTGCCCTGGACAACTTCGTCGCCGCAGACAGTGATGTCGAAGTACTTCATCACCCCGGCATTGATCAGATATTCCTCGGCAATCGCACGGCGGCTCGAAGTGGCGACGGCCAGCAGGATGCCGTTGCGCTTGAGTCGCGTCAGGATTTCATAGACGCCTGCCTTGACCGGAACGCCATGTTCGCGCACATGCGCCAGCTCAAGCTCGTCGGCACGTTGCCGGATGGCCTGGTAAGGGTAGTTCTCGCCGTGGCGGCTTTGCGCCAGCTCTTCGGCCCGCTTGGCGCTAAGGCCAAGGGAATCCATCAGGGTATCGTCGCCGATGGGGGCTCCGGTCAGTTCGACGGAGGCTTGGGTGATGGTGTTGAAACGTAGTCGTTCGGTATCGAACAGCGTGCCGTCCATATCGAAGATGGCGGCGTGGATGCTTCGTCCGTTGAAGACGATCATGCGGAGGTTCCTCCGTGGTTGTTGCGATGGGTGTCAGCCAATAAAAAGACGGGCTCCTCGTGCGACGCAATCAGCGCCGCGAAATCAGTCCAAACCGGACTAGGGGCAGGATTATAAACGAATATGACAGACATTCAAATCGCGATGACAGAAATTGCCAGAAAATAGCCGAAATTAGGGTGGCGCGCTGGGCTTTTAAGTCCCCGCAAGCCTCGTCCATCAGGCCTTACAAATGTTTGAATTTATGGGAGTTTGTCGGAGCTGCCTGACCGCCTCACCAGGCAGGCGCTGACAGATCTTTCAGCGACAAGGAAAATCACATCCGCTGCGTCTGCATGGCCATGATTCCCGACCAAGTATGAATGTCGGCCAGGCATTGACGCCATCGACATGCATAGCCTCTAATAGGGCACGGCAAGAGCAAACGGGAGAAGGACTATTTCTGTCTCAACATCGCATCACCTGCGCCACTGGATCACCCTTGCGCTGATTCTGCTTGTCGGCTGTGCCTGGCTCACCCCCATGGACCAAGCTGCCGGCCGCCTCACCGACGACGGCCTCAAGCGCGCGCTGATCAGCTTCGCCACCGCACGCGCACTGAATGCCGTCATTTCCGTCGCCCAGGGCACCGAAGTCGCGGTCGAGCCCGCCGGCATCGGCGTGAACTTCGCGCCCGGCCAGGTGCTGGACCCGCTCAACGATCTGGTCGAACACTTCGGCGATCTCATGCTCGCCGCCAGTGTTGCTTTCGGCATCCAGAAAATGCTGCTCGCCATCGGCGGCACCTGGGCCGTCTCACTCGCGCTGACCGCAGTCGCTGCGCTATGCATCGCCCTGCTGTGGCAGCGCCGGCACAACCCGCCAACCGCCACCCCGCCCCTGCCCGGCTGGAGCCTGCGCATCCTCGCCGTGCTCATCATCGTGCGCTTTGCCGTGCCGCTGGTGAGCATAGGCAATGAAATGCTGTTCCAGGCCTTCCTCAAACACGACTACCAGCAAAGCCAGGACGCCGTCGCCGCCTGGAGCGGCGGACAGGACAACATCGTCACCCCGCCGGCCAACCAAAGCACCCTGGAAAGCGTGAAAAGCTGGCTGAACAAGAACGTCGATGTCCGCGAACGCATCGAAAAACTACGCATCGCCGCCGAGGAAACCACCGAGCACATCATTACCCTGATGGCCATCTACCTGCTGCAAACCCTGCTTATCCCGCTCGGCTTCCTGTGGCTGCTGATCAAGGGCATCGGCTATATGCTCACGATACGCAACGGCAAGGCGGCCCCCTAAACAGCAAGCTGCAAGCCCCGTCGATCGGAGCAGCGGCCCAGATAAGCTTATTCACGCTCAGCCCGTCACACGGATGCGCGGTCCGCCCAGCGTTAGCTTGGCGCAGCTACGCATTTGATACCGGCTCTGTCGCAACGTTGCGGCTGGATTCTCGGTAGCGCTTCACTTTGCGGTGTTCAACTTTTTCGGAGCACATCATGGCGTCGGCGGCGGATAGGAGGTCATCTGACGTTGCCTCTGGCGGGCTTGAGGCCCAGCCCACACTGGCGGAAACACAAGCACCCTCGGTGACTTCAACCCGCTTGAGATGGCGTGTCAGCTCGCCGGCGTAGTTCTCGATTGCCTTGGGCTGCAGGCCGGGGCAGATCACCACGAACTCGTCGCCGCCCAAGCGGCCCACACTCCAGTTGCGCGGACACCATTCGATTAGTTTCTGGCTGATATCCGTCAGCGCCTTGTCGCCCATGGCGTGACCATATCGGTCGTTGACGGCCTTGAAGCCATTGAGATCGAGCAAGAGCACCCCTAGCGGCACGCCCTTTTTCTGGGCCGCAGGAATTTCCCGGTCCAGCGTCCGATAGATGCCAGTGCGATTGAGCAGACCGGTGAGGGCATCAGTCAGTGACGAGCGCTCGGCGATCTTGCGCTGGCGCAGTATGGTAGTGAGGATGACGCCAAAGTTGATGAGCGCCAGCAGGAAAGCCACGCTCTGCGCCACACGCAACTTGCTGACCACGGCAACCGATTGCTTTTCAAGCTCGTTGGTGAGCAGGTTCATCGAGTCGAGTATGGTCTCGTTGTTATCTACCAGGAAAGTCGAGAAGGCTTGCAGCGCTTTTCGATCATTGGGCAGGTTTTCGTAGCGGCCAACAATGGCGAGCGCGGTTTCGACAGGTGCTATCGCCTTGCCCTCAACCCGATTCAGCATGACCGGCTGCTCGTCACCACCAAGTGCCCGGCCCCCTCGGGCAAAGATGTGCAGGGTTTCGAGCAGGAGCGAGTAGGCAGCGTCGGCTTCCTCGGTCGCAGCGGCACGAAGTTCGGCCGAGTTGTTTTCATTGGTCGCCACCAGCACCGCCTTGGTGGCGCGCTGCGACAGCATGCGTTGGCGGCCGGCAAGATTAATGGCAACGGCGTCCTGTTCTACCTGATCGGATATCTGGTAGCTAAAGGCCAAGGTGCCAAAATCGAGCACGACGAATAGCGCAATCGATAACAACAGTCGCTTGTCCTGCGCAAGCGACTGCCTCATGTCCCCGCCTTGAATTTCATGTTCTCCCCCCACTGCCAGTTCCCCTGCCTGAATTCAGTCCTTGATCGAGATGACCTTCGCCTCTATGGGCTTGGTTTCCTTGGGCAGGGACTCGATCTGCTCCAGCTCTTTCAGCTCTTTGCCTTCGTTGCCCACGCCCAACTCGCGGAACTTACGGGCGGTGACGAAGAGGCGGCTTTCCAGCGAGTTGACCGAGCGGTTGTAGGCCTTGACCGAGTTGTCGATGTGCTTGCCGACATCACCCCAGGCATCGGCAACCACGCACAGGCGTTCGAACAGCTCCTTGCCCAGCGCGCTGATCTTCTGCGCGTTCTCGGCCAGGGCTTCCTGCTTCCAACCATACGCAACCGCCTTCAGCACGGCGATCAGCGTGGTCGGGGTGGCGAGGATGACTTTCTGTTCGACGCCGTATTCGATGAGGGTGGGGTCGGCTTCGAGTGCGGCGCTGTAGAAGGCTTCGCCCGGCAGGAAGAGGACGACGAATTCCGGCGAGGGCTGGAACTGTTCCCAGTAGGCTTTCTGACCCAGCATCTTCAAGTGGTCCTTGACCTGGCGTGCATGCGTTTGCATGTGCAGACGGGCCTGATCCGGGTCTTGGGCTTCGAGCGCTTCAAGGTAGCCAGCCAGCGGGGCCTTGGCATCCACGACGACATTCTTGCCACCGGGCAGGCGCACGATCATGTCGGGGCGCAGGCGGCCTTCTTCGGTGTTGGTGTTTTCCTGTTCGAAGAAGTCGCAGTGATCGACCATGCCGGCCATTTCGGCCACGCGTTTGAGCTGCACTTCGCCCCAGCGGCCGCGCGTTTGCGGGGCGCGCAGGGCCTTGACCAGATTGGCGGTTTCGCTGCGCAGGCCGCCTTGCGCTTCGGCCAGCATGCGGATCTGTTCGTTGAGGCTACTTTGCGTGGCGACGCGGCTTTGCTCGGCACCCTGGATTTGCAGGTCGATCTTTTCCAGCGAGGACTTGATCGGCGTGAGCAATTCGTTGATGGCCTGCTGGCGCTTGTCGAGATCGCCCTTGGCGCCTTCGTTGAAGGTGGCGAGCGTAGCTTGCGCGAGATCGAGGAAGGACTTGTTGTTGCTCTGTAGCGCCTCGGCCGACAGGGCCTGGAAGCGCGTGAGCATTTCCTGGCTGAGCTTTTCGGCGGCGGCGAGCTTCTCGGCTGCGGCCGCCTTTTCGGCTTCAAGACCGGCATTAAGCTGCTCGGCACGGTGGCGCAGGTCGGCGAGCTGTTGCTCCTGCGCGGAGAGGCGTTCGCGCAATTCCTTCTGCTCGGCTTCGCGCAGGGAGGCGCGCTCGGCCAGCGTGGCACGTTCGGCCAGCGTGGCGGCTTC
>DATMSM010000036.1:0-3646 GCA_035565355.1 Rhodocyclaceae bacterium
CGGCTTCGGCCGGCGCCGGTGCTTCGGCCAGCGGTGCAGGCGTCGCTGCGGGCGTCTTGGTGCCGGGCAGCAGGCCGGTCATGGCGGCGATGCCGACCAGGCTGAACAGGATGACGGCAATGGCAGCAATCCAGATAAGCGGGTGCAGGCCGGCTTTGGGTGCGGCGGGCGTGTTCATTTGTGGCTCCTAAATACAGATAGGGGTTTTAACGCCCCAATGATAGGCCAGACGGACATGAAAAATGAATTGTTACACCCCGGGCAGGTGTTCAGCCCGCGGGCGCTGCGTCCGGCCTTGCCGCATAGGTGTAACGGTTCTTGCCGCCGCGCTTGGCCGCGTACATGGCCTGGTCGGCTGCGCGCAGCAATACCTCGTACTCATCCCCATCCTGCGGGAAGCCGGCAATGCCGATGCTGGCACCGATAAGGATGCTTTGGCCTTCGCCGAGCAGGATAGGCTCGGCCAGCGAGGCGATCAGGCGTTCCGCCGTGTCCTGAACGACTGATGAGTGCTTGCCGCAACCGTAGATGGTGATCAGGAATTCGTCCCCGCCAAAACGCGCCAGCAGATCCGAAGAGCGGCGCATCAGGCGGCCGAAGCGCGCTGCGACCTCGATCAGTACCCGGTCGCCGGCTTCGTGTCCGTAGCTGTCGTTGGCATTCTTGAAGCCATCGAGGTCAATGGAAAGGACAGCCAGTTCAAGATCGGCGAGCCGGGCGTCGCGGATGGCGCGTTCCATATAGCTTTCTGCGCCGCGACGGTTGATGAGGTCGGTGAGTACGTCGCGCTCGGCGGAGCGAAGCGCCGTCTGTTCACGTTCACGCCGTGAGGTCACGTCCAGGAGCACGCATTCGATCAGCGAGGCGGCCCCTTCGCCTGGGGAGTGCACCGAGAACAGGCAGTGCGCCCAGCGGCTGCGGCCGTTGCCGTGGCGCAGTTCAAGATCGGCTTCCTCGATGCCGCCCCTGGTGCGGGCCAGCTCAATGAGGGCCCAGGCCTTGTCTGCTTGCTTGAAGGCGACGGACAGGAAGTCGCTGTGGGCGGCTGCGTTAGCGCCTTTGTTGGCGAAGGCCGGCTGCAGGATTCTCTCGCGCAGCACCGAATTGCAGCTGAGCATGGCGCCGCCTGTTTCGAGCATCATGATGCCGATATTGGTGGATTCAAAGATGCGGCGGTAATGGCTTTCCATGTTTTCGACGCGCAGGCGCAAGGCGCGTTCGGCCTGGAGCGCATCCTCGCTGGCGGCAAGGTAGCGGTTGAGACTGTCCGCGAGGAGACCGATTTCGGTACCTTCCTGAGACGGTTCGGTATTGATGCGTTGCGAACTCCCCGGCGTCACCGTGTGCAGCTGCCGTGTCAGCCTGGACAGTGGATTGCCGATAAGGCGACGGAAAGCGAACAGCATGATCAAGGCGATCACCAGCGTCTGTGCGACCAGCATGCCGAGCTGGCCCAGTGCGGCATTGCGGGCACGCTGGGCGATCAGGGGCGCATTGGTAAGGAAGCTGAGCGTGCCGATCTGTTCGTGCTCTCCGCTCGGCGAGAGCAAGGGATAGCCGACGAGGTCCTCGGAAATCCAGTTGGGTTCGGACGGATTTTCCCAGCGCAGCATCTGGTAGCCCGTGTCCGACTCGAGATTGACGGCGAGTATGTCGGCGTTGCGGAGCAGGCCTTCGATCACGTCGTGAGCGATGGCATCGTTGCCGACATAGGCGGCAATGGCGGCGGAGGAGTGTACGGTTGCGGCGAGATTGTCGAGCACGCTGCGACTGCGCTCCAGTTCCTGCCTGTAGCTGTATGTGAACTGGACTGTGCCGGCGATGATGCTGAAGGCCAGGGCGGTGACGCAAAGGGCGAGGATCAGCTTTCGTTCAAGCGAATCCCGTAGTGACGCGGCGGAAGGTGGGTCATGGCTACTCATACAGATGCAGGATGACCCGAACCTGGTGGGCGGGCGGCTGATTGCTGACATAGCCGATGGCGAGCGGGTCGCGGCTGACAGCCTCGATAACCTTGGTGTCGTCGGATTTGGGTTGGGGCGGCTGCTGGCGACCGGTAAAGGTCAGTCGTGCCCAATAGGCATTGACCTGGGACAGGGACATATTGGCAATTGCACGGAAGAAGCGTTCCCGCACCGGTTGCTCATTGCTTTGATCGATCAGAGTGACGTAGCTGCCCGCCTGGAGCGTGCGGGTGCGGCCAAGGTAGAGATCGGCGATCTGCTGTTGGGTAATTTTGTCTATCGGGGTGGCCGGGTTGGCAATCACATAAACGTCTGCATAAGCTGCCCCCACGGTGCCCCAAAGAGCGAGGATGCAGGCCATGCGCGGCAGGGAGGAGTAGGGTTTCGCGCGCATGGTCAGAAAGCGAAGTCCACCGAAACCGAAAACAGGTCGACATGCTGCGAATTGCCGCCGTCGACCAGATTGTTGACCTGCCACAGGCCATAACCGCGCGCACCGATACGGCTGCGATCCCACTGCACTTTGAGCGCGGCGCGGCTGTCGAAATCCCAGCGCAGCCCCAGCGTGGTGGTGCGCTGGTCGATGCGGAAGTTGTTATAGGCGGCGACTGCGGCGGTCTGGAGCGCGACCGCATTGGCCCCGAGCAGGCCCCAGTTGTTTGCCGGCATGGTCGCGTCCTCGTCGGGCTTGAAGCGCGACAGGCCGATATAGGGCGTGAAGTTGCCGAAGCGGCGGCCCAGGGTGGCATAGCCGGTCTTGCCCGTCGGCAGCATGCGGCTATCGCTGCTGATGCGTGCAAGCTCGCCCTGCAGCAGCCAGCTGCCGTCGTCGTAGACAGCCCCTATGCTGCTGTAACGGACAGTGGCGCCATTTAGCCAGAAGCCCTTGTTAAGGCTGGCAGCTTCGCTGCGCACTGCCGGAAACGGGGCGCCGGTGGCGATGGCGCTGAGGCCGTTCGTGGCCTGGGCAAAGTTGTCTGGCTGACTGCCGGCGCTGAAAGCGAGATGGCCGGCCTTGAATTGCCAGGCGCCATATTCGGCCTGTACGGTCAGGTCGCGAACCTTGTCTGCCTTGAAGCGGAAGGTGTTGCTCGCGTCCAGGGGAATGTCCGAGGCACTGTTGCCGAACTGCGCCTTGATGCGCCAGCGCGTGTCACCGGAGCGGAAATTGTAGGCGGCGTCTACGCCGTTGACCGAGAAGAAGGGAATCCAGCCGTAGAACTCGGTCGGCGGCCGAATCCAGGGTTGGGCGAAGCCGAGGTTGCGGTAGTCCGATAGCAGGAAGACGTCCAGCCCCATGCGTCCTGCGCGCAGGTCCAGCGCTTCATTGGGATGCCAGGCCGCAAAAGCCCACTCCACCGAGTTGCCCAGGCTGGTGCGCTGCTTGTCGCGGGCGACCATCTGGACCACGGCCTCGAATTGCGGGCTTGGCGTGTAGTTGAGCTGCAGTCCCAGCGAGCTGTCGCTGACGAAGGAGGCGTTGCTGTTCTCGGAGACGGGCTGCGTTGCATTGCGCATGAAGCCAATGCGATCGCGGCCTTCATGGCTGTAGCCCAGCGTACCGAAGCCGCTCAGCCTTAGGTCGTCGGCTCGGGCAGACTGGGTCGTGCCGAGAAATGCTAGAAATAGTACTAGTGCGTAGCGCATGATCCTTGAGGTGCAAGGGTTTCAGTTTTTTTATC
>DATMSM010000037.1:0-2980 GCA_035565355.1 Rhodocyclaceae bacterium
GGGCGACGGCGTTGCTCGTATTGGGAGAGAGCGGGGGCCTTGCACTAGCCCGCGAGCGAGGCATGGACGTATTGTTCGTACTGCGCGATAGTGACTCGCTTCATGAAGTGTTGATTCTCGGCGGGGTGGTTGTTTGACGGCATATGACCTAGTGCTGTAAGCGTCTTCTCAGCGCCGTCTGGACTGCCTGACCAGCGTCCGCCATGAATCGCCCTGGGAATTTTGGAGGCCGATTGGTGCGAGTCGGGCGGCATAGCCTGCTCGGAAAGTTGTCGGTAGTAGTTTGGCTCAGCTTCGGCCGGCGGTATATAGACAAGCGGTTCAGGTAAGCACGGCAATTGCGTGTCTGATTCCCGTTTTGCACCTCTTTTTTTGCGTAGAGGATGTAGTCGGCGCCGATCGACGCACCCACGGTGCTGTTATGGATGTGCAGATCTTTCTTTTTTAAGCAAGCCTCCGCTGGCGGCGCATGTGGCGACATGGACAGCCAGTCGTCTGGCAGGAAATGGATCCCCGTGATATGGGATTGCGCATCGAATAATCGCGCGTAGGATGGAGCCTACATTCCAACTGAAGCTGAGGGTGACATTCTCACTTATTGTCACCGGGAGTACATATGTCGCGCACGTCCGCGCAGGCCAGGCATCGCCTTACATCCAATGTAGCGGTTGCCACCAGGGGGAGCGGTCGATGCCCCGGAAGACAGGTCCGCCCGACAGCCGCGCCAGCGCGATCCAGGCCAAGTACGCCTCCACCGGGCACAAACTGGCAAGCGCCGGCGCCCGGAAAGTGGTGCCGATAGCCTGGCGATCGCCCTTCGTCAAGGGAAGAAAACAGCGCATGCCCTCGCCGGCGATGGCGTCGACATGCTCGACGCGCAGACTCGTCAGCTCGTCGCCGCGGAATCCCCGCCAGAAACCCAACAACAGCAAGGCCTTGTCGCGCCGATGACGCAACTGCCGGGCGAGGTCGGACACGGTAACGGCGTCCGCGATGGCGGCGTCCAGCCAGGCGGCAACGTGGCGGATCTGTAACAGCTGAAGCGGGCGCGCGCGCTTTTCCTGCGCGGGATGCAGTGTCCGTATGCCCTTGAAGACCCTCCGAACGACCGGAGCCTTGGTCGGATCCAGGAACCCCTGATCGATGTGCCACTGCGCCAGCGCCGCGCGGCGCTGGCGCAAGGTGTTGATCGCCAGGGAGTCGGCGTAGTGCACCAGGTAGCGAGCCAGGCTGTCGGCGGTCGCCGGCAGAAAGCCGCCCCATTCGACTTCGAAGTGGCGCACCGCAGCTTGATAGCTGCGCCGCGTGTTGTCACGTGTCGCCGCTTCCAGATAGATGTCAAAGTCGCTCATGCGTATCTCCGTCCACGTTCATTTGGATCAGGAAATTCCCGCAGCAGGTCGGGGCCCCTGCGGATATCTCCCGGCGCGAACGCGTACCGGAAGCGGTCGTCGCGCGCGTAAATCTGGCGGTGGCCATGCCTGACGGTGATGCCGTTGGCCAGCGCGACTTGCTCCGGCGACCGGATCGGACGGCGCGCACCATGCTGCTCTCGTAACGTTCCTTGGTCGCCACCGTCAGGCTCATGATCTGCTTCGCAACCTGTTCATGGAACTGCCGCATGTTTTCCCTCATGCGCGGATTGCGCACAGAGAAGAGGGCAATCAGGTTCAGCACCAAGTTGTGCTCTTCTTCGTCGCCGAAACCGCGTTTCTCGTCCATCTGCACCAACGCCCGCGCGGCCGCCCCCTCGAAGTCAGCATAGCTCGACTCGATGTGGTTGGCGTCGACACCATCCGCGTCGATGCGGTTGAAGTCGCGGGCGGACGCCACATTGCGCGGAGCGGTGACGAACGTCTTCCGGTTGAACACGTCCGCGACGAACAGCTAGGCATTCTTACTACGGCTCTTCGCGAACCCTTTCAGATAGCACTGCGGTGGCACTCGGGAATACAGGGTCGAAGACCACGATCCACAAGTACCTGAAGGAGCTCGAAGAGGAAGAGGGTGCAGGCCCGCGCAAGGCGTCCATCAGCGAAGCATTGCAGGACCTTGTCGAGCGGCTTGCCGCACGCCTACAGGAAGAAGCCGACGAGAGTAGAGGCGCTGGTCCGCAAGGAGCATGCCCACGCCAACCGGCAGCTGCAAAATAATCTGGTTGCAGCGCGCGAGGCGATCCAAACACTTGAAGCGCGAATGAGCAGCGAGGCGGCCGACCATGCCAAGATGCGCGCAGCCCTCCAGGCGGAACTCGTCACCAGGCACACCGCCGAACAGCAGGTAACCGACCTGAAGGACAGACTGGCAGAGAATGAGCAGCATCGCAAGTCGTTCGAAGACAAGCATACCCATGCCCGCGATGCCTTGGAACACTATCGCCAGTCGGTCAAGGATCAACGCGACCAGGACCAGCGCCGTCACGAGCAACAGGTACAGCAGTTCCAGGCCGAGTTCCCGCAGCAGCAGTTAGCCCTGGTCGGGAAACAGGACGAAGTCTCGCGGCTCAACCAGGAGGGCGCCCGGCTGGTGTTGGAGCTGTCGCACACGAAGCAATCGCTCTACGAGCAACTGACCCAAGGTCGAAAACTGGAGCAGAAGATCGAGCAACTGCAGTCTATCCAGCAGCATGCCGGCGACCTTGAGCGGCAGCTTGCCAGCAAGATCGCCGAGTCGGAGCTGCTGACCGAGCGGTTCAAAGAGGTGGAGACGCAGTTGGCGCCAGCAAGTGCGAGGACGCGCGAGCTGGAATTGCAGCTCGCGGAGGCCAATGCCAGAGCGCTGGCGCAAGAACAGATCGGTGAGCAGTTACGCATGTACCTCGACAAAATAGCGGTCGGCCCGGCCACAGCGGCGGCGGCTGCGAGTTGACGTCCGTCGGGACAAAACCAATCTTGAAAGTTGCGTGCAGGGTAACGTCTTAAGTGTTTCCATCGGAAAAACTGGATTCTCATGGCGGCCCAGACTAGTAGCGTCAGCTATC
>DATMSM010000038.1:0-16465 GCA_035565355.1 Rhodocyclaceae bacterium
AAGCGGCGCGGACTGCCCCGG
This sequence comes from Rhodocyclaceae bacterium, assembly GCA_035565355.1. GTDB lineage: Bacteria > Pseudomonadota > Gammaproteobacteria > Burkholderiales > Rhodocyclaceae. The sequence continues at coordinate 22 of DATMSM010000038.1, forward strand.
CTTTACGCCGCTGGCTGCGGACGCGAGCGCAAGCTCGCGCGCCTATGCCGCCTTTCTGAATGGGCAGACTGTCGATACGAAATTACTGCCGACGCACTACGCCGGCTTCAGCGATGCGGCCAGCCTGTCGCGTATTGAGGCGCCCCTGCCGCGTCTGATCGCGGCAGGGGTGTTGTTGCGCAGAAATGCCTTGCCGCCCGAGGGTGTGGCCGTAGCCGTCGAGACCGCGTCCGCACAAGGTTGGCGCCGGCCTTTGCTGGCCTGGCTGGGGGTACAGGAAAGAGTCGCAGCGGCGCGCGGTGATAACGCGTTAGCCGAGCAGGCACGGCGGCGCGCGGCGCTGGTGGGCGGCACCCGCGCTTCAAGCGCACCGTAGATAAAAAAGGGAAGGCCAGGCCTTCCCTTATTTTGTAACGCAGCGAGGACGCTCAGGGCGCACTCTGGTAGTTGAGCGGCAGCCACTCGTAGCCGATCGCCGTTTTGCGGATATGCCCCAGCCCCGGGAAGGACAAGTGTGCGGCCGCGGTCAGGTCACCGTTCTTGGCGATCTTGTTGAACACCTTGATGCGCTGCTTGACCGCATTCTTGTTATCGCTGTCGAAGCCGATCGACACCTTGGGGTGGTCGAACTGCACGGCGGCGACATGGATCAGGTCGCCGATGATGAGCAGGCGCTGGCCCTTGCTCTCCACCGCAATGGTGCTGTGGCCCGGCGTGTGGGCGTGTGTGACCTGGGCGCGGATGCCGGGTAGCAGATCGGTGTCGCCGCTGAAGGGCTTGAACATGCCGGCATCGACATAAGGCTTGAGCATGGCCTGCGCACCCTGGAAGAAGCCCTTGGACTCTTCGGGCGCCTGGGCCAGATTGTCGGCGCTCAGCCAGTAGTCGGCATCTTCCTGCTCGGCGCGCACCATGGCATTCGGGAACACGCGCTGGCCGTTCACCGCCAGGCCGCCGACATGGTCGGGGTGCAGGTGGGTGATGATGATTTCGTCCACCTGTTCCGGCTGGTAACCGGCTGCCTTGAGGTTGGTGAGCAGCTTGCCCAGGGTCGGGCCGAACAGCGCGCCGGCGCCGGTATCGATCAGCACCAGCTTGTCGCCGGTATTGACGAGGAAGCCATTGACCGAGGTTTCCACCGGCAGCGGCAGGTGGTGATGGTCGAGCGCCTTCTTCAGGTTGCGGTGGCTGATGCCCTTGAGCAGCGTGTCCACCGGCAGGCCCACGGTGCCGTCGGACAGCGCGGTGATTTCAAAGTCGCCGAGCATGGTGCGGTAGTAACCCGGCGCTTGTGTCTTGACCAGGGGCGCGGCCGCATGCGCCGTCGCCACATAGGCGCCCAGGCTGGTGGCGGCAATGCAGGCGGCGAGGAGGGTGTGCTTGAGTTTCATGATGGCTCCGTGGGTGTCATTGCGGATAGCAGCGACTCTAGCAGAGGCGGCTTGAGTTTGACTGGCATTGATTGCGCCGGGCCAGCCACGCCAGCATGAGCAGGGTTGCGGCGACGAGCGGTATCAGCGCCGCATTGATGGCGTTCCAGCCGGCGCTGCCGAGGAAATGCCCCGAGCTGAATGAGGCTACGGCCGAAGTGCCGAAGATCAGAAAATCGTTGAGGGCCTGTACCTTGGCGCGCTCCGATGGCGCATACACATCGGTGACCATTGCCGTCGCGCCGATGAAGCCGAAGTTCCAGCCCAGACCGAGTAGGATCAGCGAACCCCAGAAGTGCAGCAACTCCAGTCCCGACAGGGCGAGCAGGCCGGAGACCGCAATCAGCAGCAGACCCGCGCCGGTGACAGCGATCTTGCCGAAGCGCGCGATCAGGTGGCCGGTGAAGAAGCTGGGCGCAAACATCGCCAGCACATGCCACTGGATGCCCAGCACCGAAGCGCCGACCGTATGCCCGCAGCCGAGCATGGCCATCGGCGCGGCGGTCATGATGAAGCTCATCGCACCGTAGGTCACCACGCCGGCGGTGACTGCAACGAAAAATTCCGGCCGTCGCGCAATGCTGACTAGGGAACGCGCCGCACCCTCGGCGGCGACGGCTTGCGGCGACGGCATGCGTAGCAATAGCAGTAAGGGGAGTGCCAGCAGGGCCAAGCCCGCCTGACCGAAGAAACTGCCCGCGAAGGGCGCGCCGGGCAGCGCGTCGCGCGTCCAGATCACCACCTGCGGACCGACTACCGCTGCAACCAGGCCGCCGACCATGATGCGCGAGATGGCCTTGGCCCGCAGCGAAGGCGCCACGCTGTCGGATGCGGCAAAGCGGTAGCTCTGCACACAGGCGGCGTAAAAACCGGCGATCAGAGTGCCGCCGCAGAAGATCCAGAAGCTTTCGCGCAGGATGCCGAAGGCGGCGACCAGCCCGGCGCTCAGCCCCATCAACGCGCCCAGCGCATAGGCGGCGCGCCGCCCCCAGCGCCGCATCAACAGCGCGGCGGGTATGGTTGAAAGCGCCAGGCCCAGGCTGAAAACGCTGACCGGCAGGGTCGATAGGGAAGGCGTATCCGTCAGCCGCTGCCCGACGATGCCGCCCAGCGAGATGATGATGGGTACCGATGCGGCGCCCAAGGCTTGAGCCATCACCAGCAGCCAGACGTTGCGGGCGGTTTGGGCCGCGGCGTCAGGGGCGGTGGCTTGGATAGTCATGTTGCGGGGCTTTCGGCGGTGGATATCCAGAATGAGCATCCTAATCGAAAGCTCGGAGTATCGCGGAGGCAGGTGCGGGGGGTAGGAAGATCAACTGGCATTCCAAAATTAAAACGCCCGGCAACCATAAAAGACTGCTGGGCGTTTTTTTGAGCTCGTCAAATATCTCGACAGAGCTGCGAGGTGGTTTAGCCCAAATAGGCTGCGATCACTCGTTCATCCTTCTGCAACTCGGCCGGTACGCCTTCCACCGCAATCTTGCCGCGTTCCATCACATAGGCGTAGTCGGCGACCTCGAGCGCGCTCTTGGCGAACTGTTCGACCAGCAGCAGCGTGATGCCGGCTTCCTTGAGGCGGCGGATGATGGCGAAGACTTCCTGCACGATCACCGGGGCCAGGCCCATCGAGGGTTCGTCGAGCAGCATGACCTTGGGTTGTGCCATGAGTGCGCGGCCGATGGCGAGCATTTGCTGTTCGCCGCCGGAGAGGGTGCCGGCGTGCTGCAGGCGGCGCTCCTTCAGGCGTGGGAACAGGGCGTAGACCTTGTCCAGTTCTTCCTGCGCTGCGGCGTGGAAGCCAAAGAAGCGCGGCAGGCGGCGATAGGCGCCGAGCAAGAGATTGTCTTCGACATTGAGCGGCCCGAACACCTTGCGCCCTTCAGGCGAGTGGGCGAGGCCGAGTCTTGCGATCTTGGCGGCGTTGTAACCTTCGACCTCATTGCCTTCAAGCGTGACCTTGCCCTGGCTGGGGCGGATCATGCCGGAGATGGCGCGCATGGTCGTGGTCTTGCCGGCGCCGTTAGCGCCAATCAACGCGACCAGGGTGCCTTGCTTGACTTCGAGGTTCACGCCGTTGAGCACTTCGGCGCCGCCGTAGCCGGCGTACAGGTTTTCTACTTTCAGCATGTCTTCTTCTCCCGCTTCTTTTTTTAAGCGGCTGCGCCGAGATAGGCCTCGACGACCTTGGGATTGCGCTTCACTTCTTCGGACGGGCCTTCGGCGATGACCTGGCCGCCGTCGAGCACGGTGACGGTGTTGCACAGCGCGGTGACGACGTCCATGTGGTGTTCGATCAGCACGATGGCGATGCCGCGGCCGTTGATGCGGCGGATGATCTCGACCAGATTGTGGGCGTCGGGATGCGCCAGGCCGGCGGCCGGTTCGTCGAGGATCAAGAGGCGCGGCTTGCGCGCCAGCGCGCGGGCGATTTCGAGGAAGCGCTGGGCGCCGTAGGTCAGGTCCTTGGCGCGGGACAGCGCCTGCGCTTCAAGACCTACTAATTGAAGAAGCGCCAGCGCGTCGGCTTGTGCCTTCTTCTCCTCGCCACGGGCGAGGCCCAGCAGCACCAGCGGCCAGGGCATTTTGTAGGTGTCGCGCAGCGCGACCATGACGTTGTCGAGCGCGGTGAGCTCGCCGAACAATTGCAGGTTCTGGAAGGTGCGCGAGACACCGGCGCCGGCGACCTGGTAGAGGCTGCCATAGGGCAGCGCCTTGCCGTCGAGCAGGAGCTCGCCGCTGGTCGGGGTGTACAGGCCGGAGATCACATTCACGGCGGTGGATTTGCCGGAGCCGTTGGGACCGATCAGGCCGTGCACGGTGCCGGCCTTGACCACCATGTTCACGCCATCAACTGCCTTGACGCCGCCAAAGTGGCGCTTGAGTTGCTTGAGTTCGAGCAGGGTGGAGCCGTCGGCAGGCTGCATGGGCACCACCTCGTCGAGATCACTGGCCGGCGGCAGCGGGGCGGCGGGAACGCGGAAGAGCTTGGTCAGCAGCTTGCCGGCAAAGCCCATCAGGCCTTCGGGCAGGCCGACCACGACCGAGAACAGCATCAGCGCGAAGATGGCCTTGCGCCAGTCTTCGGTGTTGGACACGGTGAAGCTGCCGATCACCAGCATGGCCATGGCGACGACCGGGGCCAGGGTCTGAAACTTGAATGCTGCGCTCTTGTCCCCGCTCTTGCTCATCAGGCCTTGCACTACGCCGATCAGGGCGATAAGCAGGCCGGCGATGGAGAAGAAGCGGAACATGACCGGATTGGACAGCAGGTTGGGCAGCAGCACGATGAAGGCAGCGCCGACCACTGCACCCCAGAGACTCTTGCGTCCGCCGAGCACCACGCCGAGCAGTAGGATGACCATCAGCTCATAGGTGAAGGAGTGCGGATCGAGATACTGGAAGTTGAAGGCATACAGGCCGCCGGCCAGCCCACCGAGCGCGGAGCCGAAGGCGAAGGCGATGACCTTGTGGCGATAGGTGCCGACACCCATTGCATCGGTGGCGATGGGGCTGTCACGCAGCGCTTCGAAGGCACGGCCCCACTGCGAAGACAAGAGATTCCTCATGCCCATCCACACCAGCGCCAGCAGGCCGACGCACAGCCAGTAGAACCAGGTGGCGTCGAGGGCATGGCCGAACAGCGGCGGGCGCGTGACCGAGAAGCCCTGCGCGCCGAGCGTGAGTTCTTCCCATTCGAGCAGCACGGTAACCGCAAGTGCGCCGAAGCTCAGCGTGGCCAGCGCAAATTGCGGGCCTTCCAGGCGTAGCGCCGGCAGCGCGAGCAGGGCGCCGAGCACGAGGCAGAGCAGGAAGGCGCAGGCCAGGCCGAAGAGAATGCTGTAGCCGCCGTTGGTGACCAGCAGGCCGGCGGTGTAGGCGCCAATGCCGAGGAAGGCGGCTTGCGACAGATTGACCTGGCCGAGATAGCCAACGGTGACGTCGAGACCGATCAGCAGGATGCCGTAGATGGCGAGCAGCGTCAGCAGACCCAGCGCAAACGGATTGGTGATGACGAGCGGAATGGCGGCGAGCACCAGCAAGGCGAGGAGTTCTGCACCGCGAATCAGGAGAAAGCGTTTCATGTTCTTGTTTTCCTCTCTCAGACTTTACGGATGGTGGCTTTGCCGAAGATGCCGTTCGGGCGCAGCGCCAATGCCATGATGAGGAGGATCAGCCCCGGCGCTTCACGCCAGCCGCTGCCGAAGTAGATGCTGGCGAGGCCTTCAAGGGCACCGAGCACGATGCCGACCAGGACCACACCGAAGCCGGAGTTGAGACCGGCGACAACGGCGACGGAGAAGGCCTTGAGCACCAGCACCATGGCCATGGTCGGGCCGACGGTGGTGATGGGAGAAATCAGGATGCCGGCGAGTGCGGCGACCATGCCCGACAGACCATAGGACAGCATCACCGTCTGCGTGGCCGAGATGCCCATCAGTTCAGCGGCATCGCGGTCGGCGGAGACGGCTTCGAAGGCCTTGCCGAGCAGGGTGCGGCGCTTGAACAGTTCCACCAGACCCATGATGCCGAACACGCCGACGGCGACCGAGACTTCCATCCAGGTGATGTCTACGCCGAGGAAGTTGAAGGAGTCGGAGGGAATGGGCGTGGGGAAGGGACGGTCGTCGCGACCCCAGATGTTCTCGGCCAGCGAGAAGCCGAACAGGCCGACGATGATGGACAGCAGGATCCAGCCTTCGGATTTCTGTTCCAGCGCCAGGCGCACGGCGGCGCGTTCGACCACGAGGCCGAGCATGGCGCCGATGATGAGGCCGAGCGGAATCATGAGCCAGTAGGGCACGCCCAGGTTGAGCAGCGTCAGGCTGCAGAAGGCAGAGAGCATGACCAGTTCGCCCTGGCCGAAGTTGATGCTCTTGCTGGTGGCGAAGGTGAGCTGGAAGCCGTAGGCGACCAGTGCGTACACGAGACCCATGAAGGCGCCGCTGACGCAGATCTGGAGAAGAATGGAACTGTCCATGTTGCTTTTACCCCGCCCGGGCCTGTTGCCCGTGCCTAGCTGCCGATGTACGGCAGTCCTGATTGCCTTGAGATGCCGCCCTTGCGGGGCGACCCGAAAATTCTGAAAAGCGTGCGCCGCGTGATCTGACTATAGTTCGGCCAGCCTGATCGGCGCGCGATTCTGCCGTGTGTGTCTTGCTGTTTCCTTACGTGTGCGGGCTTGCGGAAAAGTGCATGTTTTTTGGGCGTATGCCTGTTTCCTCACATCGAACTGCGGATCGTGAAATGCTCCCCGCACTATTGCTGCCCAGGTAGATTCACCTTGAGGCGCGCGACGTCCGCTTCGGAAAAGTCGCCCATGCCGGTGCGTTGCAGGGTCCCGTCCTTGGCGTAGGTTCTGATCAGCATCTTGTTGTTCCAGCCGGTCCGGCCGGTATAAAACTCGAGGTAAGTGCGTGAGCCGTCGCTGTGACTGAAGGCAACGCTTTGTACCGGGGAAGGGGGCCGCGCACGCAGCGTGCCCCAATCCTCGCGGTAGGTGTTGAGCCATTCGATGCAGCCAGCGAGCTGATCCGGTGCCAGGGTGTAGCGGCTGACGCCGGGGTTGATGACCTCGCCGCCAACGATGGGGGCCATGTCCGGCTTCGTGTCACCAAAGCACCCAAACAGGGGGAGTGCACACAGCACCGCAATCAGCATCGCTTTCACTGCGTCTCCTTACTTGGCTTTCTTGCCGCCGGCGGCCTTGGCCAGACGGGCCTTGTCCTCGGCGTGGGCGAAGGTGACGCGGCCGTCCTTGACCATACCCATCACGGTCTGGGCGCGGGTGAAGGCTTCGTGGGTGTTTTCGTCAGCCGGGTTCCACTTCGAGAAGGGCTTTTCCCAGGTAGCGATCACGCCCTGCACCGGCGCTTGCAGATCTTCCAGCGCGGCGACGACCTTCTTGTTGTCGGTGCTGCCGGCCTGCTTGACGGCGGCGGCGAAGATCAGCACGGCGTCATAACCCTGCGCGGCGGAGACCGGCGAAGGGATGCGCTTCACATCGTAGTTGCGGTGATAGCTCTCGATAAAGGCCTTGGCCTTGGGCGTCACCGGTTCTTCGATGAAGGTCTGCGGCATCAGGGTGCCGTCGGCGTTCTTGCCGGCGTTGTCGATGAAGTTCGACATCGACAGGGTCCAGCCGCCGATCAGCGGTTCCTTCATGCCGATCTTGGCCTTGCCGTTGGCGACGGCGGCGAGTTCCGGACCGATGCCCCAGATCAGGATGGCCTGTGCGCCGGCGGACTTGGAACGCAGCAGTTGTGCGGTCATGTCCTTGTCGCCGATGTTGAATTTTTCGGTGGCGACGATCTGCAGCTTGTCGCCCTGGGCCTTGATCTGCGCCTGCAGGTCGTTGCGGCCGGACACGCCGTAGTTGGTGGCGTCGTGCAGGATGGCGACCTTGGTGAACTTACGTGCGAGGGCTTCCTCGACCACCATCGCGGCCTGGATGCCGTCGTGCGCGGCAAAGCGGAAGATAGACAGGTTCGGCACCTTGGCGTCGCGCCACTGCGTCATCGAGGCCGAGCCGGCGGCCGGAGTGATGATCTTGGGAATGCCTTTTTCCTGCAGGAACTTGTCGCCGGCAATGACGACACCGGTATTCACGCTGCCGATGACGCCGGCGAGGTCGCTCATCGCGGCCAGCTCCTGGCCGATCAGCGCGCCACGCTCGTTCTTGGCTTCGTCGTCGCGTTCGATGACTTCGATCTTCATCTTCTTGCCGCCGACATCGAGACCGCCGCTGGCGTTGATTTCATTGATGGCCAGCTTGGCGCCGTCGCGCATGGAGGCGCCCATCGGCGCCGATCCGCCGGAGAAGGGGCCGGTGATGGCCAGCTTGACGCTCTGTGCCCAGCTCGGGGCGGCGGTGCCCAGGGCGGTGAGCAGCAGGGTGGCTAACAGGGTTTTTTTCATGGCGAGTCCTCTTGTGGTGAATGGAACGACAGCGGGTAAGACGTGTTGTGCTTGATGCGGAAGGCTAGCGAGTTGATTTATAGCCCAGCGTGGCAGAAAGCTCATCGGCCACCTGGCGTACTACGGGTTCCCAGGCCTTGCTGTAGCGCTCGGCAGGTGCGGAGATGGAGAGTCCGCCGACGATGACGCCGGTATCGTCGCGCACCGGCGCGGCGATGCAGCGCAGGCCGGTCTCGATTTCCTCGTTGTCGTGGGAGACGCCTTCCTTCCGGATGCGCGCAAGCTCGGCTTCGAGCGCGGTCAGGGTGGTGATGGAGGCGGGCGTGTAGCGCGGCAGGCCGGTGCGCTCGGCATAGGCGCGCACATCACTGGTTCGTGCCTCGGCCAGATAGAGCTTGCCCACCGAAGTGACATGCAGCGGCGCGCGCGCGCCGATCAGGTGCACCACCTTGACCGATGATCTGCCACTCGAGGTGCGTTCCACATAGATGATCTCGTCGCCCTGTCGGGTGCCGAGATTGACGCTTTCGCCGATCTGCTTGTGCAGCTTCTGCATCAGGGGCATGGCGGCGTCGCGGATATTCAGGCGCGAGCGCACCACGTTGCCGAGTTCGAGCAGGCGGATGCCGAGACGATAGGTGCCGGGGTCGGCGCGCTCGACGAAGCCGCTGTGCGTCATGGCGGCGAGGATGCGGTGGGTGGTGGAGGGGTGCAGGCCGGTCTCGGCTGCGAGCTGCTTCAGGCTGACCGGATCGGGGTGGCTGGCGAGTGCATCCAGAACGCTCATCATGCGTTCGATAACCTGGATGCCGCTGCGATTCTCTGCTGCCGGGGCCTGTGTCACGCTTCCGTCCATCAATAAGATGGAGGGCAATTTATCACATCGTGAAATCCATTTCCTGACGGCTTCCCAACAAAACGGGGTGTGTGGAGGGCGGCACCTGATTCCACAGGCCGTGTCTGCGCGAATGAGTTGGCGGTGCGGGATGCGAAGCAGGCCTGCCTGTTTTCGGATAGAGTCATGCAACTCTTTGACCGCGATGCCTCCCATGCTCCCCCACGTGTCACGCCAGCCTGTCCAGTTCGAAGAAAAGGCGGTATTGATTGGACTATTGCTGTTCTCGTTGCTGCTGCTTTTCATTGTTTACGCGCTCGACCCTGCGATTACCCGCAGCTTGATTGCCGAGACCGGCTTGTTCGAGCTTGTATCGCCGCCCTTGTGGATAACGCTGGCGGCGCTGTGTCTGTTCAAGCTCGGCGCCAACAATCGCTGGGGGTGGGGTACGGCCGCACTGGCCGCGATCTTTGCCGCGCGCGAAGCGGATTGGCACAAGGCCTTCACGGCTGACAGCATCTTCAAGCACGCTTTTTATCGCAGCACCGAGATTTCCGCGACGCAGAAGTTCTGGGGCGGCCTCGCGGCCGCAGCCAGCGTTGTCGTTTTGTTATGGATGCTGGTTGCCTGTGTCCGGCATATCTGCAAGACGAAGGCCTGGCGCCGGGCCTGGGGGCGCCTGACCTTGTTGTCCATCGCATTGATGGTGTTTACCAAGATCTGCGACCGATTGGAGAACACCATCAAGGTCGACTACGGCATTCTGCTGTCGGCGCATGAAAGCGCACTCTTCCACATGCACGAGGAAGGTATTGAAATGCTGTTGCCTATCCTGTTCGCCGTCGCCTTGCTGGTATGGGCCAAGGACAGGGCCAGGCTGGGCGCTACAGCAGTCTGAATGCGGCGACCGCCACCAGCGTCGGTGGAATGGCGGCGATCAGCAGGCCCAGCGGCTGAATTTCGTGGCCTTCGAACTTCTCGCGCAGGATGGAAAAGCCGGCCGGGTTGGGCGCATTGGCGATGACGGTGAGACCGCCGCCAGTGACGGCGCCGGCCACCAGCGCGTATTTGAACTCGTCCGACAGCCCTTCGACCAGCGAACCTAGATAGGTCAGGGCTGCATTGTCGGTGACCGCCGTCAGGGCGGTGGCGCCATAGAAGACAGCATCCGGGCTCATGGCCATCAAGAGCGGTTGCAGCCACCATTGCTGTTGTCCGCCGAGCACCACGAGGCCGGCGAGGAAAAAAGCAACCAGCAGACCTTCACGCAGGATCAGCCGGTCCTGATGACGCTCGTAGGCATGGGCCACGCCGAGAAAGAACAGCAGCAGGCCCATAAAGACCGCCGGATGATGGGCAAAGACGACGATGCCCACGAGGAAGAGCAGATGCGTGACGACCAGGGGAAAGGGGACGTGCGCAACGCTGCCTTCGTAGGGGATTTCAATCGAGACGAGCTCCTTGCGGAAGAGCAGGGTGACGGCCAGTGCGTTGAAGACGACAGCAATCGCCGCCTTCCAGCCGAAGGTGGTGAACATGAAGACGATGTCCCAGTTCCAGGTGCTGGCGACCATGAGCACCGGTGGCGCGGCAAAGGGCGTGAGTGTGCCGCCGATGGAGATGTTCACGAAGAGCACGCCCAGGGTGGCGTACATGAAGCGCTTGGAGATGCCGGCGGCATAGTAGCGGTCGCGCAGGATCAGGGCAGCCAAGGTCATGGCGGCCGGCTCGGTGATGAAGGAGCCGAGTATGGGCACCAGCGATAGCACGGTGAAGTAGTAGGCCGCGTTGCGCGGCAGGGGAATGCTGCGCGCGGTCAGGCGTACGCAGGTCTTGGCGAACTCGAGAATGGGGCGCGTGCCGGCGACGACCATGATGGCGAAGACGAATAGGGGCTCCGTGAAGTTGCGCGAATCGACGTAGGCCGTGGCTTCGCTCGTACCGAGCGCGAGCGCCATGCACAGCACCAGCACCAGCGCCCAGAAACCGAACACCACCTCCACTTCGCCAAGCAGATGCCAGATGCCGGAGTGGCGCGGGTATTTGTGCGCAAGGCTCTCGAAGTACTTGGTGGCGAAAGTGTGGATGATGGCGACGGCAAACAGGACGGCGCCGATGAGCTGGATGGTGGTCGGATTCAAAAGCGTTCTTTTTCGTTCTAGTAGGAAGACATCACGATATCGACGCGGCGCATCTGCTTCTTGCACGCGACGGTGGTGCACTGCCGGGCGACTGTCTTCGAGTGGCCGCGCGGCTGCATGCGAATCTGGCTGGGCCGTGCGCCGCGCTTGACCAAGGCCTGGCTGACGGCCTGGGTGCAGCGGGTGGCGACGGCCACTGAAAACTCGGCACTGCCGAGGTCTTCGGTGTGGCCGACCAGCACCACATTGACCAGCGGATCGGCTTTTAGTTTCGCTGCCACATCGTCGAGCGTGGGGGTTGCCGTGCGGGGGACTTCGGATGAGCCCGGCGTGAAGACCACCTGCGGGCCTTCAAATCCGGCAGTTTCGCCTGGGGCGGGTGCTGCGTCCGATGGCGTGCGCGGGCCTTGGGAAAGGGACGCAGCCTTGGCGTTGCCAGGCTTGTCGGCCGCGGCCTGAGGGCGTACTGAGGTGTTGTCTCCGGTTGTCGTGCAGGCCTGCAGGAGCAGGGCGAGCGCCAGAGCGCCTAGATAAGGTGCTGACATAACCATCGTCCTTGGAACGGATAAACGGGCTGTATTTTACCCAGCAGGGGCCGCCAGAATGTAACGGTCGCGCCCAAATCGTCCGCCGAATCCAGCGCTGGCCTGTGGGCATAGCGGATTCGCCTGATAAAATGGAGGGAGCCCCTAACCATAAGCAGGCAGGCTTGCCTATAGACCTGCGACCCGGCTGGACTAACGATGCGTTTGTACGCGCTTGGCATCAATCACCATACTGCGCCGCTTGCGGTGCGCGAGCAGATCGCCTTTGACGTGGCGAGGTTGCCCGCTGCGCTGAACGATCTGTTGCGCGGCCAGTCGGCGCGCGAGGCGGCGATTCTGTCGACCTGCAATCGTACCGAGCTGTATTTCAGCGCCGAGGACCCGCAGGCGACGATCAACTGGCTGGCCGAGTATCACCGCCTGCCCGAGCGACAGATCCAGCCCTATCTGTATACCTACCCGCAGCGCAATGCCGTGCGCCATATGTTCCGTGTCGCCTCCGGCCTGGACTCCATGGTGCTGGGCGAGCCGCAGATCCTCGGTCAGATGAAACAGGCCGCGCGCGCGGCGGAAGAGGCGGGCGCGCTCGGCACGACCTTGAACCGTTTGTTTCAGCGTACCTTTGCCGTGGCCAAGGAAGTGCGTTCGACCACGGCCATCGGCGCCAATACGGTGTCCATGGCCGCTGCCGCCGTGCATCTGTCGGCGCGCATTTTCGACGATCTGAAAAAGCAGGCGGTGCTTTTCATCGGCGCTGGCGAGATGGTAGAGCTGTGCGCCAGCCATTTCGGTAGCCAGAAGCCGCGTCGCATCACGGTTGCCAACCGCACACTGGAGCGTGCCGCGGCTCTGGCCGCGCAGTACGGCGGCGATGCGATGCGTCTCGACGATATCGCCGCCCGCCTGCATGAATACGACATCGTTGTGTCCTGTACCGGCAGTCCCTTGCCTGTGCTGGGCCTGGGCACGATAGAGCGCGCCCTCAAGCAGCGCCGTCGCCGCCCCATGGTCATGGTCGACCTGGCCGTGCCGCGCGATATCGAGGCCGAAGTTGGCCGTCTCGACGACGTCTTCCTGTACACCATCGACGACCTGGGACAGATCGTCGAGCGCGGCCTGGAGTCGCGCCAGGCCGCCGTGGTCGAGGCCGAGACCATCATCGACACGCGCGTCGACAGCTTCCTGCACTGGATGGACGGCCGTGAAGTGGTGCCGACCATACGCGCGCTGCGCAATACCGCAGAAGAAACACGCCGCCTAGAGCTCGAGCATGCGATGCGCGCGCTTGCCCGCGGCGACGATCCGGCCACGGTGCTGGAAGCGCTGTCCCACGGCATTTCCAACAAGCTGCTGCATGCGCCGACCCAGGCGCTGAATCAGTCCGCCGGCGCGGATCGTGCCGAGCTGGCGCGCACCATCGCGCGCCTCTACAACCTCCCGGCGGACAATTAGCGGCGCTGCTCGCCGCCGCCGTTCGGGCTGAGTTGTGTCCACAGGAAATCCTTGTGGGATCAAGGCCCGTTTCTCCTCCCCTAACTTTATGCATGCCGCCCTTCGACAAGCTCAGGGCGAACGGATATCTTGATGAAACCCAGCATCCGCGAAAAACTCGAAAACCTCAGCGAACGCCTGGTCGAGCTCGATCGCCTACTCGCCAGCGAAGGCGTGACCGCCAATATGGACAATTACCGCAAGCTCACGCGCGAGCATGCGGACATCGGCCCGGTGGCGGCCTTGTACGCGCAATGGGTGCGGGCGGAGCAGGATCTGGCCTCGGCCCAGGAAATGAGCGAAGACCCCGAGATGAAGGAGTTCGCGGCCGAGGAGATCGACAACGCCAGGGCCAGCATGGAACGCCTGGAATCGGAACTGCAGATCGCCCTGCTGCCCAAGGACCCCAACGACGAGCGCAATCTCTTCCTAGAAGTCCGTGCCGGCACCGGCGGCGACGAGTCGGCCATCTTCGCAGGCAACCTGTTTCGCATGTACACGCGCTACGCCGAGCGCCAGCGCTGGCAGGTCGAGATCATTTCGGCCAACGAGTCGGAGCTGGGCGGTTATCGTGAGGTGATTGCGCGCATTGTCGGCAACGGCGCCTATTCCAAGCTGAAGTTTGAGTCCGGTGGACATCGTGTGCAACGCGTGCCGGAGACGGAGTCGCAGGGACGCATCCATACTTCGGCCTGTACCGTCGCCGTGATGCCCGAGGCCGACGAGCTGGAAGAGATCACCATCAATCCGGCGGACTTGCGCATCGACACCTACCGCGCCTCGGGCGCCGGCGGTCAGCACATCAACAAGACGGACTCGGCGGTGCGCATCACGCACATTCCCACCGGCATTGTGGTCGAGTGCCAGGACGACCGTTCGCAGCATCGCAACAAGGCCCAGGCCATGAGTGTGCTGGCGGCGCGCATCAACGACGCGCAGCAGCACGCGCAGCAACAGCAGATCGCCTCGACGCGCAAGTCGCTGGTCGGCAGCGGCGACCGCTCCGAACGCATCCGTACCTACAACTTCCCGCAGGGCCGTGTCACTGACCATCGCATCAATCTGACGCTGTATAAGATCGACATGATCATGGACGGCGACCTCGACGACCTCGTCAATGCGCTGACGGCCGAGCATCAGGCGGACTTGCTGGCGGCGTTGTCGGAAAGCCAGTGACGGTCTCGGTGACAAGCTCAGTGACAACAATCGCCGCCGTACTGGGTGCCGCCCGCAAACGCATCCCATCGGCGGAAGCCAGCCTGTTGCTCGCCGAACTCAGCGGGCAAAACAAAGCCTGGCTGATCGCGCACGACGACGCTGTGTTGCCGTCCGATGTCCTGGCGCGCTTCGACGACTGGGTTGCACGGCGCGAAGGCGGCGAGCCGGTTGCCTACATCCTCGGTTGGCGTGAGTTCTACGGTCATCGTTTTGGGGTGGCGCCGGGTGTGCTGATTCCGCGCCCGGAAACCGAGCTGCTGGTCGATGAGGGCTTGGCCGCGATTGCCGGGCGCGTGGCGCCACGTATACTTGATCTCGGCACCGGTAGCGGCTGCATCGCAATTTCGCTGGCGTTGGCGCGCCCCGACGCTCAGGTGTGGGCCGTCGATTTTTCGGCCGCTGCACTGCAAATTGCTAGCGCCAACGCCGAAGTCCTCGGCGCCGAGGTCGGATTTGTGCGTTCCGACTGGACGGCCAGCCTGAAAGTGCGGGATTTCGACCTTATTGTCAGCAATCCACCCTATATTGCGCCGGGCGACGCGCATCTGGGGCAGGGTGACTTGCGTTTTGAGCCGCGCACCGCGCTGGCGGCGGCCGATGCCGGCCTTGCCGATCTGCGCCGCATCGTAGCCGCGGCCGGAGACCTGCTGAAGCCCGGCGGCCTTCTGCTGTGTGAGCACGGCTATGATCAGGCCGGCTTTATGCGGGAAATGCTTGTTGAAAAAGGCTTTTCTCCGCTTCAGTACCGCGATCTGGCGGGCATCGTCCGGGTTTCGGGCGGCAGGATGGAAATCGGCCCCCCAGCCGCCTAGCCAGTCACCCGGGGCGGGGGCAAAAAACTCCCTTGGTACTTGACTTGCAAGGGAAACCTGCCATAAAATGCCCGGCTTTCCACTGCTCCACAAAGGACAGCAGCCAGCCAACGGGCGCGCTGTCATTGAATTCCAAGGGAAAATGCCCGAGGGAATTCCAACGAAATTTATATAGCAGAGTCGTTTATGAAAACCTTTTCCGCCAAGCCGCATGAAGTCAAGCGCGACTGGTTCGTCGTTGATGCGACCGACCTGGTGCTGGGCCGCCTTGCTTCCCAGATCGCCCTGCGCCTGCGTGGCAAGCACAAGCCTGAGTACACCCCGCACGTTGATACCGGCGACTACATCGTTGTCGTTAACGTCGACAAGCTGCGCGTGACCGGCAACAAGGCACAAGCCAAGAAGTATTTCAGCCACACCGGTTTCCCGGGCGGCATCAATGAAACCAACTTCACCAAGCTGCAGCAACGCTTCCCCGAGCGCGTGCTCGAGAAGGCCGTCAAGGGCATGCTGCCCAAGGGCCCGCTCGGCTACGCCATGCTCAAGAAGATGAAGTGCTACACCGGTACCGATCACCCGCATACCGCCCAGCAGCCCAAGGCTCTGGTCGTCTAAGGAACTGAATAATGGCAACTCCTAACTACTACTACGGCACCGGTCGTCGCAAGACCTCCGTCGCTCGCGTGTTCCTGAAGTCCGGTTCCGGCAAGATCGTCGTGAACGGCAAGCCGCTGGATGAGTTCTTCTCGCGCGAAACCGGCCGCATGGTCGTGCGTCAGCCGCTGGAACTGACCGAGCACAGCACCACCTTCGACATCATGGTGAACGTTCATGGTGGCGGCGAATCCGGCCAGGCCGGCGCTGTCCGTCACGGCATCACCCGTGCCCTGATCGAATACAACGCTGAACTGAAGTCCGCGCTGTCGCACGCCGGCTTCGTGACCCGCGATGCCCGTGAAGTCGAACGTAAGAAGGTCGGCTTCCACAAGGCGCGCCGTCGCAAGCAATTCTCGAAGCGTTAATTTTCGCAAGCGAAAATCACCGCTTCTCGAATTCA
>DATMSM010000039.1:0-5360 GCA_035565355.1 Rhodocyclaceae bacterium
CTCGCCTGGATTACCGGCGCCGCCGGCCCGGCCCGCATCGGCCACAGCGAGCCGGGTTTTGCCTTCGACTGCGAGCAGCCGGCGCACACCGTCTGGCTGGCGCCGCATGCGCTGGCCAACCGTCTGGTCAGCAATGGCGAATGGCGCACCTTTATCGAGGCCGGTGCCTACCGCGACCCGGCGCTGTGGCTGTCCGACGGCTGGGCCTGGCTGCAGCGCGAAGCCATTGAAGCGCCGCTCTACTGGCGGCGCGACGCACACGGCGAATGGCGCACGGCCTTCGGCCCCGGCGGCACGCAAGGCCTGAGCGATGTCGCGCCGGTATGCCACATCAGCTA
Organism: Rhodocyclaceae bacterium; assembly: GCA_035565355.1. GTDB lineage: Bacteria > Pseudomonadota > Gammaproteobacteria > Burkholderiales > Rhodocyclaceae. Next base: position 339 of record DATMSM010000039.1, read on the forward strand.
TTACGAAGCAGAAGCCTACGCCCGCTGGTGCGGGGCACGCCTGCCGACCGAGGCGGAATGGGAAGCCGCCGCCAGCGTCCTCGATCCGCACGCGGGCAATTTTCTCGACGCCGCCGCACCCGTCGCACCGCGGGCGGCAGTAGATACGCCGCAGTTGCAGCAGATGTTCGGCGAAGTGTGGCAGTGGACCGAGTCGGCCTTCCTGCCCTATCCCGGCTTTCGCCCGGCTGCGGGTGCGGTGGGCGAATACAACGGCAAGTTCATGTCCGGGCAGTTCGTGCTGCGCGGCGGCAGTTGCGCCACGCCGCGCGGACACCTGCGCAGCAGCTACCGCAACTTCTTCTACCCGCATCAGCGCTGGCAATACACAGGCGTGCGGCTGGCCAGGGACGCATGACCCGATGAACGCACCGCTTTCGCCCGCGCGCATCGGCACCCTCCCTGCCGATGCCGACCCGGCCTTCCTGCACGACGTATTGCGCGGCCTGGCGATGCCGCAGAAAGTCGTACCCGCGCGCTGGCTCTACGACAGGCGCGGCGCCGAACTGTTCGAGCTCATCACCCACCTGCCCGAGTACTATCCGACGCGCACCGAGCGCGCCCTGCTCGCCAGCCACGCCGCTGCCATGGCGCACCACATCGGCCCGCATCACACGGTCATCGAGTTTGGCGCGGGCTCGGCCAGCAAGACGCCGCTGCTGCTTGCTGCCATCCGGCCTGCCGCGTATGTGCCGGTCGACATCTCGGGTGAGTTCCTACATGCCTCGGCGCGACAGTTGGCGGCCCTGTTTCCAGAGTTGCCCGTGCATCCCGTGGTCGGCGACTTTACCCGGCCGCTGCAACTACCCATGCTGGATGACGCCCCACGGCTGGGCTTCTTCCCCGGTTCGACCATAGGCAATCTGGTGGCGCCTGCGGCAGTAGACCTGCTGCGCTCCATGGCCGCCACGCTGGGGCCGGCCGCCAAATTGCTCATCGGCTTTGATCGCCTCAAGCCCGCCGCCCTCCTGCTGCCCGCCTACGACGACGCGCAAGGCGTGACGGCCGCCTTCAACCTGAATCTGCTGCAACGGATCAATCGCGAACTGGACGGCACCCTCCCAGTCACGGCATTCCGCCACCAGGCGATCTGGAACGAGACGGAAACGCGCATCGAGATGCACCTCGAAGCCATGCGCGAGCTTGCCTTCACGGTGGCCGGCCAGCGCTTCCACATGCGCGCGGGCGAGACCCTACATACCGAGAACAGCATCAAGTACGGGCCGCGCGACATGCGGCTGCTGCTTCAGGCGGGGGGCTGGTCGCCGCTGCAGGAGTGGAGCGACGACGCGCAATTGTTCAGCGTGGTGCTTGCGCAGGCAAGCGGTTCAGGAACGATGCAAGCCTAAGCCGATCCGGCGCTCTTCTCCACCGTCCATGTCGAAGATGGAGAACAGGAGCCGTAGATCGTCCTCGATATGGCGCATGCACAGTGCGCCCTGCCCGGCCACGGGTTCCGGCGGATCAATGGCAAGATTCCAGTTGCAACCATTACGGCGCGTCGGGTCGGGTACGACCACCAGGCTGAGCCCCTTGCAGCCCTGCGGGCAGGCAGTCGTAAAGAGATCCACATAGAACTGCAGCCAGCTCCGGGAGCGGGGATAGCGAAACTGTGCGCTGAGCGCCCCATCCTCACCCCAGTTCATAGCCGCGCCCTTCCATGGAGGCCATTCGGGCCGGATACAAGAGGAATACCGTGCCCAAGAGCGAGCACAGGATTGCGCCGATAAGAATATAAGTCGCGTACGGCCAGAGCCAGTCATACAGCCAGGTCGGCGCCCGCGATGGACCGAGCAAATACATGCTGAGCACACCGATCACGCCGACACAAGCCGTAGCGACGGAAGCAAAGCCCAGCGTGTGGAAAAGCCGTAAGGAACGGGCGTTTCGGTAAGGCATGGCGGACTCCTGAAAACGAACAAAGCCCCCCCTTGCCCCTGAAGACCCATAGTAGGAGGAGATGCCCTAGCTCACCATGAGATTTCTGGTGTCCACCTTAAATAGCAAAAGTCTATCGCTATCGCAAAACCTACAAATTGGAATAATTAAACGAGCAACTTATGGGCTCTCATCCAGAGCTGGCAAGTCATTCGTAAACCACCGAAAAACAAGGGCTTCTCAATCACCAACAATTAACACTCAGTTTTTCCATATTTTTTTCTGCCTCTGCGGGACCGTGCCGCCCGTAACCCGGTCACTTAGAAATCCGAGCCCGCACGCATGCGCAGACAATCGATCCCGGAAAATGAAACCTTGGCATCGATCTTGCAAATATTTCACTGTTGACGCTATGGTTAACCCCTTCTCTCCCGACCGGGAGCGTGAATGGACATTGCCCAGGCAGACCCCGCATGCCCACACTCGACACCGCCGAACGTCTCGTCAAGCTCACGCGCGAGCTCGTCCTCATCGCCATTGCCGTTGCCATTGCCATCGTGGTGATGCCTTTCCTGCCGCAACTGCTCGAACAGGCCAAGGGGCTGACCCTCACCAGCGCGGAAGTGGCCGGACTCAGATTCGAGCGCGCCAGGGAGGTCGAGGAAAAACTCGAAACCGTGCAGCGCGCGCTGGCCCCCACGGAAGGCAACAAGGACCAGCGCCCAAGCAAGGAGGCGCGCCTCATCGCCGAGGCACTCGATAATGTGCGCACCGTCACTGAGCAAAACATCGTCCGCCCTGGCCCGGCAACCATTGCGCAACAACAGAGTCTTCCCGCTGCCGCCGCGCCCTCGCCCTCCTGGGTCTATATCGGCGCCATGCGCGACGGCCGCTGGGAGACCCGCAACTTCGATGTCACGGGTCCGGTCCGGGTGGGCGACACCATCCACGCCAGCGCTGATGTGTACCGCCGCAAGAGTGCACCGCGCAAGGAAAACGGTGATTGGAAAATGGGCGAGCCCGTGGGCCAGATCCTGCAGGAAGGCAAACCCGCTACCGTGCAGGAGATCGCCGAGGTGCCCGGCATCGATGGCAAGGCACTGATCTGGGCCAGGATCAGCTAGGCGCTCCGTCCGTCACTGCGCACGCTTCGTCACGACAGCTGTATCGCCTCGGCAAGCCCGCGCAGGCCTGCCAGCGCCCCGAGCGGAATGCTCACATCGCGCGCCAGCACAACCTCGGCCTCCGCAGCATGGGGATTGATGCGGATCAGCGGCGCATCTAGACGGTCGGCGAAACGGCGCAGCGTGGGAATGGCGGTACCGGCGCCGACCTCGACAATCACCGGATGCTGGCAGCGAGCCAGCCAGGCCTGCAGGCGCTGCTGCTGTTGCTCCGAGCGCTGCGGCACCCACGACCAGTCGCCAAACATCAGCACATTCGGCCGCGCCATCTCACTGCAGCGTGGGCACCAGGGCGGCTCATTCAGCAACTTGCAGTGCTCGGCATCGACCTCCGGCCGGAACGCCTCCGCCGACCAACTCTGACTGTGGCAGGGCTCCATGCATTGCAGGTGATGCAGAGAGCCATGCACCTCGCACACCAGTGTCTCGTCGAAGCCCGCCTTCTGGAACTGCCCGTCGACATTGCTGGTCAGTACGAAAGCGCCATGTTCCATCTGCGCGGCAATGCGCTGCAGCAGGCCAAAACCCGCATGCGGCACAGTGTTGCGATAGAGATCAAGCCGATGCCCGTAAAAACCCCAGGCCACCTCCGGCAGGATGTGAAAAGCATCCGGATTGGCAATCCCCTCGAACTGGATCTGCGCTCGCCCCAGCGCCGGATAGGCATTCCAGAAGCCCTCCGAGCCACGAAAATCCGGCAGGCCCGAGTCTATGCCCATGCCGGCACCGGCGGAGATCAAGAGGCCGTCGGCCTGCGCCAGCAAATCGGCAGCGCGCAAATAGAAAGTCATGATGTTTTCGGCAGAATGCGTTGCCACAAGTTTTCCTCACGCCGGCAGGCCGGACGCTGCGCATGAGCATTGGAAAAGCAGGCCGAGCAGGCAACCCATTGTAAAATAGCCTTCCTATCGGCAACAGGGTCTGTGCTCGGGTTTCAATTCCGGCCACGGGAGTGCCATCGACCTGCGCCTAGCGGCGGGACTGTATCAATATTTCCTGCCTGGCGACCCTGATACAGGCAGTTTCCAAACAAAAAACAAATACGCGAAGCACCATGGACATATTGACGACTATCCGTGCATTCCTGGCAGAACGCACCGATCTGCAGCCGGAAAACATCACCCCCGAGGCCAACCTGAAAGAGCTCGGCATCGACTCCCTGATGTTGCTCGAACTGATCTTCGAATGCGAGGAAAAGCTCGGCCTCAAGATCGAGGAGGATACCTTGACGCCCAACACCATCGGCGACCTGATCGCCATCGTCGAGCAGGCCGCGAACGGCGTGGAACCCGCGTGACCCTGCACGCAGCTACGCTCGGCAAGCGGCGGGTCGCCGTCACCGGGCTGGGCATCGTCAGTCCCTACGGCGGCACACTGGAAGACTTCTTCACCCGCGTGCTGCGCGGCGAATCGGCCCTGCGCCACTACCAGACCGACGACAAGCCCGAACCTCTTTCGATTCCCGCCGTGCGCTGCGCCGACTTCGATCCGGTGCAGGCCCTGGGCCGCCCGTTGGCGGGCGGTCTTGACCGCTTCAGCCAGCTCGGCCTGGCGGCTGCCTTCGAGGCCTGGGAGCGCGCCGGTTTCAGCCGCGACAATCCGGTCGGCAATCCGGACGCCGGCGTGTACTGGGGCACTGCCTTGGGCGGCGTGATGGCCTTTGAACGCGGCTACCGCGATCTGTGGCACCACGGCCGCACCCGGCTCTCGCCGATGACCGTGGTGATGGGCATGAACAACAGCGCCTCGGCCAATATCTCCATTCAGCTCGGCCTCGGCAATGCCAGCCAGAGCTTTACCGTGGCCTGCGCCTCCGCCTCGTCGGCGATCGGCGAAGCCTACCGCCGCATCCGCGACGGCGAAGCGACGATCATGCTCACCGGCGGCTCGGATGCGCCGCTGGCCTACGGCGTCGTGCGCG
>DATMSM010000040.1:0-16187 GCA_035565355.1 Rhodocyclaceae bacterium
GGCACCGTCGGCCTGATGCTGATCGGCGCGCGCAAGATCGCCCGCCTTGACGCGGCGTGCAACGTCGCCGGCGAGCTGCTGGGCGTTTTGCAGACGCGCCCGGCTGATATCGGTGTCGACCCCCGCCTGCGCCGCGCTCCACCAGGCTTCGCGCAATTCGGCAGCCAGCCTCAGCTGTGCCGCAAGCAGGCGACTGTTGAGCGCATCGCGTTCGGCATCGGCCAATGCCTGAGCACCGCTGCGTTCGCCGGGTAGCCACAGCGGCAGGCCGACGCCAACCTCATATTCGCGCGCACCGTCGTTGCCGGTAGCGCGATCGGTCTTGGCCGACATTGCCAAACTGGGCGCAGCCACCAGCCAGTTGCCGGCGGCATCGCGGCGAGCCTCGGCTGCATCGCGGCGCAGTTCGCCGCCGCGTGCATCCGGCTGGCGCGACCACGCCGTGTCAAAAGCTTGTTTGAGCGTCAGCCTTTCCTGTGCTTGCGCGCCGCTGGCGGCAAGCAGGATGGCCAGGCATGGCCCCAGGCGCGCCCGCAGCCATGGGCAGGCGCACGAATACAGAATCTGCATGAAAAATCCCCTGCTGAATTGAGCAAAACCTCAATACGACGGGGGCGCAGTCCAGGCCAACCGGCCTGGAAGTATTACGTGTGGAGTGTGCGCACCCGCCTTAGGCGGGCGCGTGCGGAGGCCGCAGGGGCGGACTGGTACTGCGTTCCGGATAGAAGCCGTCGCGGAACGAAGGGGTGGTCTGCAGGGGTGGCTCGAAGCGCGCCGCCAGATAAGCCGACGGCAGCACCAGGCCCAGGGTGCAGTGCTTCTCGCAATCAAGCAGATGCTGGGTGGAGGCGGGCGAGTCGTCCACATGTGTCACCCCGCCATCGTGGTGATGGTGAGACATATGCTCCGCGTGGGCGATGACGTGCTGGGCGGCGATTTCGCCATGCGCATCCGCGCCAGCAATATGCGCATAGCCCTGCTCCGCTGCATGGATCATCTGCAGCGGCAAACAAAGCATCAGGAAGACAAGCATCAACTTGCGCATGGGTAGGAGTGTATCTCGCCGTATCAAATTAAGGCAAGCGTGCTTGAGACAGGAGCCGTGCGAGGGAGTTCCGGGAATTCGGCACGCATTCGATTGATGATCTACGACAAAAACTCGTTCGGGCTGCGCAGTGGCCGCGGGGAGTCCCCTGCAGGATCGAAGCCACAAGGTGCGCTGTCTCCGGTGCCGGGAAAAGCCGCCGAGCATTGGTCCAGGTGCCCCTTCGGCTAGCTCAACCCGAACAAACCTCCGGGTATATCCGGCGCAAAACATCGGTTCAAGAAAAATATTTTCAAGCGCCTGCATCCAAACGCCGCGCTGCCGGGTAGAGCCTATGTCAGACCGATTTTCGGCCCTGCCGCTATCAGACAAATCAACTATCCAAGGAGACTCATGATGCGTACCCCAATCAAGACCTGCCTGCTCGCCCTATCCCTGACTGCCGCGCATGCCGCCGTGGCGCAAACCGCGCTGCCCGACAGCATCAAGGTACCGGCCGGCAACAATATGGTGCTGGAGACCGTGGGGGTCGGCCTGATCACCTACGAGTGCAAGGACAAGAAGGATGCCGCCGGCCAGTACGAATGGGTGTTCGCCGGCCCCGACGCCGTACTGAACGACCGCAAGGGCAAAGCCGTCGGCAAGTATTACGGTCCGCCCGCCACCTGGGAAAGCAAGGACGGCTCCAAGATTACCGCCACCCAGCTCGCCGTTGCGCCCAACGGCAGCGGCAACATTCCGCTGCAACTGGTGAAAGCCAATCCGGCCAGCGGCGCAGGCGCCATGCAGGGCGTGACTTATATCCAGCGCCTCGCCACCAAGGGCGGCACCGCACCGGCCTCGACCTGCGACGAAGCAGCCAAGGGCAAGAAGGAAACCGTGGGCTACCAGGCCGATTACCTGTTCTGGAAGGCAGAGTAGGCAGGACGGCTATACTGCGCCCGATCAGTCGCGTCAGAGGCTGCAGCCTCTGACGCGCGAGAACTCACCGGGGATACACCTTGCCAGCCTCTGCACCGACCAGCTTCGACCATGCCGCCGAACTGGCCGCCATCGCGCGCGGCAGCGAAGCCGCCCTGCAACGCCTGTACCGGCATGAAGCGCGCTTTCTGCTCGGCGTCGCCGTACGCATCGTACGCGACCGCGCGCTAGCGGAGGACGTGCTGCATGACGCCTTCATCGCCATCTGGCACAAGGCCGACAGCTACGACGCCGGCAAGGGCGAGGCGCGCGGCTGGATCTACTCCATCGTGCGCCATAAGGCGCTCAACCTGGTACGCAGCAGACTGCGCCTGGTGCCGGCGGATGAAGAAATCATCGAGGCCATTGAAGCCGAGCATGCGGCAGCCAGCCTCGCCGATGCCTTCGAGATCGAAGCCGACCTGGGTCGCCTGCAAGGCTGCCTCGAACGGCTCGACGGCGCCAAGCGCAACAGCATCCTCTACGCCTATGTCGACGGCTGCACCCACGGCGAAATTGCGCAGCGCCTGCAAGCGCCGCTGGGTACCGTCAAAGCCTGGATCAAGCGCGGCCTCGCCTCACTCAAGGAGTGCATGTCATGACACGCGAATCTGATCGTGACGAACTGGCCAGCGGCTATGTGCTGGGCACGCTGTCGGCGGCGCAACGCCGTGAAGTCGAAAGCCTGCTGCTGCTCGATGCCGACCTGCGCGCGCGCGTGCAGATGCTTGAAGCTCAACTTCTGCCGCTGACCAAACTCGCCGAACCCGTCGCCCCCTCGCCCAGTCTGTGGCCGCGCATACAGGCCAGCCTCCACTTTGCGGGCAACAGCCTCAAGCAAGGGTGGTCGTGGTGGACGAGCCTCGGCCTGTGGCGCGGCCTCACGGCCGGCGGCTTTGCCACGGCGGCTGTGCTGGCCGCCGTGCTGCTCACACAGAAGCCGGCCGAGACGCGCTTCGTCGTCGTGCTCGCCGCACCGCAGGACAAGAGCGCCGGCTGGGTGATCCAAGCCAGCACCAACAAGGAATTGAAGCTGATCCCGCTGCAGGCGCTCGAAGTACCGGCCGACAAATCGCTGCAGTTCTGGACCAAGCTCGACAGCTGGAGCGGGCCCAAGTCGCTGGGTCTGGTCAAGCCGGGTCAGGCCCTGAATGTGGCGCTGGATCAGCTGCCGCCGCTGGAAGCCAACCAGCTGTTTGAAATCACGCTCGAGCCCTACAACGGCTCACCACTGAACAAGCCCACCGGTCCGGTGCTGCACATCGGCCGCGCGGTGAAGGTGATGTAACGCCGCTTCAGCCCGCCACCAGCAGCCCGGTAATCCGCTGGACAAACTCGGCATGCCGGATCGGCTTGGCAATGTAGTCGTCGCAGCCGGCGGCACGCATGCGCTCTTCGTCGCCCTTCATGGCGAAGGCGGTCAGGGCGACGACCTTGAGACCCTGAGTGGCTGGGTCGGCCTTGAGCCGCCGGGTGGCTTCCAGCCCGTCCATGCCGGGCAACTGGATGTCCATGAGGATCAGATCGGGTGCCTCGGCCTGGGCCAGGCGTATGCCTTCAAGCGCGTTGCTGGACTCGATCACGGAATGATCCATCGACTCCAGAATCAGCGTGACCAGCTTCATGTTGGAAGGGTTGTCCTCAACGACCAATATGCGTGCCATAGCTTCCCTCCCGCTCAAGCGGCGCCCATGACGCGCCGCACTTCGCTGACAAAACGGCCGTGGTTGAATTCCGATTTCTCGATGATCTGCATGACATTCCCGTTCAGGGCATGGCGATCCGCCTCGACGATCTGCTTGGCCGTCACCACCAGCACCGGAATGCGCGCCGTGCGGCGGTCGCTCTTCAGCACTTCAACCACCTCGAAACCCGACATGTCCGGCATCATCAGGTCGAGCACGATCAGGTCCGGCTTGGTTCTGAGTGCCGCGGCAACGCCGTCCTTGCCGCCGTAGGTGCGTATGGCCGAGCAGCCGGAAAGCTGCAGATAGTCGGCGATGATATCGACCGAGCGCGGATCGTCATCTATCACCAACACATTCAGCTTCTCGTTGGCTTCGTGCTGCAAGCCCAGACTGTCGAGCGCGTCGGCAAGCATCTGGTGGGAGATGGGCTTCTGCAGAATGGCGGAGGCGCCCAGCGACAGGCCGCGGTTGCTGTCGGCGACGATGGAGATGATGACCACCGGCAGATTGGCTGTCTCCGGCGATTCCTTGATCTTGGCCAGAAACTCCCAGCCGTCCATGCCCGGCAGCAGAATATCCAGCGTGACGAGGGCGAACTTTTTCTGTCGCGCCAGCGCGAGCCCCGCTTCCGCCGTACTGACGCGCTCCACCTGAAAGCCCTCGCCTTCGAGCTGCAGGCAGATGAGCTCGGCGGCCTGATCGTCGTCCTCAACCACCAGCGCCCAGTTCGACTCGCCCGTTGTAAGCGCCGGAGACGACGCCTGCCGCTGCGTCCCTGGCATGACAGCGACGGGCGCCTGCCCCGAAGCCGGGCCCTCGCGCAAGGGCAGCCATACGCTGAAGGTGGTGCCCTCGCCTTCCTGACTGCTGACACCGACGCTCCCCCCATGCAGCTCGGCCAGGCGCATAACCATGACCAGGCCCAGCCCGGTTCCTTCGAAGCGGCGCGACAAGCCGCTGTCCACCTGGGTAAAGGGCTGGAACAAGCGATCCACGCCTGCTTGGGAAATACCTATACCCTGATCGCGCACCTGCAACTCGACGAACTCGCGATAGTCACCCGGCGGCAAGGGCAAGGCACGGTGCGGCTGGCGGGTATCGAGTTTGCCGACTTCGGCAATTGGCACCCGGCGCGCAGCCACCGTGATACGGGTCGCATCGTCGGAGAACTTGATTGCATTGGAGAGCAGATTGAACAGAATCTGCTTGACCCTGCGCTCGTCCACCCGCAGCGCGCCCAGATCGGGCGCAAGCTCGAGCCCAAGCTCAATGCGACGCAGGGCCGCCTTCTCCCTGAGTATGCCGAGACTGGATTCGAGCACCGCCGAGATGTCCACCTCGGAAAGATCCAGTTCCATCTTGCCGGCCTCAACCTTGGACAGGTCGAGAATGTCGTTGATCAGCGCCAGCAGATGCTGGCCGCTGCCCGAGATATGGCTCAGATAGTCCAGTTGCTTGCCGCTCAACTCGCCGCCCAGACCGGCCTTGAGCACATCGGCAAAACCGATGATGGAATTGAGCGGGGTGCGCAACTCGTGCGACATATTCGCCAGGAACTCCGACTTGGCCTTGCTGGCCTGTTCAAGCTCCACATTCTTGCGCGCGATTTCTTCGCTGCCCACGCGCAGCTGCTCGGCCAGCAGACGCGTGTCGGCATACAGCTTGACGTTGTGGAGCGCCGCGCCGAGCTGCTTGGCGAGCCGCTCAATGAAGGCGAGGTCGCGCTCGTTGAGCGGCCGGATCGCGGCCAGCGAGAACACGCCCATGCTGCGCCCCTGATAGACAATCGGCACGATCAGGACTTCGGCCGGCTGCGCCTCGCCCACGCCGGTTTGCAAGCGCATGCCGCTGTCTTCGAATTCCGGCAGACGCACCGACGCCATGCTGGCCGCCACCGTGCCAAGCAGGCCTTCGTCGTTCCTGAACTCCGTCTTGATCTCCAACGGCACGCCGCGACCGGCCTCCAGCACATAGCAGCCGCGCCAGTCGTCGTGAAGGTAGATGGCCGACATGGGATAAGGCGCGCGCTGCGCCAACAGCTCGAGTACGCCTTCGAGTATGTCTTTGCGGTCGAAGGTCGAAGAAAAAAGCGCCAGCGCATGATTATGGCTTTCTTCGTAGTTGGCCGCCTCGCGCAGTAGTCCCTCGCTGCGATGACGCTCGCTGATATCGTGCGCAATAGTGGAGTAGCTGACGCCGCCGTCCGGCATGGCATGCGCCATGATCACCTGCAGCGCGGGAATTTCGCCCCCGCCGGACGCACTCAGGCGCGTCTCTCCCCGCCATGAACCCTGCTTTTGCGCAACGCTGTAGCGATCCTCCGCATAGCCATCATCGCGGCAGGAGAGGTCGGAAATTTTGAGCTGCGAGATGTCGCTATTTTCGCCCAACCCGAGAATCCGACGCCCCGCCCGGTTGATGTAGGAAAGCCGCATGCCGGCATCGGCCATGGCGACCAGGTCGGGCGTGGCGTCGAGGATGGCGGTGAGTTTCTTCTGCTCCCTTTCCGCGATAGTGCGCTTGGCCATGTCGTCACGGATGCGATAAAAGAGGAAACCGAGCAGGCCCATTACCAGCGGCACCAGGGCGCCGAAAGCAATGTTCTCACGGCGATGTTGAGCATACGCCTCCTCCTCCCGCTGTCCGAGCAGGCCCTCCTCCTGCTCGCGCATGCGCAGCAGGACACTCATGACCTCGCCCATCTGGCGCGTGCCCAGAATGAAGATGTCCTGGAAGGCCATATCGCCCACGGTGGTCGGCGAACCGTACATCTGCAGCCCGCGCTCCAGGGTTAGCACGCGTGCGTCCAGCGCCTCGCGCAGGGCATTGATCTGCTTCTGCTGATCGAGGCTGTCGCTGGTGAGCGTTGCGACGCGTTCAAGCTGGCGCTCCATCTCGCTGATGGCGGTACGCCTTTCGGCCAAGTAGGGAGAGGCCTGACCCGTCACGAAGTAGCCGCGCTGGGCCGACTCCGCCTTGTGCAGGGCGCTCGCCACGTTCTCCAGACCGGCGATCACCTCGTGCGTATGCGTTACCCATTTGCTGGCCTCGCGCGAGTTGTAGGAGCTATACCAGGCAATGCCGCTGACCACCAGGATCAAGCCGAGGCTCATGCTGAAGCCAAGCAGGACCATACGTTCGATTGATCTGTTCTGCATTCGGGACTCCCGGAAAAAACGCAAGACCTTGCCGACGCAGGAAAAAGCCCTCGTCCCACAAGGGTCAATCTGAAACCTCACCGCCCGCATTCATATTACAAATGAATATTTATCCGCGCCACCTGATTGTTGTGGCCGTCAAGTGGGGGGATACCCAAAACAGCGATTCCCCTTGCACGATTTTCTTGACAGGTGAAGCTTCCTGAATTAATTTACCTTTAGGTTAATTAACTGAATGGTAATCAAACAATGCCAGCACTCCACACGCCAGACCGTTTGAGCGCCACTTTCGCCGCCCTCGCCGACCCGACCCGGCGCGCCATCCTGGCGCGCCTGGCTTCCGGCGAAGCTTCGGTCAGCGAACTGGCCGAACCTTTCGACATCAGCCCGCCGGCCGTCACCAAACACCTCAAGATGCTCGAGCGCGCCGGCCTGATCTCGCGCAGCCGCGAAGCCCAACGCCGCCCTTGCAAGCTGGAGGTACAACCATTGCAGGAGGCCATGGGCTGGATAGAGCAGTACCGCCAGATGTGGGAAGCCCGCCTCGATCGTCTCGACGATTACCTCAAGCAGCTCCAAGCCGCAGCCGATACCCACGCGCAGACAAGCGCACCCGCTCTCAAGGAGAAGCCCCGTGGACGCAAGAAGCAGTGACGATCTGGATGCGCGTAGCCTGCGCCTCGAACGCGTATTCGACGCGCCGCGCGAGCTCGTATGGGCGGTCTGGACCGACCCCGAGCATGTGGTGCAGTGGTGGGGGCCGGACGGCTTCACCAACACCAATCAGACGATGGACGTACGACCGGGTGGTTTGTGGCGCTTCATCATGCATGGCCCGGACGGCACCGACTACAAGAACCTGATCCAGTTCATCGAGGTCGTAAAGCCGGAACGGCTGGTCTACGCGCACCGCGGCGAAGATGAAACCGACGATATCCACTTCCACGCCACCATCCTGTTCGCGGAGCGCGACGGCAAGACCCATCTGAGCATGCAGATGGTGTTCGAGACCGCCGCAGAACTACGCCGCGTCGCCGACGAGTTCGGCGCCCGCGAAGGGGCACACCAACATCTGGCACGTCTTGCCGCTTATCTCGCAACACAACGCTGAAAGGAGAAGGACATGATCAAGAGCATAGAACCCTATCTGGCATTCGACGGGCAGTGCGAAGAGGCCGTCGAGCTGTACAAGAAAGTCCTCGGCGCCGAGGTGCTGTTTGCCATGCGCTTCAAGGACTCACCCGATGAACATCCCGAGGGCATGCTGCCGCCGGGCTTTGAAAACAAGATCATGCACCTGCACATGAAGGTCGCCGGCAACAGCATCATGGCCACCGACGGCGGCGGCTGTCAGGGCGAGAGCAAGGGCTTTCACGGCTTTTCGCTGACCATCGCACTTGATTCGGTGGCAGAGGCCGAACGTGTGTTCAAGGAACTGGGGGCAGGCGGTCAGGTGACCATGCCCTTGATGGAAACCTTCTTCGCCAAGACCTTCGGCGTGTTCTCGGACAAGTTCGGCGTGCCCTGGATGGTCATCGTCGAAAAACCCATGCAAGGATGAACGTCATGGACGAAAAACCCGATGCCTACGTTGCCCACCCTTCGGACCACGAGATCGTCATCTCGCGTGTCTTCGACGCACCGCGCGAACTCGTGTTCAAGGCCTGGAGCGATCCCCGCCACGTCATGGCCTGGTGGGGGCCGCACGGTTTCGAGAATACGGAATGCGCGCTGGATTTCCGCGTCGGCGGCAAGTTCCATCTGAGCATGACCGGCCCCGACGGCAAGGCTTACCCTTGCCAGGGCACGTACAGCGAGATTGTCGTGCCGCAACGCATCGCCTATGTCGGCATCGCCGAGGACGGTCATGCCTGCGGCGCCGGCCTGCCGCCGCGCGCCCTGGTGACGGTGGACTTCGAAGACGAAGGCAATGGCAGGACGCGCCTGACCATCAATACCCGCCTGCCCAACCCCGGCGCCAAGACGGCTGCGGCACAGGGTGGCTACATCGTCGGCTGGACCGAGAGTCTGGACCGCCTCGCCCACTTCACCGCACAACATCACTAAGCGAGCCTTCATGTTCAAGAAGATATCCCTGATCGCGCTAGGCATCATTGTCGGCATCCTCATCGTCGCCGCCATGAAACCGGACGAGTTCCGCGTCGAGCGCTCCGTCGTCATTCAGGCGCCGGCGGAAAAGATATTTCCGCTGATCAACGACCTGCGCGCTTTCTCCACCTGGTCGCCCTACGAAAAGATAGACCCGGCCATGCAGCGCAGCTACAGCGACCCCGCCAGCGGCGTGGGCGCTGTTTACGCGTGGCAAGGCAACGACCACGTCGGCCAGGGACGCATGGAAATCACCGCCTCGACACCACCCGACAGCGTGCTGATGCGGCTCGACTTCCAGGCACCGATGGAAGCACACAATACCGCCGCTTTCACGCTCACGCCCGAAGGCGCCGGCACCCGCGTCAGCTGGGCCATGTTCGGCCCAGCCCCCTTCATGAGCAAGATCATCACTGTCTTCTTCAGCATGGACAGCATGGTCGGTGCGCAATTCTCGGAAGGCCTCGAGAACCTCAAGCAACTGGCCGAGAAATAGGAGGCAGCAATGGAAAAGAAAACCAGCACCTGGGCCAATGAGCGCGAACTGCATCTCAGCCGCCTCATCGACGCGCCGCCCGAGCTCGTATTCAAGGCCTGGACCGATCCCGAGATGATGAAGCACTGGTTCGTGCCCAAGCCCTGGAGCATCGCCCGCGTCGAGAACGATGTGCGCCCGGGCGGCAGCAGCCTGGTCGTGATGCGCGACCCGGAAGGCAATGAATATCCCAACCCCGGCGTCTATCTCGACATCGTGCCCGGCCGCCGCATCGTCGCCACCGACGCCTACGTCAAGGCCTGGGAGCCATCCGAAAAACCCTTCATGACCATGGACCTGACTTTCGACCCCCAAGACGACGGCACCAAGACACTCTACAAGGCACGCGTGTTGCACTGGAACGTTCCCGACCGCGAGGCCCACGAGAAGATGGGTTTCCACGACGGCTGGGCCACCTGCGCGGAGCAGCTGGCCGACTACCTGGCGACACTGCGCTAAGACCATGCCTAACTACAATACCGAACTCCTGGTACAAGCCCCGCCCCGTCGTCTGTACCAGGCACTGACGACGCAGGCGGGGCTGCAAGGCTGGTGGACCGAGAGTTGCACCATCGGCGACGGTGTCGGCGCCCGCTCGACCTTCTACTTCGGCGAGACCTGGAAGATCATGCGCACGGCCAGTCTCAAGCCCGACACCGAGGTGCGCTGGACCTGCACCGACAGTCATATCGCTGCACCCGGCCTCAAGCGGTCCGACGAATGGATAGGTACCGACATCGTGTTCCGCCTCGTCCCGCGCGGGGAGCAGACCTTGCTGCAGTTCGAGCATGTCGGCCTGACCCCGCAGATCGAGTGCTATGCCCTCTGCACTAGCGGCTGGCACCAGTTCCTCGGCAGTCTCAAGAAGTACGCTGAAACCGGCAAGGGGGCGCCCTACGTCGAAGCCTGAGTTGCCGCCGCCCAGCACATCACACAGGAGAACATCATGATTCCCAAGAACACGATCTGCCTCTGGTACGACAAGGACGCGCTCGACGCGGCTAGGTTCTACGCCGAAACCTTTCCGGACAGCCGGGTATTGGCGGTACACCACGCCCCCCGCGACTACCCGGATGGCAAGGCAGGCGACGTACTGACAGTCGAATTCACGGTGATGGGCATTCCCTGCCTCGGCCTCAACGGCGGCCCCGCCTTCAAGCACAGCGAAGCATTTTCCTTCCAGATCGCCACCGATACACAGGAAGAAACCGACCGCCTCTGGAATGCCATCGTGAACAACGACGGCCAGGAAAGCGAATGCGGCTGGTGCAGGGACAAATGGGGCCTGTCCTGGCAGATCACGCCGCGCGTCCTCACCGAGGCCTACACCGGCCCGGACCGCGCAGCAGCCAAGCGCGTGTTCGAAGCCATGATGACCATGAAGAAGATAGACATCGCCACCATCGAGGCCGCCCGGCGCGGCTGAGTTCGACCACATAGGTCTCGGTCAGCGGATAGCCAGCCGGGGGTTAGCAGGCCCGGTTCGGCGGCCAACGCCTGCATGGAAAAGCGTAAGCCCCCGACCCTGCTCACCTTCGTTTAAGCTAGTCGCCATGCATCCCGAAATCCGCCTCCAACAACTCGATATCACACTCCCCGCGGCTGCGCCGCCTGCAGGAAATTATGTCGCTGCCGTACGCAGCGGCGATCTGCTGTTCCTCTCCGGCAAGGCGCCGCTGGCGCTGGATGGCGTCAAGCCGCGCGGCAAGCTGGGCGCCGAGTATTCGGCCGAAGACGGTTACCGTCTGGCACGCTCGGCCTGCCTGGGCCTGCTCGCCGCGATACGCGAGGAGCTGGGGTCGCTGAACCAGGTACAGCGCTTTGTCGAACTGCAGGGGTCCTTGAACACGACGCCAGAGTTCGAGGCGCACGCGCGGGTGCTCGACGGTGCCTCCGACCTGATTGCCGAAATTTTCGGCGCGGACGGACAGCATGCGCGCTCGGTGATAGGCGTGGCCTCACTGCGCGACAATGTGCCCCTGACCTTGCGCGCCGTCATTGAGATCAAGAAGAAGCGCAGACCCTACGATTAAGGTGTCACCCCCAGACATGCGAGTACCTCTGATCCTGCTACCGCTGCTGCTCGCGGCTTGCGTTTCCCATCCCGCGACACCGGCCGCGCCGGAGGCGCCCGACAATTTCCGCGCCGAGGATTTTCAGCCGCCAGCGACCGGCGCTCGCATCACGCTGCTGCCGATGCAGGAAACCCAGTACGACATGCTGCGTACTGGGGCCGAAATGCTGGAGTCGCAGCTGAAGCGACAGCTCACTGTCCAAGGCTATCAGGTCACGCTGGTCAAGCGCGACGACTATCTCAAGCACTGGCAGGAGGAGGCCAAGTCCGTGGGTGGCGTGTACGTCGAAGACAGCGGCGAATTCAAGCCCAGGGAGTACACCCAAGCGCTTGAGTCCTTGATGCGCAAGACCTGCGCCGCCACGAGCTGCGCGCTGCTGATCAACCATCGCCTGCTGTTGCGGCCGGCGCATATCGACAAGGGGAAGATTGCCTGGGACGGCGTCAGCCAGCCCTTTCTGCTGCCAAGCGAGACCGAACAGGGCTACGCGATCTCGGTGGAACTCACTGCGGTCACCCCGGCAGGCGAGCTCGGCTTCAGACGGTATGGCGCCGTGACCGCGCTCAGCAGCCTCGGGCTGGCCGAGATCCGCCAGCAGGTCGAGCAGAAGAAGCTCTTTGTCGACGCCGAAGTGGCGCAGGGCGTGCGCATCGCGCTGCAAAGCCTGCGCGAAAGACAGGGGACGCCCGCCGCCACTGCCCCCATGCCCGCGGACACCCCTGCCGCGGTGACACCAGCGCCGCCTGCGGCAGGACCTGAACAGCCTCTGCCGCCCGCTGTACCGGAACCGAAGGCAAGCGTAACGCCAGCGCCGCGCTAGACCGTCGCCGGTTCGAGCTTCGGACCGGCATCAAAATCGGTACGCAGGCGCGGCAGGTATTGCGGGTATTCGCGCTGAATGAAGTCGATGATGCCGGCGCGCACATGACAGCGCAAATCCCAGGCATCACCCGAGTTGCGCGCGGTGACGAGCGCGCGCAGTTGCATGGAGCGGTCATTGGTATCGACCACCTGCACGATGGCGAGCTCGCCGTCCCACCACTGCGGCACCTGTTCGCACAGGCGCCGCACCTCGGCGCGGATCGGCTCCAGCGGCAGGCCGTAATCCATCCACCAGAATACGGTGCCGATGATGTCGGCGCTGTTGCGCGTCCAGTTCTGGAAGGGGTGCTCGATGAACCACTGCAGCGGAATCACCAGACGGCGACGATCCCAGATGCGCAGCACGACGTAGCTGCCGGTAATTTCCTCGACCCGGCCCCACTCGCCTTCGATGATGAGTACGTCGTCGATGCGTATCGGTTGCGTCAACGCAATCTGCAGACCGGCGATCAGGTTGCCGAGCACCGGTTTGGCCGCCATGCCGATGGCCAGGCCGATGACGCCGGCCGAAGCGAGCAGACTGGCACCAACGGTACGCACCGAGGGAAAGCTCATCAGCACGGCGGAGAAGCCGACGATGACGATGACCACCATGGCCGCCCGCGTCAGTACGCGCGTCTGGGTGCGTATGGTGCGCGCCGCCAGGTTGTCTGCCACATCGATGGGATGGCGTGCTTCCACCGCATCGGCAAGGCCACGTGCGGCGCTGATCAGCAGCCAGGTCACGGCCAGAATGAACAGCACGGCGCTCAGATGCTGCAGCATCGGTACGCCACGCAGATCCTCCGGCGCGGCACGAAACACGATCTGTACCAGCAGCAGGGGCACCACATAGGAGGCGCTGCGGTCAATGTAAGCAAGCGTATGGTGCAGCAGGGGCAGAGGCACCGTCAGACGCAACAACAAGGTGCGCCCGATGCGATGTATGAGTATCCCCACAAACCACGCCAGCAATGCCGCCAGCGCCAGAACCACATGCGGGTTGCGGGCGTTTTCGAGCAGAACACCGGCCCAATCCATACTGACTTCCCTCCACTGTGCAAGCCGCAAGCTGCGGCGTCGGAAACATCCGTCAGTATCGGAAATTCTTTCAATCGGCGAAGTCGGACATGTCCTAAAGTGCAGGCCAGATCGACGTCGGGAGAGGATCGCAGCCCACTCGCTCCACGCTCAGCTTCCGGGGCCCCGACCTATTCCGGCTTGATCAGGCTGCGTACCTGGCGTATGCGCGCTTCACCGCCCGCTGCGGCAATGAAACGCTGGGGATGGTCCGCGAGGTAAAGCGTACGGCCCGCGACCTCGGGATGGCGGCGCAGGAACCACAGGCCGCGATCGCCCGGCCGGCGGCTCAGATCGTTGCCGCTGCGCAAGCCGGATGCAGTGTCGGCCATTGCTACCGAACGCAGGCCGGCAGGTCCCTTGAGCACCTCGCTGACCTGGATATGACTCTGACCCGCTGGCCCGGCCTGCCATTCACCCATGACGATGAGTTCTGAAGCGTCGATCAACTCGCGTTCGCTCATGGCTGTCCACATCGCGTTCGCCTGCCCTTGCAGCAATAAAAAAAATCCCAGGGCGGCGATCAGCCGCCGGCCTGGGTGCATTCGGTTAAAGATGAGCTTGAATTTGTTCTGGGTATTCACCCCTGCATCTTACGCCTGCGCAGCGTCGCGACGCTCAAGATTGCTAGGCCAAACAGGGCCAGCGCAGAAGGTTCAGGAACCTGTTGGCGGGGGCCATAAATGAACTGTGCGCCGGCGATGTCGTCCGCCTGCAAACCCGCAAAGGCCTCGGAGTAGAAAGGCCCCATCAGGGAACCAGCAACGTCGGAGTGACTCAGGCCGATGGCATGGCCGATCTCGTGGGCCAGTACCTGAGCGATGTCAAAACCGGGGCCCCCGAAGCCGACCTTCCACAACTCGGCGATATCGAAATGAATATCGCCCGCTGCACTGTTGCCATTGACCGGCGGGAAATAGCCATGCGCCAGCACGCCCAAAGCCCCGTCAAGCGCATGCAGGCCGAGACGGATATCGCCGGAGCTGGTCGGTGCATTGAAGGCGGCACCATCGTCAGCCACCTGAATGAAAGTGATATCCGCCACCGCAGACCAGGCATTGAAAGCGGAGTTGACGGCCCCCAACCAGCCGGCCGGAAGGACGTCGCCAAAAGCGGTGCAGGCTCCGCCGCCATCGGCGGCACAGGAGGTGCCGGTCGGCATCAAGCTCCAGGTCACCGTGGCCCCGGTGCCCATGGCCGGCGGCCCCCACTTGCCGGGAGAGGTCGGACCAAGCACAAACGCTGACGCGCTTGCCGGAACCAGAAGTGCAAGCAGTAATGCACCCAAAGGGAAGAGTCTTTTCATGGCAGTCCTTGTCAGTCGAGCAGTGCAGGATGGAAGCACAAAAGCGCAAAAAAAACACAGCAACTCCCGACAGCAACATTTATGCCATTTTTGACCGGAACTTATCTAAGCGCTTGTTCGACAAGCAAAATGACAGCTGCATGAGGTAGCAACAGCAGACGGCGCCAGCGCGGCTGTAAAAGAAGCCGACGCGGGGGAATCAGGCGCTCAGGCGCCGCAACACTTCTTGAACTTCTTGCCGCTGCCGCAGGGACAGGGATCGTTGCGCCCGGCCTTGGTTTCGACCCGCACGGGCTCAGGCGCTTCAGCCTTGCGGTAGGGTTGCCAGAAGCGGTACAGCGTGGCCACCATGGTAGGAAGCCGGGCGGCCAGATCGGCGCGCTGCTGCGGCGTGGCCACCTGCTGCTTTTGCTCAGCGGTCAGGTTCTTTGCGCTGAGCAGGAAGACCGGCTTGAGCGACTCCAGTACCTCAGGCTGCTCGAAGAGCGGCTGCCAGGCAGTACGCACCAGGTTGATGCCGGCCATGAAACCGAAGGCCCACATCTCGGCATCGTCGTAGTCGATGCCATCCACCGTCGTCACATCGACGATGGGCGTGTAGTTGTCGATATCGAGCTGCAGGGTGCGCAGAATGCCGTTCAACTGACGCACGATGAGCGCGAGGATGCGGTCGGCCTGCTCCTCGTTGCGGAAGCGCGGCGTGTCCTTTTCCTCGGGCCCCCAGACGCGCGGCAGCCATTGCGGCACCGGGATATCAACCGGACCAAGCGCGACCGCGGTGAGAAAACCATCGAGCGTATCCACCATCATGGCGTGCTCGGAAGTCAGGTCGGAAGCGAGGAAGCGGTCGAGTTCGCTGAACTCCGTCTGGGTCAGCGGTCGGGCAAGGCGGGCGTTGAACTGGGACATGCGGGCGCATCGAAAAGATGAAACAGGCCCGTATTATCTCAGGCCGCCATGGGCTATGGGTGTTTGACACAAGGCAAACCTGTGCCTGCGCTTGCAGATAAAGTGTCATGATTCTTGCAAGGGGGTTACATGGGCTGGAACGAGCAGGGTCTGACACAAGCCGAAGCCGAGCAGCGCCTGCGTGCGCACGGACCGAACATCGTCGACAAGCAGGAGCGGAAGGGCCTGCTGCAGACCCTGGCCGAAGTGTTGTCGGAACCCATGTTTCTGTTGCTGCTGGGCGCGGCATGCATCTACCTGCTCCTCGGCGACCTGGGTGAGGGCCTACTGCTCGCCGCCTTCGCCTTGCTCTCCATCGGTCTGGTGGCCATCCAGAACCGGCGCAGCGAACATGCGCTGGCCGCCCTGCGTGCGCTCTCGTCGCCGCATGCGCGCGTGCTGCGCGACGGCGAAGCGCGCAC
>DATMSM010000041.1:0-16073 GCA_035565355.1 Rhodocyclaceae bacterium
GGTCAAGCCGACACCGCCCGTGGCGCCTGTCGCACCCGTGGTGCGCAGCACCCGGCCGCTGACGCCGGGGCAGGGTTATCTTGTGCAAATGGGTGTATTCAGTAATATCGCCAATGCCGAAGAGCTGAAGGGCAGGCTCGATAAGGCTGGTATTCCCGCCCACATTGAAGCGCGCGTCCAGGTCGGACCGTTCAAGAACAAGGTCGAGGCCGAGGCGGCGCAGAAGAAGCTCGCCCAGATGGGCTTGTCCGGTTTGCTGCTTTCTCCGAGGAAATAATCATGACGATTAAAATCAACAGTAGCCGCTTTGGCAGTATTGAAGTCGCAGAGGACAAGACGATCGAGTTTCCGCAAGGCCTGGCCGGCTTCGAGGAACTGCGGCGCTTTGCCTTCCTGCACCCCGAAAGCGACGCACCGAAATACCATATCCTGCAATCGATGGAAGATGCGGACGTGGCTTTCTCCGTCGCCGATCCGGCCATTTTCGGCTTCAGCTACGAGATCGCGCTGGACGATAATCAGAGTGCGCTGCTCGGTCAGACGGATGCCCCCGATGCCGTTGCCGACGATGTGGTGCTGGTGATCCTTGCCAAGGACAACGATAATGCGCCTCTGCGCGCCGTGCTCAAGGCGCCGCTGATTATCAACCTGAAGACCCGGCGCGGCATACAGCACACGTTTACGCGCCTCGACTACACGCTGTAGTCCCTTTTTCGCTGGAGCTCCCATGTCCCGCAAGATCATTTCTACGCCGCATGCGCCCGCTGCGATCGGTACCTATTCCCAGGCCGTGCAGGTCGGTGACTTCGTCTATATGTCGGGCCAGATCGGCCTGGAACCCAGCACCATGAAGATGGTTGACGGCATCGAGGCCGAGATTGTGCGCGTCTTCGAGAATCTCAAGGCCGTGGCCGAGGCCGCCGGCGCCACGCTCGATCATGCCGTCAAGTTCAATATCTACCTGACCGATCTGGGCAACTTCGCCAAGGTCAACGAGATCATGGCCACCTACCTGCAGCAGCCTTATCCGGCGCGTGCCGCCATCGGCGTGGCGGCGCTGCCGCGCGGTGCCCAGGTCGAGGCGGAAGCCGTTCTCTATCTGGGCTGAACCCCGCATGGCCGGTCGCAAGCCGACGGAGACCGGCCCGCTTGCGCCAGCGGCGAGCTCGCTGGCGGGCTTGCCCGGCATCAACAGCGCGACTGCCGCCAAACTGGGCAAGCTCGGCCTGCGCAGCAATGAGGATTTGGCCTTACACCTGCCGCTGCGCTTCGAGGACGAGACCTTCATCACGCCGGTGGCAGCGGCCCCACATGGCGTCAACGTACAGTGCGAGGTCACCGTCCTCAGCAGCGAGGTTGCTTTCCGGCCGCGCCGCCAGCTGGTGGCGAAGACACGCGACGGTGCCGGCGATCTGCTGGTGCTGCGTTTCCTGAATTTTTATCCGAGCCAGCAGAAACAGCTGCAGCCGGGTGCGCGCCTGCGCGTCTTCGGCGAGATACGCAACGGTTTCTTCGGCGCGGAGATGGTGCATCCGCGTTGTCAGCGCGCCGAGGAAAATGAAGGACTGCCGCAGACGCTGACGCCGGTCTATCCCACCACCGCCGGTGTCGGCCAGGCAACCCTGCGTCGCCTGATCGAGCGCGCGCTCAAGACTGCTGACCTGTCCGAGACCCTGCCCGAAGCCTTGCTCAAGCAGCACCAGCTCGCCCCGTTCGCGGACAGCGTGCAGTTGCTGCACCAGCCGCCGCCCGCCGCCTTCGGTGAGTCGCTTGACCGTGTCCAGCAGAAAGCCTGGCAGCGCGTGCGTTTCGACGAGTTGCTGGCACAGCAGATCTCGCTGCGCCAGGCGTATGTGCGGCGGCGCGAGCACGCGGCGCCGCGCCTGCCCGGGTCGGGGCAGTTGACTCAGGCCTTGCTCGCCAAGCTGCCGTTTGCACTGACGGCGGCGCAGCAGCGGGTTGTGGCCGAGATTGCCGCCGACCTCGCGCAGGCCCATCCCATGCAGCGCCTGCTGCAGGGCGATGTGGGCAGCGGCAAGACCGTGGTCGCTGCACTGGCCATGCTGCAGGCGGTGGAGAACGGCTATCAGGCAGCGTTGATGGCGCCGACCGAAATTCTGGCCGAACAGCATTACATCAAGCTGCGCGACTGGCTGCCGCCCTTGGGGCTGCAAGTGGCCTGGCTGACCGGCAGCCTGAAGAAGAAGGACAAGGAGGCGATGCTCGCTGCGGTGGCCGATGGCAGCGCGCAGGTCGTGGTCGGCACGCATGCCTTGATCGAGGCAACGGTCAGCTTTCAGCGCCTGGGTCTGGCGGTGGTGGACGAGCAGCATCGCTTTGGCGTGCGCCAACGCCTGGCGCTGCGTCAGAAGGTACAGGGCACGGGCAATGCTTCCGTGCACCAGCTCATGATGTCGGCGACGCCGATTCCGCGCACGCTGGCGATGAGCTTCTATGCCGATCTCGATGTGTCCTTGATCGACGAATTGCCCCCCGGACGCACGCCTGTGCGCACCCGCCTCGTCGCTTCCGGCAAGCGCGATCAGGTGGTCGGTCGCGTGCACGAAGCCTGCAAGTCCGGCCGCCAGGCTTACTGGGTCTGTCCGCTGATCGAGGAAAGCGAGACGCTGGACTTGCAGACCGCCATCGATACCTATGAGACGCTATGCAGCGAGCTGCCGGACATCCGTGTCGGCCTGGTGCACGGGCGCATGAAGCCGGATGAAAAGTCGGCGACAATGGAGGCTTTCGGGCGCAACGAAATCCAGTTGCTGGTGTCTACCACCGTGATCGAGGTCGGCGTGGATGTGCCGAACTCGACCTTGATGGTGATCGAGCATGCCGAACGCTTCGGCCTGTCGCAGCTGCATCAGTTGCGCGGGCGAGTGGGGCGCGGCGCGGCCGAGTCGGAATGCATACTGCTGTATGCGCCGCCGCTGGGGGAGCTGGCGCGGGCGCGACTGAAAGTGATTTACGAGAATACGGACGGTTTCGAGATCGCGCGCCAGGATCTGCAGTTGCGCGGTCCCGGCGAGTTCATCGGCGCGCGCCAGAGCGGCCTGCCCATGCTCAAGTATGCCGATCTCGAAGACCCGGTACTGATCGAAGCGGCGCGCAGCGCGGCCGAAACGATGTTGAAGGATTATCCGGCCCATGCCGAGCGCCATCTACAGCGCTGGCTGGCCGGTGCGGAAGAGTTGTTGAAGGCATGAGCAAGAACAGAATCGACAGTCGGGGTCCTGATGCGGGTGGGTGGCTGCCGCGTGCGCCGCAGTCCCTGCCGCCCGCATTGCGGCAGTGGCTGACGGAAACGGGTTCATTGACGCAGCGTGTGCTGAACAGCTGCAGCGCTGCGCAGCCCTTCAGCCTGCAACTGCTGCGGCGCGGCTTTGCACCGGCGCATCGCGACGAGCTGCCCTTGCTCGGCCAGCACGATCGCGCTCGTGTGCGCGAGATCCTGCTCAAGCGTGGCGATACGCCGCTGGTGTTCGCGCACTCGGTGATCTCGCACCGCGACCTCAAGGGCGCATGGGCGGTGCTCGACGGCATCGGCGGACGCTCGCTGGGCAGCGTCCTGTTCCATGACCATACGGTGAAGCGCGGCCCCTTGCACTACCGCCGCATCGATGCGCGCCACCCGCTGTTTGCCAAGGCCCTGCCCTGGTGCGGTGCGCGGCAACCGATTGAACTGTGGGCGCGCCGCGCCATGTTCGAGCGACGCGGGCGCCCCCTGATCGTGACAGAAGTTTTTTTGCCGGAAGTCAGCCATGACCTTTGAAGCGCTCAAGCAGAAACTGGATGTGTACGAACGGCTGATGCGGCTGGACAAGCCGATCGGCATTCTGCTGCTGTTATGGCCGACGCTGTGGGCGCTATGGGCGGTGAGCTGGGGAGAGCCGCCGCTGATGGTGGTGTGGATCTTTGTGTTCGGCACGGTGCTGATGCGCTCCGCCGGCTGCGTGATCAACGACTATGCCGACCGCGATTTCGACGGCCATGTAGCGCGCACCAAAGATCGCCCCATGGCAACCGGTGCCGTGAGCCGGAAGGAAGCCCTGCTGCTGGCGGCGGGCTTGTCCTTCGTGTCCTTCTGCCTGATCCTGCCGCTCAATCGCACGGTCTGGCTGTTGTCGGTGCCGGCGCTGTTCCTGGCCGCCACCTATCCCTACACCAAGCGTTTCCTCGCGATTCCGCAGGCCTATCTGGGGATAGCCTTCGGTTTCGGCATTCCGATGGCCTACGCCACGTTTCTGGAAATGGTGCCCTGGGGCGCTTGGCTGCTGCTGGCAGCCAATATTTTCTGGTGCATTGCCTACGATACTGAGTACGCGATGGTGGATCGCGACGACGACCTGAAGATAGGCATCAAGACCTCGGCCATCACCTTCGGGCGCTTCGATGTGTTGGCGGTCATGTTCTGTTACGCCGTCGCCATCGGCCTGCTGGCATGGTTTGGCGCCCTGATGCGTTACGGCTATCCTTACTATGCAGGCCTTGGCGTTGCCGCGCTGATTGCCTGTTATCACTACCTCCTGATCCGCGGCCGCGAGCGCGACAAATGCTTCAAGGCCTTTCTGCATAACAACTGGCTGGGCGCAGCGGTGTTCGCCGGTTTTGTGGCTGAACTCAATTTCAAGGCCTGGCTGTGAGCATCAAGGCCCCCCGGCTCGAATATGCCCTGCTGGCCGGCGTGGCGCTGCTGCTGGGCGGCATCGGCCTGTTCGCCACCTTCTGGATGCACCTGAACCAGACCAACGAGTCCGACCTGAAATATTTGCGTCACTCGCGCGAAGTCATCCAGAGCATGAATGAGTTCAAGATTGTCCTGCTCGAGCTGGAGCTCAGCGAGCGGGACTACCTCATCACCGGCCGCGATCCCTTTCTTGAAAACCACACCCGCTACTGGAACGAGCTGCTGCAACGACATCACGCGCTGAGCGAGATGGTCGCCGACAATCCGCAGCAGGCAGCGCGGGCCTATGCCTTGCAACCGCTCCTCAAGGCGCGTCTGGCTCTGAGCGAGCAACTGCTCGGCCAGCGTGATGATTATGGCTTGAGCGGCGCTCAGCCGCTGATTGCCCATGGTCTCGATCATGTACACAATGGGCGCATCGACGAAGTGCTCAGGCAGATGCAGATTGAGGAGGCTCATCTTCTACAGGCCCGGCGGGACAAGTTCGACGTATCCATGGGCAAGCGCAAGAGCCTGGCCATGGCTAGCGTGGCGATCATTCTGGGCCTGCTGATTGCGCTGATGGCATGGGTGCGTCAGGAGTTGCAGCGGCGCCGTCGGCGCTTCCGGCAACTGAATCATTTCGCTCATATCGATCTCATTACCGGCCTGCCCAACCGCCGCCAGTTTCTGCTGACGGCCAGCACCATGCTGGCCTTGGCGCAGCGACAGCAGAGCATGATCGCAGTCATGATGCTGGATCTGGACGGCTTCAAGGGCGTCAATGACAGCTACGGTCACGAAGTCGGGGACAAGTTGCTGCACGAGGTAGGGCGGCGCCTGCAGGCATCGATACGCGCCAGCGACCTGGTGGCGCGCTTCGGTGGCGACGAGTTCGCCATTGTCATGTCCGAGGCGGATAATCTTGACCATGTGCGCGGGCTGGCCCAGAAACTGATCGATGCCATCTGCGCACCGTATGCGCTCGACGAGGGGCATTTCGATAGCGTCGGCATCAGCATCGGCATTGCATTCTTTCCCGAGCACGGTGCTGATGTCGATACCTTGCTGCAGCACGCCGACCGTGCGCTCTACGCATCCAAGCGCACCGGCCGTCGCCGCTACACCGTTTACAACGCCACTCTCCCGGAAATGGAACAGGCATGAAATACCGCGACCTGCGCGACTTCATCGCGCAACTAGAGCAACAGGGGGAATTGAAGCGCGTCGGCATCGAGGTCGATCCGGTCCTGGAGATGACCGAGATCTGCGACCGTACGCTGCGCGCCGGCGGACCCGCCATCCTGTTCGAGAAGCCCAAGGGGCATAGCATTCCCGTACTCGGCAACCTGTTCGGCACGCCCAGGCGCGTCGCCATGGGCATGGGCGAGGATGATGTGATGGCCTTGCGCGAGGTCGGCAAGACCCTCTCAATGCTCAAGGAGCCCGAACCGCCCAAGGGACTCAAGGACGCATGGGACAAGTTGCCCATGCTGAAGCAGGTCTACAACATGGCGCCCAAGGTCCTGTCCTCGGCGCCGTGCCAGGATATCGTCTGGGAGGGCAAGGATGTCGATTTGTCGCGCCTGCCCATTCAAACCTGCTGGCCGGGTGATGCCGCGCCGCTGATTACCTGGGGCTTGACTGTCACGCGCGGCCCGAACAAGACGCGCCAGAATCTGGGTATCTACCGCCAGCAAGTGATCGGGGCCAACAAGCTCATCATGCGCTGGCTCGCCCATCGCGGCGGTGCGCTGGATTTTCGCGACCATTGTGAAAAGAACCCGGGCCAGCCTTACCCTGTTGCCGTGGTGCTGGGCTGCGATCCGGCCACCATCCTGGGCGCGGTGACACCGGTGCCCGATACCCTGTCCGAATATCAGTTCGCGGGCCTGTTGCGCGGCAGCAAGACCGAGCTGGTCAAGTGCATCGGTTCCGATCTACAGGTGCCCGCGTATGCCGAAATTGTGCTCGAGGGCGTGATCCACCCCGGCGAGACGGCGCCCGAAGGGCCTTACGGCGACCACACCGGCTACTACAACGAGGTCGCCGAGTTCCCTGTATTTACGGTCGAACGCATCACGCATCGCCGCGACCCGATCTACCATTCGACGTACACTGGCAAGCCGCCAGACGAGCCGGCCATGCTCGGCGTTGCGCTCAACGAAGTGTTCGTGCCGTTGCTGCAGAAGCAGTTTCCGGAGATCGTCGACTTCTATCTTCCGCCCGAGGGCTGCTCCTATCGCATGGCGGTGGTGAGCATGAAGAAACAGTATGCGGGCCATGCCAAGCGCGTGATGTTCGGTATCTGGAGTTTCCTGCGCCAGTTCATGTACACCAAGTTCATCATCGTCACCGACGACGATGTGGATGTGCGCGACTGGAAGGAAGTGATGTGGGCGCTGACCACGCGCGTTGATGCCGCACGCGACACCCTGATCGTCGAGCACACGCCGATCGACTATCTCGACTTCGCTTCGCCCGTGTCGGGCCTGGGCAGCAAGATGGGCATAGACGCCACCAACAAGTGGCCGGGCGAAACCACGCGCGAATGGGGCCGCCCCATCGTCATGGACGATGCCGTCAAGCAGCGCGTCGATGCGCTGTGGGATCAGTTGGGGCTGTGATGCCCCGGATGGAATAGAAAAGGGCGGCTCTAGGGCCGCCCTTTTTACTTCATGCCTTGCTTCAGGCCGCCTTGCCAGCCGACTCAGCCCGCAGGATGAAGGCCGCCTCCACCATATTGCGCAGTGCGGCTTCGGTCTCCGGCCAGCCGCGGGTCTTGAGGCCGCAGTCCGGGTTCACCCACAGTTGCTTGGCCGGCACCACTTCGGCGGCCTTCTTCAGCAGATGCACCATCTCGTCCGTCGAGGGCACGCGCGGCGAGTGAATGTCATACACGCCGGGGCCGATGTCGTTCGGGTACTGGAAGTCGCCGAAGCCGGTGAGCAGTTCCATGTCGGAACGGCTGGTCTCGATGGTGATCACGTCGGCATCCATGGCGGCGATCTCCGGCAGTATGTCGTTGAACTCCGAGTAGCACATATGCGTGTGGATCTGCGTGTCGTCCTGCACGCCGGAAGCAGTGATGCGGAATGCGCGCGTGGCCCAGGCCAGATAGCGCTTCCAGTCGTTCTTACGCAGCGGCAGGCCTTCGCGAATCGCCGGCTCGTCGATCTGGATGATGCCGATGCCGGCTTGCTCCAGATCCACGACCTCGTCGCGAATTGCCAGGGCGATTTGCAAGGCGGTTTGCGCGCGCGGCTGATCGTCGCGCACGAAGGACCACTGCAGCATCGTGATCGGGCCGGTCAGCATGCCCTTCATCGGGCGCTGGGTCAGCTTCTGGGCATAGGTGGTCCATTCCACGGTCATGGCCTGCGGACGTGACACGTCGCCGAAAATGATAGGCGGCTTGACGCAGCGCGAGCCGTAGGACTGCACCCAGCCGTTCTGCGAGAAGGTGTAGCCGGCGAGCTGTTCACCGAAGTATTCGACCATGTCGTTGCGCTCGGCTTCGCCGTGTACCAGCACGTCGATATCCAGCTTTTCCTGCGCCTGCACGGCGGTGGTAATGGCCTTGCCCATAGCGGCGGTGTAAGCAGCATCGTCGAGCTCGCCGCGCTTCCAGGCGGCACGCGCCGCACGGATTTCCGTTGTCTGCGGGAATGAGCCTATGGTGGTGGTAGGGAAAGGCGGCAGCTTGAAGCGGGCCTGCTGCTTGTCGCTGCGCACGGCGAAGGGCGAGCACCGGCGGTCGGCATGCTCGGCCAATGCGTTGATGCGGGCAGCCACGGCGGGGTTGTGTACGCGCGGGCTGTTGCGGCGGCCGGCAATCGCCGCCGCCGACGCTGCCAGCTCGGTTGCAACCGAGGCCTCGCCGTCGTTGAGGGCGCGCTTGAGGATGTTGAGTTCGGCCAGCTTCTCCGCGGCAAAGGCCAGCCAGGACTTGAGCTCGGCATCCATCTTCACTTCCGTTTGCAGCGACAGCGGCACGTGCAGCAGCGAGCAGGAGGGGGCCAGCCACAGGCTGTGGCCGGGGCGGCGTGCGATCAGCATGCGGATCAGGTCCAGGCTTGCATTCAGGTCGTTGCGCCAGATATTGCGGCCGTCGATGAGGCCCAGCGACAGGACCTTGTGCGCCGGCAGCCAGTCCAGCACGCCGGCCAGATCCTGCGGTGCGCGTATAGCATCGATATGCAAGCCCGCAACGGGCAGGCGGCAGGCAAGGTTGATGTTGTCTTCGAGCGGCGAGAAATAGGTTGCCAGCAGCAGATTGACGCCGCAGGTAGCGAGCTGTGCATAGGTCTGTTCGAAGGCCTGACGCCAGGCCACGGGCAGGTCGAGGCCGAGGATGGGTTCGTCGATCTGCACCCAGCTGACATTGGCGGCCTTCAATTGCGCCAGCAACTGTGCATAGACTTCCAGCAGTTGCGGCAACAGGCTGAAGCGGTCGAAGTTGTCGGACTTTTCCTTGCCCAGCCATAGGAAGGAGAGCGGCCCAACCAGCACGACCTTGGCGTTATGGCCCAGCGCCTGGGCTTCGGAAACCTGAGCCAGCAGTGATTGCGCCTGCAGGCTGAATTGTGTATCGGCCGTGAATTCGGGTACCAGATAGTGGTAGTTGGTGTCGAACCACTTGGTCATTTCCAGCGCGGGCTTGCCCGCGCCGTGATCGTGGTCGGCATGGTTGCAGCCGTGACCACAGCTGTCAGCGACGACTTCGCGGGCGACGCCGCGCGCCAGGGTGAAGTAGCGCTCCAGCTCGGTTTCACGGCCAGAGAAGCCGAAGCGCGCCGGCTCGCAGCCCAGCCACTGGATGTGGTTGGCGATGTGGTCGTAGTAGGCGAAGTCGCCCACGCTGACGAAGTCCAGGCCGGCATCGCGTTGTTCGGCCCAGTGGCGCGCGCGCAGCGTCCTGCCGACTTCCTGCAGAGCGGGAGCGTCGATTTCGCCCTTCCAGTGCTTTTCGAGTGCGGACTTGAGTTCGCGTTGCAGGCCGACCCTAGGGTAGCCCAGCGTGTGAATACGGATCATGGCAATACACCTTTGAATGTTGACGCATAGCATGATGGTCGTTTATTGTGTATTACTCAAACGAAACTATTTAAGATTGTTTGTGAATTAAATTCATATGGAGTCTGCGTGAGAACCATCCTGGAACTGCGCCATCTGCGCACCCTGGTCGCCCTGCGTGCCACCGGCAGCCTGTCGAAAGCCGCTACGCTGCTGAATCTCACGCAGTCGGCCCTGTCGCATCAGATCAAGGCCATCGAGGATCACTACGGCATGGCGCTGTTCGAGCGCAAGTCGGCGCCGCTGGCCTTTACTGTGCCGGGGCAGCGATTGCTGACACTTGCGGACACGATATTGCCGCAGGTCGATGATGCAGAGCGTGACGTCGCTCGCCTGGGTGAGGGCATGGCCGGGCAGTTGCGCATCGCGGTCGAGTGTCATACCTGTTTCGACTGGCTGATGCCGGCCATGGACGTGTTCCGCACGCGCTGGCCGGAGGTCGAGCTGGATATCGTTTCAGGCTTTCATTCCGACCCGGTCGGCCTGCTGCATCAGCATCGCGCCGAGCTTGCCATCGTCAGCGATTTTTCGCAGCAGGAACAGGAAGCCGGCATCGCCTATCTGCCGCTGTTCAGCTACGAGATGGTGGGCCTGCTCGCCAACGGCCACGCGCTGACGCAACGCAGCTTCCTGCGCCCACAGGATTTTGCGGGCGAAACCCTGATCACCTATCCGGTGCCCGACGAGATGCTGGACCTGATGCGGCAGGTGCTGACTCCCGCCGGCATCAGTCCGCAGCGCCGCACCACGGAGCTGACGGTGGCGATCCTGCAGCTCGTCGCCAGCGGCCGCGGGGTTGCCGCACTACCCTTGTGGGCGGTCAAGGAGTATCTGGATCGCGGCTACGTCAGTGCCTTGCCGATCACCAAAAAAGGTTTGACCGGCAAGCTCTACGCTGCCTGCGCCGGCAGCTATGCCGAGCGGCCCTTCGTGCGTGATTTCGTTGACATCATCCGCGACAGTTCGCTGCTCAATCTGCCGGGCATCGTGCTGCTCTAGCGCCCGGGATTGGCGTCGACCAGCCAGTTCAGCAAAGCATCCTGCGCGCCCTGGCCGGCGGCGGCATTGGGGTGGTTGATCAGGAACACCACGATCTGCCACTTGCCTTGCTTGTCGCGCACATAACCGGCGATGGTCTTGACGCCATCGAGAGTACCGGTCTTGATGTGGCCCTGGCCGAATGCGCCGTTGTCGCGCAAGCGCTTCTTCATGGTGCCATCCACGCCGGTGATCGGCAGCGAGGCGATGAACTCCGGCATCAGCGGGCTTTGCCAGGCGCTGTTGAGCAGGGCGGCGAGGCTTTGCGCGCTGATGCGCTCGCTGCGCGAGAGGCCCGAGCCGTTGTCGAGCACCAGTTCCGGCATGCGCAGCGATTTCTTTTCCAGCCACAGGCGCACCGCATTCGCCGCGCCGGCCGAGCTGCCGTCGCCCAGACTCAGGTAGAGCTGGCGCGTCATGACGTTGTTGCTGAACTTGTTGATGTCGCGGATGAGTTCGGCCAGCGGCGGCGATTCAATGGCGGCGAGTTGCGCTGCGCTTGGCGGCACGCGCCCATCGCCGGGCGCGCCGGCGATGCTGCCGCCGAGCTCTTCCCAGAGCTGGCGGAACACCCCGTAGACATAGTTGGGGTGGTCGAGCACGCCGAGGTGCCAGGTCTGCTTGCCGCAACTGCGCGCATAGCTGCCGGTGATGACCAGATGGAAGCGGTCCGGGTGCGGGCTGATGTCGGCGCGCAGGCGGCTGCGCCAGTCGCCGCACACGCCATCGGTCAGCGTGACCTGGCTGATGAGGTAGAGGTTGGCCGGTTGCGGCTCGGCCTGGATCTGCAGCTTGTCGTTGTCGACGCCGAGTTGCAGGCGCACGCTCTTCCAATTGAGCAGCAGTGCATCGGGCTTGACGTTGTAGGGCCGCAGCGGCTGATCGTCGAAGGGAACATCGTTGCCGGAGCCGCCATTGATGATGGTGGTATCGCCTGGGCTCAGCGTGAAGGCACTGCGATCAAGCAAGAGGCCGCCCTTGATTTCGCGCAGGCCGCTGGCGCGCAACTGGCGCAGCAGCAGCCAGAACTGTTCGAAGCTGAGGCGCGGGTCGCCGCTGCCCTTCAAGTACAGATCGCCGTAGAGCACGCCGTCCTGTGGCGGCATCAGGCTGTAGGCTGTGGTCTGCCAGGTATGGGCCGGACCGAGGATGTCCAGCCCCGCATAGGTGGTGACCAGCTTCATGACCGAGGCCGGGTTCATCACCGCTGCGGCATTGTGCTGCAGCCACGGCTTTTTGGCGCCGGCTTCCTGGACCACCACCGCAACACTGCTGACGGGGATGTTCACATTCTTCAGCGCCTGGCCGACATGCGCTGGCAGGTTGGCGCTCGCCCGGGGGGCGGTGGAGGCGAGGCACAAGGCGACGGCGAGGATGAGCGTTCTCATTGCAGGCGGAAGGTAACGGGCAGGATGATTTCGGCGCGGCCGCCGGTATTGAGCTGGCCAGCCCGCAGGGCGGACTGCAGTGCGGCGTGATCCAGCTCGGGATGGCCGCTACCGGCGGCGACGCTGGCATGCAGTATGGTGCCGTTTGCGTCGAGCTTGAGCAGGAGGTGCACGGTGCCCTCATGTCCTGCATCGATGGCGGCCTGCGGATAGAGAATATGTTCCGACAACTTGCGCAGTGCACGCTGTTCGTCGCTGGCCTTGAGACGGCTGGGCCGGGGCGATGGCGTCCTGGCTTGGGTAGGCGGCGGCTCGGGTGTTGTGGCCTCCTGCGCCAGGGTGTTTTTCTCGAACACCCCCGGATCGGGCGGCACCTCTGGCTGCGGCCTTGCCTCCGGGATCAGCAGTCGGGCCTCGATGCGCGGCGACTTGGGCGGTGCGGCTGCAGGCAGGCGCCCCGCCAGCAGGGCGAGGTGCAGCAGCAGGGAAACCGTCAGCGCCAGGCAGATGCGAGCGGAGGGTGAGTTCATGGGAACGTCAGGGCGTCAATCTGTGTCAGTAGGTATCAAAGACTTATACAGTGAGCCGCATTCTGCTATAAGGCGCTAGTGATTGTAGGGAGCTGGAAGTGAAGAACTCTTGGCGTACTCGCCTTTTTATCCTCGGAATTTGTGCAGCGGTGCTGCAGCCTGCAGCGGCTGCGCCGGACGTGTCGCCGGTGACTTTCGGCGTAGCCATCGAACGTGGCGATATCGACTTAGCGCGGCGCTGGCTGGATGCCGGCCTGCCGGTCGACTTTGTCGGCGATCGCGTCGGCACCGGCCTCATGATCGCGGCCTGGGAGGGCAACCTGCCCATGATGGAGTTATTCGCGCAGCGCGGC
Organism: Rhodocyclaceae bacterium; assembly: GCA_035565355.1. Lineage (GTDB taxonomy): Bacteria > Pseudomonadota > Gammaproteobacteria > Burkholderiales > Rhodocyclaceae. The sequence continues at coordinate 13,058 of DATMSM010000041.1, forward strand.
GCCCGCCTCGATGCAGTCAACCGGAATGGCGAACAGGCGCTGCAGCTGGCGGCCTACAAGGGCAATTTCGAAGCGGTCAAATGGTTGCTCGACCACGGTGCTCCGCTGGAGCGTCGCGGCAATGAGTGGGGTGCGCTGCATTATGCGGCCTTCAACGGCCACCGCGAGCTGGCGCAGTATCTGATCAATCGCGGCGCCGACGTCAATGCCCGCGCGCCCAATCAGGCCACCTCGCTGATGCTGGCAGCACGCGAGGGTCGTGAGGTGATCGCGGAAGATCTGCTCAAGGCCGGCGCCGATCCGACCCTGACCAACGATCTGGGCGAAACGCCGTTGGTATGGGCCATGCGACATGGCAATGTGAGCATCGCCAAGATGGTCAGCTCACCCGAGGCTTTTGCCAATGCCGCGCGCAATCCGCGCCCGGCGACTCCCGCCATGCGTTCGGTGGCGGCACCGCAGCAGATCGAGGATCTGTTGCGCCGCATTCGGCAGGCCGAGGGCCAGAACCTGCCGACGGCCGGCTTGCGTAAGCAACTCGCGACTGCGCTGGTGCGCCAGCGCGAAGAGAACAAGCGCGCCATGGCCGATGCCGAGCGCAATCAGGCCGGTGCCGTCAAGGGCATCGTAATTACGGCGCAGCGTCAGGGCGGCGGGGAAAAGGCCGAGCTCGTGTATGGCAAGGCAGCGCCGGCAACTCCGATTGCGGCCAAGCCTGCAGGCGGGGCCGTGTCGACCACGGCATCAGCTGGCGGCAAGCAGGACAATATCCAGATCCTTCTGGCACGCATCCGTGCCGCCAAGGCCAACGGGCAACCGACCGATGAACTGCGCAAGCAGTTGATGGATGCGGTTGCCGGTTACAAGGACTAGACGCGCAGGCCTATTGCAACTGCGTTTCCTGGCTCAGGGCCAGGATGCGGGTAATCGCCTGAGCGCGGTTGCGCACGTCGATCTTGCGGAAGATCCGCTGCAGATGATTCTTCACGGTGAATTGGCTGATGCCGAGAATCATCCCGATTTCAAGATTGGTCTTGCCGTGACCGACCCAATGCATGATTTCGGTTTCGCGCTCGCTCAGACGCATGCTGTCGTCCTCGGCCGGGGTGGTCGGGGTGTGCGGGCGGTTGTAGGACCATTCGAGGCCGGACTGGATAAGAAGGCTGGCAGGCATGTTGGACTCCTGTGATAAAGGATGGGGCGGATGGCTTGTGGCCGGAATTCAGGCGGGCCTATAGGCCAGTGCGCTCAGAGCGGGCGTCTGGGCTGCGGGCCCAGGGCGGTGTAAGCGGCTGGCAGTTCTTGGGCGGGCACCGGGGCGACGCGGCCCCATGGCCCGGACAATGCCGTAGGCGTGAGCGGTGATCTGGGTGATAGCGCTGCATCGGACGCTAAATTCTTTTAGAGACATCGTGCTTCCTTTCAGTGAGACAAGTCCGGCAGGGCCGGTCGCCTTGTCTTTGCAAGAATGCTGCCAGCTAAGCAGATTTCATTTAAATCAAGGGTTTGTGTGTTTCTGAGGGCTGCGTAAGCTTTTCAAAATGTCGCAGCATCGCGACGGCGCGCTGGTGGTCTCGTCTAAGTCATTGATTTTTATTTTTATTAACTGTCGTTGTGCGGAGACAGCCGCGGTGGAGCCGCCACTGGCAGTCTTCGCCAGAAGCGCTTGAGCGAGTCGGGAGCAGGCATCCGGGAGGGAAACTAGGAGCCGCTGTCTGTGTGTTGGCCGCTTCATTTCTACCGCCCTCTTGAAAAAGAACAGGTCAGCCTCTACCATTAGCACTCGTCGGTGGCGAGTGCTAGTAACCGGTCTGTAATGATGTCGGCGCAGGCTTGTCACCACGCAGCTTTTGTAGTGCTTCAGGCGCTTTTCGCCATTTTGTAAACAATATCAAGGAGTTGCTTTATGAAGATTCGTCCTTTGAACGACCGCGTGATCGTCAAACGCCTGGAAGAGGAACTGAAGACGGCCTCCGGCATCGTGCTGCCCGACTCTGCCGCTGAAAAGCCTGACCAGGGCACGATCATCGCTGCCGGCACCGGCAAGATCCTCGAAGACGGCAAGGTCCGTCCGATGGCTGTCAAGGTCGGCGACCGCGTCCTGTTCGGCAAGTATGCCGGCCAGCCGGTCAAGCTCGATGGCGAAGAACTGCTCGTCATGCGCGAAGAAGACATCGTCGGCGTGGTTGAAGCCTAATCAATGCTTTTCCCCGACCCCTTTTCCTCGAAAAGGGGTGATGTTGGTGCGCCGCGCTGAGCGCGGCTCCAAAAAGATTCAAGGAGATTAAACATGGCAGCAAAGCAAGTTCTGTTTTCCGATGAAGCCCGTTCGAAGATTGTTAACGGCGTCAACATCCTGGCCAATGCGGTCAAGGTGACCCTCGGCCCCAAGGGCCGCAACGTTGTGCTGGAGCGCTCCTACGGCGCCCCGACCGTGACCAAGGACGGCGTTTCCGTCGCCAAGGAAATCGAACTCAAGGACAAGTTCGAGAACATGGGCGCACAACTGGTCAAGGAAGTTGCTTCCAAGACCAACGACAACGCCGGTGACGGCACCACCACCGCCACCGTCCTGGCACAGGCCATCGTGCGCGAAGGCTTCAAGTACGTTGCCGCTGGTTTCAACCCGACCGACCTGAAGCGCGGCATCGACAAGGCCGTCGCCGCCATCGTCGCCGAAATCCAGAAGAGCGCGCAGAAGACCACCACCTCCAAGGAAATCGCCCAAGTCGGTTCGATCTCCGCCAACTCCGACGCTGACGTTGGCGAAATCATCGCCAAGGCCATGGACAAGGTCGGCAAGGAAGGCGTGATCACCGTTGAAGAAGGCAAGTCGCTGGACAACGAGCTGGACATTGTCGAAGGCATGCAATTCGACCGCGGCTACCTGTCGCCTTACTTCATCAACAACCCGGAAAAGCAGATCGCTGCCCTGGACAACCCCTTTGTGCTGCTGTTCGACAAGAAGATCTCGAACATCCGCGACCTGCTGCCCGTGCTGGAGCAAGTCGCCAAG
>DATMSM010000042.1:0-31026 GCA_035565355.1 Rhodocyclaceae bacterium
GTTTTTTAACGAGCGCGTCGCTTAGGCAGCAGCGGCAACGTTCAGGGCCTTTACGTGGCCATTCAGGCGGCTCTTATGACGAGCAGCCTTGTTCTTGTGAACGATCTTCTTGTCGGCGATCGAATCGATCACACTGACGGAAGACTGGAAGACGGCCTGAGCGGCAGCCTTGTCGCCAGCTTCGACGGCCTTTTGCACTTTCTTGATCGCGGTGCGCAGAGTCGAACGCAGGCTCATGTTATGCGCGCGCTGCTTGACCGCCTGGCGGGCGCGCTTGCGAGCTTGTGCAGTATTTGCCATATCGAAATCCGGTTAAAAAATTAGGTTTGTGAAACAAGCGAAGTCCGCCATTGTACAAGCAATCGAAACGACGTGCAAGCTTTTTGCGCCTCTGGGCTGCAGGCCCGGGAAAACCGGCTAACATTGCGCCCAGATGAAAATACCCGCCTGCGTTGCTTGGTGGGCCTGCTGTTTTCCCCTTACCGCCATCCCCGTCCAGATCGCCCTGCCTCGATGAATCTGCTCAAAGCCCTCGCCACCGTCAGCAGCCTGACCCTGTTGTCCCGCATCCTGGGTTTTGTACGTGACTTCGTGATTGCGCGGGCCTTTGGCGCGGGGCTGGCGACCGACGCCTTCGTGGTCGCCTTCCGCCTGCCCAATCTGCTGCGCCGACTATTCGCCGAGGGCGCATTCTCCCAGGCATTTGTGCCTATCCTGGCCGAATACAAGAACCGGCGCGGTGAAACCGAGACTCACCAGCTCGTCAATCGCACCGCCTCGCTGCTGTTCGTCATTTTACTGGCTGTCACGGTACTGGGCGTTTTCGGCGCCCCGCTGCTGATCCATGTTTCCGCACCCGGCTTCAGTGCCGACGCCGACAAGTTCGCGCTCACAGTCCAGCTCACGCGCATCTGCTTCCCCTACATTCTGTGCATGTCGCTGGTTGCCCTTTCGGCGGGTGTGCTGAATACCTGGAGCCGCTTCGCGGTGCCGGCCGTCACGCCGGTCTTGCTGAATCTCTCATTCATAGGGATGGCGCTGTTCGCGGCCCCCTACTTCGCGCAACCCATCCTCGTCCTGGGTTGGGCGGCGATCATCGGCGGCGTGCTGCAACTGGCAATCCAACTGCCTGCGCTGGCCAAGATCGGTCTGTTGCCGCGCTGGGACTGGGCACCGGCCGACGCCGGTGTGCGCCGCATACTCAAGCTGATGGCACCTGCCGTGCTCGGCGTTTCGATCTCGCAGGTATCGCTGCTGATCAACACCGTGTTCGCCTCCTTCCTGGTGACCGGCAGCGTTTCCTGGCTGTATTACGCGGACCGCCTGATGGAGTTTCCCTCGGGCCTGCTCGGTGCGGCGCTGGGTACCATTCTGCTGCCCAGCCTCGCCAAGCTGCACGCCGGCGAACAACGTACCGAGTTTTCCGCCCTGCTTGACTGGGGCATGCGCCTGACGCTGATGCTCACGTTGCCGTGCGCGCTCGCCTTTGCCATGCTCTCGGTGCCCCTGCTGTCCACACTGTTTCAGCACGGCGCATTCAGCGCCGACGACGTGATGCAGACGCGCAAGGCATTGATTGCCTACAGCGTGGGCCTGACCGGCATCATCATGGTCAAGATACTGGCGCCCGGTTTCTACGCGCGTCAGGACGTACGCACGCCAGTCAAGATCGGCTTGATGACCCTGGTGCTGACCCAGCTGCTCAACTTGCTCTTCATCTTCGGCATGGACCTCGCGCACGCCGGACTCGCCCTCTCCATCGGTGTCGCCGCCTGTTTTAATGCCGGGCTGCTGCTGGTCGGGCTGCGCAAGCGCGCCGCCTATGTGCCGCAACCGGGCTGGGCGCTGTTTAGCCTGCGTCTGTGCGCAGCGCTGGGCGCGCTGGCGGCGGTGCTGTGGTTCGGCATGGGGCAGGAGACCGACTGGCTCATCATGGACAAGCTGACGCGCCTGTGGCAGCTGGCCGCCATCGTCGGCGGCGGCATCGCCGCCTATTTCGCCACGCTGTGGCTGGTGGGCATGCGCCTCGCCGACTTCAGGCGCAAGGGCACAAGCTGAGTCACGCCTCAAACCTCGCCCAGGCGCCGGGTTTTACGGGCGCGCCAACACAGAACGCATGTTAGGAGCGTGTCCGGCATACCTCCCTGCGGCACTTCCCGGCAACGCTAGTGCACAGAATGCGAGGTCGACTCCGGCATCACGCTCTGCTGCAGGCGGCTCAGGCCCAAGCCCGAACCCTCGTCCCCGGCTGCCACGCCTCGCTCGTACCAGGCCTGGGCACGGCCGAGGTCGCGCTCCAGCCCCTGCCCTTTCTCATACAAAGCACCCAGCCAGGCATAGGCCGGCGTGTAGCCATGATTGATGGCGTCGTAGATAAGTGCAATACCGTGCGTGACATCCGTCTTGCCGTGGCTGCCCGTGATCAGATAGTGGCCGAGGATGGCCATGCTGCGCGCATCGCCGCGCTCGGCCGCCTTGCTGAGCCAGACATGGCCAAGTTCGACATCGTGGGGCAGATGTTCGCCAGCGAAATAGGCGTCGGAAATGCAGTTGGCGGCATTGCTGTAGCCGGCCTCGAAGGCTGCTTCCAGCACACCTAAGGCCTGTGCGGGGTCGGCGACACACCCCTCGCCCTGCAGCAGCATCATGCCGACGGCGGCCTTGGCCGAGAGCACACCATGTTCCGCACCGATCGACAGCAGCCGGAGCGCCTCCGCCTTGTCTTCCGCCACGCCCATGCCGGACTGGTACATCCAGCCCAGATTGCAATGCGCGCGCATGTCGCCCTCGTCGACCGCACGGCGATACCATTGCGCGGCCTCATGCACATCCCGCTCGACGGCGATGCCGAGCGCATGCACCTTGCCCATGTGGAACATCGCGCCGGCATGCCCTTGCTCGGCCAGGGCGCGCACCTTGTTGATCGCCTGGAAGTAATGCAAGGGGTCGGGGTCACCCTCGGTCAGGTGATCGTAGCGCAGACGCGCTTCATCGAGATGGCGGGCCTTGAGCAGACGATGCACGAGATAGCAGGCAAAGTCGCCGCGCGAAGTGCTGATCGCGATCTCGGGCCAGATCACGGCTTCAATTTCGCTATCGTCAAAGTGGTCGGGCCACCAGCGCTCGTGGCGCGTCAGGGCTTCGCTGAGACTGGTCATTCCGTTCGCTCCTGCTCTTTCTTGGATGTTGCAGTGTAGCCAAGCTGACGCCAATGAAAAAGGGGCGATCCCTCGATCGCCCCTTTCTCCTCGCAAATGCCACGTCAAATCAGGGCCATGTGGCCCTGCATGATTTCAGTTACGCCACCAGCGGAACAATCAGCAGTGCAACGATGTTGATGATCTTGATCAGCGGATTGACCGCCGGACCGGCCGTGTCCTTGTAGGGATCGCCGACCGTGTCACCGGTCACGGCGGCCTTGTGCGCCTCCGAGCCCTTGCCGCCGAAATGGCCGTCCTCGATGTACTTCTTGGCATTGTCCCAAGCGCCGCCGCCGGTGGTCATCGAGATGGCGACGAACAGCCCGGTGACGATGGTGCCCATGAGCACGCCGCCAAGTGCACGCACCCCCGCTCCCGGCCCCATCAGGATATTCATGGCCACGGCTGTGACAACGGGTACCAGCACAGGTAACAAGGAGGGAAGCATCATTTCCTTGATCGCCGCCTTGGTCAGCATGTCCACCGCGCGCGAGTAGTCGGGTTTGGCGGTGCCTTCCATGATGCCCTTGATCTCCGCAAACTGACGCCGCACCTCGATCACCACAGCGCCAGCGGAACGGCCGACCGCCTCCATCGCCATTGCGCCGAACAGATAGGGAATCAGGCCGCCGATGAAGAGGCCGATGATCACGGCCGGATCATTGAGGCTGAACTCCACCGTCTTGCCCAGGCCTTCAAGCGCATGCGTGAAGTCGGCGAACAGCACCAGGGCGGCGAGGCCGGCCGAACCGATCGCGTAGCCTTTCGTCACGGCCTTGGTGGTGTTGCCGACGGCATCGAGTGGATCGGTCACGGCGCGCACGCTGTCCGGCAGATCCGACATCTCGGCAATGCCGCCGGCGTTGTCGGTGATCGGACCGTAGGCATCAAGTGCGACGATGATGCCGGCCATGGACAACATGGAGGTCGCCGCAATCGCGATGCCGTAGAGGCCGCCCAGGGTATAGGAGCCCCAGATCGCCGCACATACGGCCAGCACCGGCCAGGCCGTCGCCCGCATCGATACGCCGAGACCGGCGATGATGTTGGTGCCGTGTCCCGTCGTCGAGGCTTCGGCGATGTGCTTCACGGGCTTAAAGTCCGTTCCGGTGTAGTACTCGGTAATCACCACAGTCAAACCGGTGAGCACCAGCCCGATCACCGCCGCGCCGTACAGACGCATCTGGCTGCCTGTGCTACCCAGCAGATCGTCGGGGACGAAATACGTGGTCAGCGGATAAAAGGCGATTAGCGCCAGCACGCCAGCGACGGCCAGGCCCCGGTAGAGCGCATTCATGATCTTGCCGCCCTCCTTGGCCTTGACGAAGTAGCAGCCGACAATGGAAGCAATGATGGAAAAACCGCCGAGCACCAGCGGATACAGCACCGCCGCATCGCCGTGGCTCTTCAGCATCAGCGCACCGAGCAGCATGGTGGCCACCAGCGTGACCGCATAGGTTTCGAACAGATCGGCAGCCATGCCGGCGCAGTCGCCGACATTGTCGCCGACGTTGTCGGCAATGACCGCCGGATTGCGCGGATCGTCTTCGGGGATGCCGGCCTCGACCTTGCCGACCAGATCGGCGCCGACATCGGCGCCCTTGGTGAAGATACCGCCGCCGAGACGCGCGAAGATGGAGATCAGCGAGGAACCGAAGCCCAGGCCGATCAGGGGATGGATGATGTGATCAACGCTAGCATCCGGCGCCGCCGTGGCGCGCAGCCAAGCGTAATAGCCCGCGACACCGAGCAGGCCGAGGCCAACCACCAGCATGCCGGTAATGGCGCCGCCCTTGAACGCCACATTAAGAGCGGGCGCAATACCATGACGGGCGGCTTCGGCGGTACGCACATTGGCGCGCACCGAAACGTTCATACCGATGTAGCCGGCCGCACCCGAAAGCACCGCGCCGATGAGGAAGCCGATTGCCGTCGGCCAGCCGAGTGCGGGCACGAAGCCGATCACCAGAAAAAGCACCCCGCCAACCACCGCAATGCTCGTGTATTGGCGATTGAGATAAGCCTTGGCGCCTTCCTGAATCGCTGCGGCGATTTCCCGCATGCGTTCATTGCCATCGGCCTGAGACAGAATCCATTGACTCGATATGGCGCCGTAGATAATCGCTATCACGGCGCACGCAAGTGCAAACACCAGCTCGACTGCCATAGTTCCTCCTCCTTGTGCTTTATTGGTTGATCGTTCCTTTACTTGCTCCTGTGGTGGTCGTGGTTCAACATCTGCTGCATAGACAAACGCCTGCATGCTAGCAGGCGTTTGAATCCTTTAAATCTTAAAATCTCCCGGCAGCTTCTTGGCGACCGAAATATTCTTCAGGCGCACATAGTCGGGCAGGCCGTTCTTGTAGGGCGGCGGATCCTCGCCCTCAATCAGCGGCGCCAGATAGCGACGGCAAGCTTCGGTGATGCCGTAGCCATCCTCGGTGATGAAATCCTTGGGCATCTTCTTTTCGACGTTGGCGACCTGGGCCAGCGGCGCTTCGACGATGTCCCACTGATACGGGCTGTCGGCGAGGCGGCGAATCGCCGGCATCACCGCATTCTTGCCGGCGATGGCCATTTCCACCGCAGCCTTGCCGACCGCGTAGGCCTGGTCGACGTCTGTCTTGGAGGCGATGTGGCGCGCGGCGCGCTGCAGATAGTCGGCCACGGCCCAGTGATACTTGTAACCGAGCTTGGCATTGATCAGCGCGGCAATCTGCGGGCCGATACCGCCGAGCTGCGCATGGCCGAAGGCGTCGCGCGCGCCGGTCTCGGCCATCAGGCGGCCGTCCTTGTCGAGCAGACCTTCGGATACGCCGACGGTGCAGTAGTCGTACTTCTCGACGGTTTCCTTGACGCGTGCCAGGAAGCGCTCTTCGTCGAAGGGCACTTCGGGGAACAGCAGGATGTGCGGCGGATCGCCGGCCTTTTCCGCAGCCAAACCGCAGGCGGCGGTAATCCAGCCAGCGTGGCGGCCCATGACTTCCATGACGAAGACCTTCGTCGAGGTGCGCGACATCGAAGCCACGTCGAAGCCGGCTTCACGCATCGAAGTAGCGACGTACTTGGCGACCGAGCCAAAGCCCGGGCAGGTGTCGGTCAGCGGCAGATCGTTGTCCACGGTCTTGGGCACATGGATGGCCTGCAGCGGGTAGCCCAGAGCCTCAGACAGTTGCGAGACCTTGTTGCAGGTGTCGGCCGAGTCGCCGCCGCCGTTGTAGAAGAAGTAGCCGATGTCGTGGGCCTTGAACACTTCGATCAGACGCTCGTACTGGGCCTTGTGTTCGTCCAGGCTCTTCAGCTTGTAGCGGCAGGAGCCGAAGGCGCCCGAAGGCGTGGTGCGCAGCGCGGCAATGTCGGCGACGGACTCGAGCGAGGTGTCGATCAAATCCTCGGTCAGCGCACCGATGATGCCGTTGCGGCCGGCGAACACCTTGCCGATCTTGTCGGGATGAGCGCGTGCGGTTTCAATGACGCCGCAGGCGCTAGCGTTGATGACGGCGGTGACGCCGCCGGACTGGGCATAGAAGGCATTACGTGGCATGTGTTTGGTCTCGGTCTTGCGAATTCATTGATCGTGCATCGTTCAGGGCATATTACCCACAAAACAAAGGGGCCTCCATAGCCCCTTCGTCTTGTCCCTCTCTTCTTGCTTTACTTCAGTGCGGCAAAAGCCCGGGCGGTGATTTCCTCGACTTTTCCGGTACCGCTGATCTGGCGGTACTGCGGGGCATTGGCATCGCCGTTGGCAGCCCACTTGGAGTAGTAAGCCACCAGGGGCTTGGTCTGCGAGTGATACACGTCGAGGCGCTTCTTGACGGTCTCTTCCTTGTCATCCTCGCGCTGCACCAGATCCTCGCCGGTCACATCGTCCTTGCCTTCCACCTTGGGCGGGTTGAACTTGACGTGATAGGTGCGACCCGAAGCCGGGTGCGAACGACGTCCGCTCATGCGCTCGACGATATCGCCGTCAGGCACGTCGATCTCCAACACGTAGTCGATCTTGACACCGGCCTCCTTCATTGCGTCGGCCTGCGGGATGGTGCGCGGGAAACCGTCGAACATATAGCCGGCCTTGCAGTCGTCCTCCTTGAGGCGCTCCTTGACCAGGCCGATGATGATGTCGTCGGAAACCAGGGCACCGGAATCCATCACGGCCTTGGCGGCCAGGCCCAGCGGCGTGCCGGCCTTGACGGCGGCGCGCAGCATGTCGCCGGTGGAAATCTGGGGAATGCCGAATTTCTCCTTGATGAAATTGGCCTGAGTTCCCTTGCCCGCACCCGGCGGTCCCAACAAAATCAAACGCATCAATTGCTCCTGTTAAAACTTGTTCTTAATCGGTACGGTACGCAAAAACGCGTTCCCGGTCAAAACTCAGAAATGCCTGCGCACCCGCTCCAGATCTTCCGGTGTATCAACGCCCGGTGGCGGCGCACTGTCAGTCTCGACCACAGTAATGGCATCGCCATGCCAGAGTGCGCGCAGCTGTTCCAGCGACTCCCAGCGCTCGACCGGGGACGGCAGCAGCGTGCCGTAGCGGCACAGGAAGCCCACACGGTAGGCGTAGATGCCGATATGGCGCTGCAAATTGAAGTCTGCCGGTAACTCCTCGCGGCTCGCGGAGAAACCGTCGCGATGCCAGGGAATCGGTGCCCGCGAGAAATACAGGGCGCGCCCGTTCTGCGCCGTCACCACCTTGACCACATTCGGGTTGAAGGCGTCGGCAGCAGTATGTATCGCGTGACTGGCGGTGGCGATGGCAGCACCCTTGTCGTTTTCGAGTGCGCGCGCCACCTCATCGATCAGCGTTGGCGGAATCAGCGGCTCATCGCCCTGCACATTGACCACGATCTCGTCATCGGCCCAGCCCATATGCTGCGCTACTTCGGCAATACGATCGGTGCCGCTCGGATGATCGGCGCGCGTCATGACCGCAGTGAAGCCGTGCTGCATGACGGCCGCCCGGATATCCTGCTGGTCACAGGCGACAATAATTTCGCTGGCGCCGGACTGCTTCGCCGCCTCGGCCACGCGCACGATCATGGGCTTGCCGCCGATATCGGCCATGGGCTTGCCGGGCAGCCGCGTCGAGGCGAAACGCGCCGGGATGACGACCCTGAACGACACCATCAGGCCTGCTCGGCCTCTTCAGCACTCAATTGGCGCGCTTCGGACTCCAGCATCACGGGGATATCGTCCTTGACGGCATAAGCCAGACGACAGGGACGGCACACGAGTTCGCTCTGGCTCTTGTGATGTTGCAAAGGGCCCTTGCATACAGGGCAGACCAGAATATCAAGCAGGCGCGCGTCCATTCAGCTTCTCCACAATCAGTTGATCCAGCCCCGGCGACAGCACCGCCGACACCGGCAGCACCCATGCCTCGACATCCGGAGCCAGTACTGCGCGCAATTTTACCGCATCCTTCTCGGTGGTCAGGATCACGCCGTCGCCGAAAGCCAGCTCGGCGGCAGCATAGGCGTGATGATCGGGAAAGGCATGCGCCTGGACATCCAGCCCGAGCGCGCGCAAATGATCGAAGAAACGCTGCGGCTCGCCGATGCCGGCCACCGCATGCAGGCTCCGCCCCTGCAAGGCGGCGGCGGCAGCGCGGCGCTGCGGATCGTGCAGGCTGAAGAACTCCGTGCCTTCGAGCCGCATGGAGAACACGGCGGCAGGCGAGCCAGCCGTCTGAATCGCCACCAACGGCGCATCGTTGAGCACCACCGCATCGACCTCTTGCAGGCGGCTCACCGGCTCGCGCAGGGGGCCGGCCGGCAAAGCCCAGCCATTGCCCAGGCCGCGCCGGTCGAACACCGCAATCTCGAAATCGCGCGCCAGCCGGTAGTGCTGCAGACCGTCGTCGCAGAGTATCAGGTTCACTTCCGGATGCACCGCCAGCAGCGCCCTGCCCGCGGCAACGCGATCGGCGCCGACGAACACGGGGCAGCCGGCACGGCAGCGCAACAGCAAGGGCTCGTCACCGACCAGACTGGCCGCGCTGTCGGGGCGAACTTCCAGCTCGCCCGACACGGTGCCGCCGTAGCCGCGACTGATGATGCCCGGGGCAAAGCCGCGCTTGCGCAAGGCCTCGGCCAGATGCAGCGTCAGCGGCGTCTTGCCGGCGCCGCCGACAGTGATGCCGCCAACCACCACGACCGGCACGGACAGACGCTGCGACTTGATGCGCTGCCGGCGCCGGCGGGCGAGATGGGAAAAAACCAGTGACAACGGCCACAGCAGGCCGGAGATGAGATTGCGTTGCAGCCAGAAAGCGGGGAAGCCCGCCTTCTGTCTACTTGCTGTTCTGTGTGGCAAAGGAGATATGCGAGAGACCCGCCGACTGCGCCGCCTGCATCACATCAATGACGCTCTGGTGCGTAGCTTTCGCATCCGCGCTGATGACAATGATGGGTTCCTTCTCGGCGCCGCCAGCAACGCGCTTGATCGCGGCAGAGATAGCCTGCACGTCGCGACCGGCCGACACCTTGTTCACCAGCACGTCGCCGCTGGCGGTTACCGCCACATTGATCTCGGCGGGCTGCTCGGTCGGCGCCGGACCATCAGCCGTGGGCAGGTTGATCTCCAGTCCCGAGAACTTCGAATACGTCGTAGTGACCATCAGGAAGATCAAGATCACCAGCAGCACGTCGATCAGCGGAATGAAGTTGATCTCGGGCTCTTCGCGATGGCGGCCGCGTTGAAAATTCATGGCTATGCCTTTGGAATTATTCGCTGACTGGCGCTTACTTGCGCTCGCCGTGCACAAGCTCGACCAATTTCACGGCCTGCAGCTCCATCTCGATCACCATGCTGTCGACCAGCGCGCGGAAGTGGCGGTAGAAGATCATGGCCGGAATGGCGATGACCAGACCGAAACCGGTGTTATAGAGGGCGATTGAAATACCGTGCGCCAGCATTTGCGGATTGTTACCGCCACCGGCGGTAGGTGAGCCAAAGATTTCGATCATGCCGACCACGGTGCCGAACAGGCCCATCAGCGGGCTGACGGCAGCGATGGTGCCCAGCGTGGTGAGAAAGCGCTCCAGCTCGTGCGCAACACCGCGACCGGCCTCCTCGATGGCTTCCTTCATGACTTCGCGCGAGTTCTTGACATTGGCCAGACCGGCAGCAAACACGCGGCCCAGCGGCGAGTGCGCCTCCAGGCGCTGCAGCGCCTCGGCCGACACATTGCCCTGGCGCACATCGGCAACCACGCTCTGCAGCAAGCCTGCCGGGGTGATCCGGGAACGACGCAATGCGGTAAAACGCTCGATGATGAGCGCAACGGCGATGATGGAAGCCAGCAGCAGCGGCCAGATGGGCCAACCGGCCGCCTGAATGATGGAAAACACGGAAAACTCCTCAGAGAGTCGAACAGCCCGCACTTTATCCCCGGCCGCCGCACTAGACAAGATGGAATAAGGCCTGAAAAAGTAACCATTCCCCCGCCCCTTTCAGTAGGAAAGGGGACTGAGGATAGGTGGTTATAATCCAGTCCATGCTAGACAAGCGCGCCCAGACCCTGCTCAAGACCCTGATCGAACGGTATATCGTCGAAGGACAGCCGGTGGGCTCGCGCACCCTGTCACGCCATTCGGGCCTGGAGCTGTCGCCGGCGACCATACGCAATGTCATGTCCGACCTCGAGGAAATGGGCTTTATCGCCAGCCCGCACACCTCCGCCGGCCGCATTCCGACCGCCCTGGGTTACCGTCTCTTCGTTGATACCCTGCTCACCATCAAGCCGCTGGAGCGCACCGAGATCAACAATCTGCAGGGCGCGATCCAGCCCAGCCAGCCGCAACAGGCCATCAGCACGGCCTCGCAATTGCTGTCGCAACTGACACAGTTTGCCGGCGTGGTGATCGTGCCGCGCCGGCCGCAGGCGCGCATCCGCCAGGTCGAATTCCTCACGCTGTCGGAAAAGCGCGTGCTGCTCATCCTCGTCACCATGGACGGCGACGTGCAGAACCGCATTCTGCATACACAGCGCGACTACAGCGCATCCGAGCTGGTCGAGGCGGCCAATTTCCTGACCCAGAACTATGCCGGCCTCGATCTTGAGCAAATCCGCAATCGCCTGCGCGACGAACTTTCGCAGCTGCACTCCGACATGAGCGAGCTGATGACCGCGGCCGTCGCCGCTGGCGAGGACACGCAAGCCCAGCAACCGCAGTACATCCTCAGCGGCGAACGCAAGCTGCTCGATATCGAGGACTTGTCCTCCAACATCAACCGCCTGCGCCAGCTTTTCGACCTGTTCGACCAGAAGACCAGCTTGGCCCAGCTGCTGGAAATTTCCAGCCGTGCCGAGGGCGTGCAGGTCTTCATCGGCGGCGAATCCGGCATTGCACCGCTCGACGAATGCAGCGTCGTCACCTCGCCCTACGAAGCTAACGGCGAGGTCGTCGGTACACTCGGCGTGATCGGCCCGACGCGCATGGCTTATGAGCGCGTCATCCCCATCGTCGACATTACCGCGCGCCTGCTCAGCAACGCTCTCAGCAACCCCAACTAAGGCATCCATGGCCCGCTACCAGCCCGAACCCGAGCACCTGCACGGAACGCCCGTTCGCACCGGAATTCTGTATGTCAATCTCGGCACGCCGGACGCCCCAACCACGAGTGCGACACGCCGTTACCTCAAGGAATTCCTGTCCGATCCACGCGTCGTGGAAATCCCGCGGCCGATCTGGTGGCTGATTCTCAACGGCATCATCCTCAACACGCGCCCGCGAAAATCCGCCGCCAAGTACGCGCTGGTATGGACCGAGGACGGCTCGCCCCTGGCCGTGCACACGCAAAAGCAAGCCAAGCTGCTGCGCGGCGCGCTGGGTGCCGCGGGCTATCCGGACATTGAAGTCGCCTGGGCCATGCGCTACGGCAATCCCTCGATCGCCAGCAAGCTGGATCAGCTCAAGGCGGCCGGTTGCGGACGCATTCTGATCCTACCGGCCTACCCGCAATACGCGGCCTCAACCACCGCCAGCGTCGGCGACATGGTCAGCGCCTGGACGCAAGGCACGCGCAACGTGCCTGAGCTGCGTTTCGTGCGCAACTACCACGACCACCCTGGCTATATTGCGGCCTTGGCGGCCACCGTGCGCAAGCACTGGATGACGCATGGCCATCTGCAATCAGGCGACAAGCTGGTCATGAGCTTTCACGGCCTGCCCCGCTTCAGCCTGGACAAGGGCGACCCTTATTACTGCGAATGCCAGAAGAGCGGCCGCCTGCTCGCAGAAGCATTGGGCCTCTCGCAGGATCAATACCTGGTGACCTTCCAGTCGCGCTTCGGCCGCGCCGAATGGCTGCAGCCCTATACGCAGCCCACGCTGGAGGCCTTGGCCCGCGACGGCACGCGCCGTGTAGACGTGATCTGCCCCGGCTTCACCGCCGACTGCCTGGAAACGCTGGAAGAAATCAGCCTGGAATGCAAACAGGCCTTCCTGACTCACGGACGGAACGGCGGCGGCGCCGCATTCCACTACATCGCCTGCCTCAATGAAGATGCCGAATGGATAGCGGCATTGACCGACATCGCCCGCACCCATTTGGGACACTGGCTAACAACACCGGCGGCCGACCCCGCCACAGCCGCACGCGCGGCAGCGCTTGGGGCAACACACTAAGCACACGGCGGCCCACTTCCAGGCCCTCAAGTTCTGCTCGGCACTCCCGTTAACAGCTTGACGCCACAAGCTTTTCCCGGGAACCGCCATGAAAATTTCTGCCTCAGAAATCTCGATGCAATCTGAGCAATCGAGCCTAAGTGTCTATTCACGTTCGGAAACTTTGACTGCATGGAAAGGCGCCCGCCCGGCCCTCCAGGCTGAGACCCCACCCGCGTCAGCGCCCCGCATTCAGCTGTCGAATGAGGCCCGGGCTATGCAGGCGGCAGAAGTGCAGGGCCAAGGGGAACAACTTGACCCCAAACTGAAGATGCTGATTGCCATGATCGAGGCAATCACGGGCAAGCGCATCAAGCTGCTCGATACCAGCGAACTCGGCCAGGCGCCGGCAGCGGGTGCAACACCAGGCAATGGCAGCAACGCGCGCGCGCCCGAGGCGGACTGGGGCGTGGAATACGATCTACATGAAAGCTATGCGGAGGTGGAGCAGACCACAGTTTCCGCCCAAGGCGTCGTCCGCACCGCCGACGGCAAGGAGATCAGCTTCCAGCTCGACCTCAGTATGCGCCGCAGCTATTACGAGGAAACACATGTTTCCCTGCGCGCCGGCAATGCGCAGCGCAAGGATCCGCTGGTGATCAATTTCGGCGGCACCGCCGCCCAGCTCAGCGACATGAAGTTCAGCTTCGACTTGGACGGCGACGGCACGGAAGAACAGATCTCCCAGTTCGCCAGCGCCAGCGGCTATCTGGTGTTGGACAAAAATGCCAATGGCAAGGTCGACAACGGCCTCGAACTGCTGGGCCCCGCCACCGACAGCGGCTTTGGCGAGCTGGCTGCGCTCGACGGCGACCGGAACGGCTGGATAGACGAGAACGATGCCGCCTTCGACCAGCTCATGGTCTGGATGCCGGGCAGCGACACTTTGATGACGCTGCGCGAGGCGGGTGTGGGTGCCCTGGCCCTGGCGCATGTGAACAGCAAGTTCGAGCTGCGCGGCAATGGCAATAGCGATCTCGGCGGGGTGCGCGACAGTGGCGTATTCCTCTACGAAAACGGTAGCGCGGGCAGCCTGCAGGAGATCGATTTAACAGTCTGAGTCTTGAAAACACAGGCCTCACGGCCCAGATATAAGGGGCGCCTTGCAGGCGCCCCTTATTTTTTGCCTATTTGGAACAATCGGGACTTGAAAGCCTAAGACCCGTCCCCAAGTGTGGGCAATTCAGAAATTCTGCATTTCAAGGAAAGCTCATGTCGCAAGAACAAGAACCCCAGATCAACGAAACGGCGGACAACGCGGCCCCGGCCAATGTAGACAGCATGCCCAGCCTGGAAGACCAGTTGCAGATCGCCGAGCAGAAGGCCGCCGAAAGCCACGACGCCTGGCTGCGCGCCAAGGCCGAAGGCGAGAACATCCGCCGCCGCGCCCAAGAAGACATCGCCAAGGCCGGCAAGTTTGCGGTCGAAAAGTTTGCCGGCGAGCTCATCGCTGTCAAGGACAGCCTCGAAGCCGCGCTGGCCAGCGACAAGCAGACCGCCGAGGATCTCAAGGCCGGCGTGGAGCTGACGCTCAAGCAACTGAGCTCGGCGTTCGAGAAGTCCGCCCTGCTGGAAATCAATCCGCTGGAAGACAAGTTTGATCCACACCAGCACCAGGCCATCAGCCAGGTCGAAGCCGACGGCGAACCCAACCGCGTGATCAATGTGCTGCAGAAGGGCTATGCCCTGCACGAGCGCGTGATCCGCCCGGCGCTGGTGATCGTCTCCAAGGCAAAAAGCTGAGGCTCACCGCTTGAACCTGTCACGCTGAACCCCATATTCGAATCAAGCTAATCCGGTCACACAGACCCACACATTCTTAAAGGACACTCACATGGGCAAGATCATCGGTATCGACCTCGGCACTACCAACAGCTGCGTTTCCGTGATGGAAGGCGGCAAGCCCAAGGTCATCGAAAACTCCGAAGGCGCGCGTACCACGCCGTCCATCGTCGCCTACACCGACGATGAAATCCTGGTCGGTGCCTCGGCCAAGCGCCAGGCCGTGACCAATGCCAAGAACACCCTCTACGCCGTCAAGCGCCTGATCGGCCGCCGCTTTGAAGAGCAGGCCGTGCAGAAGGACATCGACCTGATGCCCTTCAAGATCATCAAGGCCGACAACGGCGACGCCTGGGTTGAGGCCAAGGGTCAGAAGCTGGCCCCGCCCCAGGTCAGCGCCGAAGTGCTGAAGAAGATGAAGAAGACCGCCGAAGACTACCTGGGTGAAGAAGTCACCGAGGCCGTCATCACCGTGCCCGCCTACTTCAACGACAGCCAGCGCCAGGCCACCAAGGACGCCGGCCGCATCGCCGGTCTGGAAGTGAAGCGCATCATCAACGAACCGACCGCAGCCGCGATCTCCTTCGGCCTCGACAAGCAGGAAGGCGACCGCAAGATTGCCGTGTTCGACCTGGGCGGCGGCACCTTCGACGTGTCCATCATCGACATCGCTGAAATCGACGGCGAGCACCAGTTCGAAGTGCTGTCCACCAACGGCGACACCTTCCTTGGCGGCGAAGACTTCGACCAGCGCCTGATCGACTACATCATCGACGAGTTCAAGAAGGAACAGGGCGTGGACCTGAAGAAGGACGTGCTCGCCCTGCAACGCCTGAAGGAAGCTGCTGAAAAGGCCAAGATCGAGCTGTCGTCGAGCACCCAGACCGAAATCAATCTGCCCTACATCACCGCCGACGCGTCGGGCCCCAAGCACCTTACGCTGAAGATCACGCGCGCCAAGTTCGAGTCGCTGGTCGACGAGCTGATCGCACGCACCATCGAACCTTGCCGCGTCGCCATCAAGGACGCCGGCATCAAGGTCGGCGACATCACCGACGTGATCCTGGTCGGCGGCATGACGCGCATGCCCAAGGTGCAGGAAAAGGTGAAGGAATTCTTCGGCAAGGACCCGCGTAAGGACGTGAATCCGGACGAAGCCGTCGCCATCGGCGCCTCGATCCAGGGCGGCGTGCTGCAGGGTGAGGTCAAGGACGTGCTGCTGCTCGACGTGACCCCGCTGTCGCTGGGTATCGAAACCCTGGGCGGCGTCATGACCAAGCTGATCACCAAGAACACCACGATCCCGACCAAGCAGAGCCAGGTGTTCTCGACCGCCGACGATAACCAGAACGCGGTGACCATCCACGTACTGCAAGGCGAGCGCGAAATGGCCGCCGGCAACAAGAGCCTGGGCCAGTTCAACCTGTCCGACATCCCGCCCGCACCGCGCGGCATGCCGCAGATCGAGGTCACCTTCGACATCGATGCCAACGGCATCCTGCATGTGTCGGCCAAGGACAAGGCCACGGGCAAGGAAAACAAGATCACCATCAAGGCGAACTCGGGTCTCTCCGAAGCCGAGATCCAGCAGATGGTTCAGGACGCTGCCGCGCACGCCGAGGAAGACAAGAAGGCGCGCGAACTGGTGGACACCAAGAACCAGTGCGAAGCCATGGTGCACTCGACCAAGAAGGCCCTGGCCGATCACGCCGACAAGGCGGGTGACGACAAGGCCGCCATTGAAGCCGCAATTGCCGAAGCCGAGGAAGCACTCAAGGGCAACGACAAGGAAGCCATCGAAGCCAAGACCGAGGCCCTGGCCAAGGTCGCGCAAAAGCTGGGCGAGAAGATCTATGCCGAGCAGCAGGCGGCAGCAGGCGGCGCCGAGTCGTCGGCAAATGCCGACGCTGGTGACAGCAAGAAGGACGACAGCGATGTGGTCGACGCCGAGTTCACCGAGGTCAAGGACAAGAAGTAATTCCTGAACGCCTGGTCCGATTAAAAGGACGGGGGAGGCACAGAAACAGGGGCAATTCTGTTTCCGTGCCTTCGTGCCATCTGTAGCGAAAGAAAAACATGGCTGGAAAAAAAGATTTCTACGAAGTGCTGGGGGTCAACCGCGATGCATCTGACGATGAGCTGAAGAAGGCTTATCGCAAGCTCGCCATGAAGTACCACCCGGACCGCAATCCCGACAACCCCAAGGCCGAGGAACAGTTCAAGGAGGCCAAGGAGGCCTACGAGATTCTGTCCGATGCGCAGAAACGCACTGCTTATGATCAGTATGGTCATGCCGGTGTAGACCCGCAGGCCGGCATGGGCGGCGGTTTCGGCGGCGCGGGCGCTGGCGGCTTTGCCGATGCCTTCTCCGATATCTTCGGCGACATCTTCGGCGGACGTGCCGGTGGCGGCGGTGGCCGCAGCAATGTCTATCGCGGCGCAGACTTGCGCTACAACCTCGAGATTTCTCTCGAGGAGGCCGCACGCGGTACCGAAACCAAAATCCGCATCCCCACCATGGAGGAGTGCGAAACCTGCGATGGCAGCGGAGCCAAAAAGGGTACCGAGGTCAAGACCTGCCCAACCTGTAACGGTCACGGCCAGGTGCGCATGCAGCAAGGCTTCTTCTCGATCCAGCAGACCTGCCCCAAGTGCCACGGCACTGGCAAGTTCGTGCCCACGCCCTGCCCCGATTGCAGCGGCGCCGGGCGCAAGAAGACGCACAAGACGCTGTCGGTCAAGATTCCGGCCGGCATCGACGAGGGCGATCGCATCCGTCTCTCGGGCGAGGGCGAAGCCGGCGTCAACGGTGGCCCGAACGGCGATCTCTACGTCCAGGTGCACCTCAAGGAGCACAGCGTATTCCAGCGCGACCACGATGACCTGCATTGCGAAATGCCGGTCAGCATCGCCGTCGCGGCGCTCGGTGGCGAGATTGAGATCCCCACGCTGGACGGCATCGCCCGCTTGAAGATCCCGGCCGAAACCCAGACCGGCAAGGTCTTCCGCCTGCGCGGCAAGGGCATCAAGGGCATACGCAGCATCGGCCACGGCGACCTGCTCTGCCATGTCGTCGTCGAAACGCCGGTCAAGCTGACCGCACGGCAAAAGGAGTTGCTCGAGGAGTTCGAACGCATCAGCCAGGCCGAAGCGGGCGTACACAACCCCAAGGCCCAAAGCTGGATGGACAAGGTGAAGGACTTCTTCGCTAGCTAAGCGAAGAAGGATTGAGTTTACGGTGCAGATGTCCAAGAAAAAACGGAGCCCAGGCTCCGCTTTTTCTTTTATGAGCCCACTTCAAGAGTTGTTGCATAAATCATTAATTCAGGTGGAGATTTTGTCATCCTTTTTTGCTGCGACATGAGTTCCCGAGGGTATGATGCTGACAAGTCGCAACCTCACCCCTTGCAGAGAGATACCCTCAACTCATGGCCGTCCTGTTAAGCCGCGAACGCTGCCTGCAACTGTCCCAGTACATGATCGAAGGCGCTGCAGCCGGCACCATTGCCGCCTTGTGGATCAACCTTGATCGCTTTCAGCAAGTCAATGAAACCTTCGGCTATGGCGATGGTGACGAGATTCTCGCTACTATCGGCCGCCGCCTTGACGAGGCGATTGGCCACGATGCGCACCTTGGCCATATGGGCGCCGACGAATTTGTTTGCCTCCTGTATGCGGAAAGCGAGGCCACAGTCACGGAGCTGGCCGAGCGCATCGAGGCGTGCATCAAGACATCGCTTTCCTGGGACGGCATTACGCTGCACCCCAGCGCTCGCATCGGTATTGCCATGCTCGAAGCCGGCGAGAATGCCATCAGCCTGTTGCAGCGTGCCGACCAGGCCATGCTGCGCGCCAAGCGCAGCAATCAGCGCTGGGTGTACGCACATGCCGAGGATGCGATCCGGGCACCTCAGACCGGCCTGCCGGCCCGTACCGAGCTGGACATTGAAAGCAAGCTGCATCGCGCCATGGAAACCGGCGGGCTGGACCTGCACTACCAGCCGATACTCCGCCTCGATGGCAGCGTGGAATCGGTCGAGGCGCTGATGCGTTGCACGGTGGACGGCCAATCGCTGCCACCCGACATCTTTATTCCGGTGGCCGAAAAAACCGGACTTATCACCCAGCTGGGCGAATGGACGCTCAGCCAGGGCGCGCTGTTTGCACGCCGCCTCATGGAAGCCGGCTACGACCTCAAGGTGGCCGTGAATGTATCGCGTGTGCAGCTACTCTCCCCCGCCTTTTCGCAGATGCTGAGCGGTGCGGTGATCTACGCCAAGATTCCAGCCGACCGCATCGAGCTTGAACTGACCGAGTCCCTGTTTATGGACATGTCGCGCACCGTGCAGATCAACCTCTGTGACGTGCGTGCTGCCGGCGTAACGCTGGCCATCGACGACTTCGGCACCGGCTATTCCTGCCTGGCCAACCTCAAGGACATTCACGCTGCCAAGGTCAAACTGGATCGCGCTTTCGCCGCCGCGTTGCCGGACGATCAACGCGCCTATGCCATCGTCAAGGCCATGACTCGCCTCGGCCAGGAACTCGGCATGAGCGTTGTCGCCGAAGGGGTGGAAAATGAGGCACAGGTACAGGCCATGAAGCAGGCGCGAGTGGATGGCATACAGGGCCACCTGTATGCACATGCCATGTCTGGCGATACACTTCTGGAATGGCTGCGCAATCGGGCACAGGCTAAACCCCAGGCAGAGTACGACCATGACCGCATTGGCCAACAGTAGCGACAAACCCCTCAATCGGGAATTCCAGACCGCGCTGCGGGACAATCGCATTCCGCCCTGCCCCGTGGTCCTGGAACGCATTGCCCAGGAGATGGACAATCCTGAACCCGACTTCCGTCACCTGACCCAGATCATCAGCAGTGACGTGGCGCTGGCTGCCGGCCTGGTCAAACTGACCAACTCGCCCTACTTCGGCGCCCAGCGCCGCATCGCCAGCGTTTCCGAAGCCCTCATCATGCTCGGTCTGGATACCGCCAGCCAAGCCGTCGCCTGCATCGCGCTGAGCGAGGCCTTCCCGAACATGCGGGCCATGGAGCGCTTCTGGGATGCCTCGGCGCAGATTGCCAATCTTTCAGGCTGGCTTGCTAACCACAAGCAATGGCCCGGTGTACGCCCGCAGGAAGCCTACACCTACGGACTCTTCCGCGACTGCGGGATTGCCGTGCTGCTGCAGCACTTCCCCGACTACGCGCGCATCCTCAACAATGCAAACAACGAGCAGTCGCGCCTCTTCACGGATATCGAGGATGAGCTGCTGCCGACCAATCACGTCGTCATGGGCTCTCTGATGACGCAATCATGGTGGCTGCCGGACAATATCTGCAAGGCGGTGCGCCACCACCATGAGCTCCACCTGGCGCCTGGTCTCCCGGATGCGCCCTTCCGCTCCCTGATTGCAATCGCCCAACTTGCTGAGCACCTGCTACAGCAGAATACCGGCCGCAGCAAGACGCACGAGTGGGACAAGCTCGGTGAGGCCTGCATGGCGCAACTCGGCATGGATGAGGAAGAACTCGTCGTGCTGGAAGCGCGAACCACCGAGATTCTCGGCGCGCACGCCGACTAGAGAAAAAAAGCCCCCACGCTCACCGCTACGCGGATCGCCGCCCCCCAAGGGGGCGGCTCCATCTTGAGGCGGCCCGGCGATGGAACAAGCCTCCACGCTCACCACTACGCGATTCGCTGCCTACAAAAGAAAAACCCCGCTGCCAGGGAGAGATCCGGCAGCGGGGGGAGATGGACTCGGCCGAAGTAGGGGGAGAGAACTCCGGCCTGAGTGAGCCCAAAACTGGCGGGCTGTACGAGCGATATGCCCTACAGCACCTCGGCAATCGCGCCGTTGCTTACACGTACGCGGTCACCTGAATTCACGCCCGGCACATCCCGCTGCGACAAGGTGCGGGTACTGCCGTCGGCCATGCGTACCTTGATCTGATAGGCGCTGGATTTGTTCATGTTCTTCTCGATCTCGTTGCCGGCATAGGCACCGCCGCCGGCCCCCGCGATTGTCATCACGGTGCGGCCCGAACCGCCGCCGAACTGATTGCCGATCAAGGCACCGGCCACGCCACCTGCGACGGCGCCAAGGCCGCTGCCAGAGCCCTTGCGCTCGATCAGGCGCACACTTTCAACGGTGCCGCAGCTGGCACACAAAGCGCCCGACTTGCCGCCGCCCGCGCCATTCTTGCGTGTCAGATCGTCCTGGCTGCTGCCCTGGGTGGCATTGGCACCAGGGAGATGCCCAGTGAGCGCGGCCACGCCGGTCAGGCTCAGCAAGGTCACCGAAAACGCTGCGATGATCAGCGAGGGGTAAAGAATCCTGGGTTTGATGCTCATGGCTTTCTCCTTCAGGAGTGCCTGATCGTTGCTATCGACAATCAGATGACTCATCTTGTCTCTCCTGGGATTTACCTGCGATCAAGCTGGCGACCGGTGCTACCGTCGCTCACTGCCGAACCACCTACACCCCCGACAACGGCACCACTCACCATGCCCGCATCCTGCTTGCTTGGCTGACTGCCACCACTGAGTGCGACGCCGATAATGACGACCATCATCAACAAGGTCACAACCCCCATCTTTCTTGTATTCACTATTTTTTCCTTATCCCGGCGTCATTTCCTCATGGCGCTTGCAGTTCCTATAGGCAAGCCCCGTGCCAGACAAGAAAAGCCAATAAAAACAATGAGATAGAACAAACAGAAAAAAGCAGCTACAGCCACTCCCGTCGCTGGATAGCGACAGGAGTGGGTGCGAAGCTTTTAGATGAATGATTTACAAGGATTTTTACTGTCGCCGAACGGCGACAGGTGTGCCTCAGGCAGCCGCGCAGCTCACTTAAAGAGGGCGGGCTCCAGTGAATGCCGCTGCAACAGCTTGTAGAAGTCGGTGCGATTGCGCTGTGCCAGCTTGGCCGCATGCGCCACGTTGCCTCCGGTCATCTTGAGCAGGCGGACCAGATAGTCGCTCTCGAAACGGCGGCGCGCCTCATCGAAAGGCACGACCTCCTCGGTTTCGCGTATCGCCTGCTGCACCAGCGCCAGCGGCACCATGCTGGAAGTCGCCAGCGCCACCGCCTGTTCGACGACGTTCAGCAGCTGCCGTGCATTGCCGGGCCAACTGGCGCGCACAAGCAACTCCAGCGCATCGGGCGCGAAGCTGTTGATCTCCTTGTTGTAGCGCTCGGCCAGGCGATGGAGAAAGTGGTTCGCCAGCAAGGGGATGTCATCGCGCCGCTCGCTTAGCGCCGGAATGTCCAGGGACACCACATTGAGCCGGTAGTAGAGGTCGCTGCGGAACTGCCCGCTCGCCATCTCCTCGCGCAGATCGCGGTGCGTCGCACTGATGACGCGGATGTTCACCGCCACGCTGCGCGTGCTGCCGACCGGCCGCACTTCGCGCTCCTCCAGCACGCGCAGCAGCTTGACCTGCAGCGGTGTCGGCATGTCGCCGATTTCGTCGAGGAAGAGCGTGCCACCGTCGGCTTCCGGAATCAGGCCGCGCTGGTCGCGATTGGCGCCGGTGAAGGCGCCTTTGACGTAGCCGAACAGCTCCGACTCAAGCAGGTTCTCCGGGATCGCGCCGCAGTTCACTGCAATGAAAGGCGCATCACGACGCGGGCTGGCACGGTGGATGGCCTTCGCCAGGACCTCCTTGCCGGTGCCGGATTCGCCCAGCAGCAATACGCTGGCATCACCCGCCGCAACCAGTTCGGCACGCGCCAGCAGGTCTTCCATGACATTGTTCTGGGTAACGATGTCGCTGCGCCACTCCGGCACGACACCCGACTCGGTGGCTGGTGCGAGGCGCAAGGCCTGTGCGACCAGATCGAGCAGGGCCTTGGGTTCGTAGGGCTTGGTCAGATAGCCGAAGACGCCGCGCTGAGTGGCGGCAATCGCATCCGGAATGCTGCCGTGCGCGGTCAGGATGATGACGGGCAGCAAGGGGTGCTGCACGCGTAGCGCATCGAACAGCGCCGCGCCATCCATCCCCGGCATCTGCATATCGGAAATGACCAGTTGCGGCCGCTCTACGCTGGCGCGTGCCAGCGCCTCCTGCCCGTTGCTCGCGGTCTCCACGCGATAGCCGGCCGCCTCCAGGCGTATCGCCAGCAGGCGCAGCAGGTCCGGATCGTCATCGACCAGCAGCAGATAGTTGGGACGATTCTCGCTCACGAAAGAGCCCTCCCCGTATCGCCATGGCATACCGAATGGGCAAACTCCATCCGCTCTATCAGCGGCAAGGTTTCATGCTTGAGGCATTCTTCTAGCTGGGCGCTCACAATTTCCCTTTCTCACGCCTGAGCAAGCTGCGCTCGATGTCCTTGACGGCATCGAGTTTCTTTTCCAGCTCGTCTATGCGCTTTTGTCCTTGTTGCACCCCCATTTGCTGCGCCTGCGCCACACTGTTCAGATGTGTTGCAAGCACTGCCGCCAGCGCGGCTAATCCACTGTCATGCCGGCCGTCCTGAAAAGCTTCCAGTAACTGCAACGCCAGCTTGCGCTCATTCGGGCCGGGCTCGCCTGCACTCAAGGCAAAAGCGTATTGCAGGCGGCGAAAGTCGCTCTTGTCCCGTGCATAGGCAGTACGCTGGCGCTCCAGTTCGCGCTCGCGCTCGCCTATGCTCAGGCCGCGGACATAATTCGCATAGTGCAACAAGGACACCGCGTCATCCATGCCGATATACGTGTCCGCCGGCTTCAGCCAGTAGTGATCACCATAAGCACCACGCCCTGTCGTCGCACATGCTGTCAGCAACAACACAATCCACCACACCTTCTTCATGCCACTACCTCCACCGGCAATACGACACGAAAATCGCCGCAGCCGTCGCCTATCGTAATTGAACCACCCAGCGCGCGCGCATGATCGCGGCAAATCGACAAGCCCAGACCGGTGCTCTTGACCTTGCTGCCGGCGGGTGTGACGCCGCGATAGAAAGGTTCGAACACGCGCTCACGCGCCTCGGCCGGTACGCCCGGACCGGCATCGCGCACGCGCAACACCAGTTGCGAGGCCCCATGCAGAGTCTCGACACCCGCAAAAAGTTCAACCGTGCTGTTGGTCGGCGCATGCTTGACAGCGTTCGACAAGAGATTGTCGAGAATGACGCGCACCCGCTCCGGATCACTGCGCAACTGGAGCGCGCCGACCGTGCTCTGCAACTTCAGATCACGCGCATCCAGCGCAATGTTATGACGCTCGCCAACCTCGGCCACCAACTCCTGCAGCGAAAAAGTCTTGATTTCCAGACGCGCGGCGCGGAACTCCGCCTCGCCGTGGCGCAGCAGATCCTCGATTAGGTGCTGCAGGTGAATGCTGTTTTCGCGCAAGATGCCGACGATTTCCTGCTGACGCGGCTGTAGGCTGCCGGCCGTGCCTTCCGCCAGCAACTCCGAACCTTCGCGCAGCGCCGTCAGCGGCGTCTTGAGTTCGTGCGAGACATGCCGCAGGAACTGCGCCTTCTGCTCCTCCAGTTGCTGTAGGCGCTCGCGCAACCAGTTCAACTGCTCGCCCAGCTGGACCAGGTCGTCCGGCCCCTCGACCACGACACGCTCATGCAGACGGCGCTCACCCAGACCAAGGATGCCTGCCTCGATCTGCGCGATGGGGCGTGCCAGCAGATGCGTAAAACCTGCCACCACCAGCAACGCCACCGGCACCACCACCAGTAACTGCAGGCGGGCTCCATGCTCGGCCTCCTCGGCCTGTGCCTTGAGCGCACCGGCCTCGCGGTCGATCACGGCGCTCGAATGCAGCAGCATGGCCCGACCGGTGGTGGCCAGCTTGGCGAATTGATCATTCATTTCCTTGTTGTCGCCACTGAGTTGCAGGCGATAGGCCTCCGCCTCCTCCTCGATCATGCCGGTGAGCAGCGCGCGCATTTCCGCATCAAGCGGCATGCGCTGCATCTGCGCAATGATCTCGGAAAACTCTTCACGCAGCGTGACATAACCCGCACGCAGGGTTTCGTCCTGGAGAATCTGGTTTTGCCGCGCCGAGCGTTCCAGCGTCGGCAAGACCTCGGCCAGCTGGCGGCTGCCGTGGGCAATGCGGGCAGCATCGAACACCGCCTGCTGGCTCTGTGTAGACAGTTTCTGGATCGCCACCGTCATGGCCAACAGACCGGCCGTCAGCGGCAGCACGGCGAGGAAGAAGCCGACCGCCAGCAGTTTGAAGAAGGAACGTGGATAGCGGAATTGCATCAGCGCTCCCTAGCGTCGGCACTCAGGCGCGACGCCACTCGGTTAAGCCCCCCGGCTTGTCTTCCAGAACGATGCCCGCCGCCTTGAGTTCGTCGCGGATGCGGTCGGATTCGGCGAAGTTCTTCGCCTTCTTTGCTTCGTTGCGGGCAACGATCATGGAATCAATTTCTGCATCGTTTAACCCCTGAATCACATGACCATCACCACTTGCTGAAAGCTCCAGTCCTGCGTGCCCTGAGCCAAAAACACGTCGGCCTTGTAAATAATCCTTAGCATCACGCTGCAGCAAGCCCAGCACGCCACTAAGCGCCCGCAACTGATCTGCCATCTTCGCATCGTTGTCGCGGTTGACCAGGTTGGCGAGATCGAAGAGCACGGCAATCGCCTCGGAGGTACCAAAATCGTCGTTCATTGCAGCAGCGAACTTCTGCGCGTGGGCCTCATTCCAGTCCACCGCGACGCCTGTTGCCGGATGGTTCTTCAAGGCCGTGTACAAGCGGGTCAAGGCGCTGCGCGCATCGTCCAGATGAGCATCGGAGTAGTTGAGCGGACTGCGGTAATGCGCGCGCAGGATGAAGAAGCGCACTACTTCGGGGTCGTATTGCTTGAGCACATCGCGAATGGTGAAGAAGTTACCCAGGGACTTGGACATCTTCTCGTCATCGACGCGGATAAAGCCGTTGTGCATCCAGTAATTCACATAGCTGCACTGATGCGCGCCTTCGGACTGGGCGATCTCATTCTCGTGGTGCGGGAACTGCAGATCCTGGCCGCCACCATGGATATCGAACTGCTTGCCGAGGATGTCGCTGCCCATGGCCGAGCACTCGATATGCCAGCCCGGACGACCGGCACCCCAGGGCGAATCCCATTTGACCTCGTCCGGTTCGTCTTCCTTGGCACGCTTCCACAGCACGAAGTCGAGCGGATCGCGTTTGCCGTCGACGACATCGACGCGTTCGCCAGCGCGCAGGTCGTCGAGCGACTTGCCCGACAATTTGCCGTAATTGGGAAACTTGCGCACCGAATAGCAGACGTCGCCGCCCTTGCCTTCAGGAGCGGCAACATAAGCGTAGCCATGCTTTTCGAGGCTGGCGATCATGTCCAGCATTTGCTGCACATATTCGGTCGCGCGCGGCTCGTGGTCCGGGCGCAATACGCCAAGCGCATCGGCGTCCGCGTGCATGGCGTTGATGAAGCGGTCAGTCAGCGCGCGTATGCTTTCGCCATTCTCGGCAGCGCGCTTGATGATCTTGTCGTCAATATCAGTGATATTGCGGACATAAGTGACCTTATAGCCGCGTTCACGCAGCCAGCGCGCCACCATGTCGAACACCACCATGACGCGTGCATGACCAAGGTGACAGAAATCGTACACAGTCATGCCGCACACATACATGCGCACATGGCCCGCCTCGATGGGGGTGAAGTCCTCTTTGCTGCGAGTCAGAGAATTGTGGATCTTGAGCATTTCATCAGGGCCGGTCAGAGCCGGAAGAGCGCCCATGCTAAGCGGCGGGGAGCACTGAAAAGACTGTGCATTTCGGCTATTGCAGGGGCTGGCTTATTGGTAGAATCGCGGGTTGTGTGGGGCTGCTTGGCGCCGAATCTGCGCCAAGCACGGATTCAGCCCCGCCAGCGCGCAAATAAACGTTCAAATACAGAACGTTACACTGAACAAAACTGACTGAAAACTGTTCTCGAGTATACCATGACCCTGCGTCGCACCCTGACCACCCTTGCTTGCCTGAGCCTGTTCATGGGCATTGCCCTGCCCGCCCGTGCCGATGCACTGCAGGACGCCAGCCGTCTGTGGCGCCAGGGGCAACCGACTCAGGCTCTGGAACAGGTCGAGCGTGTTCTGGCAGACAAGCCCAAGGACGCGCAGGGGCGCTTTCTCAAGGGCACCATCCTCGCGGAGATGGGACGCAACGCGGAAGCCATCGCGATCTTCAACAAACTGAGCGAAGACTATCCGGAGCTGCCCGAGCCCTACAACAACCTGGCCGTGATCTACGCCCAGCAGAAACAATACGACAAGGCCAAGCAGGCGCTGGAGCAGGCGATCCGCACCCACCCCGCCTATGCCACGGCGCACGAGAACCTGGGCGACCTGTACTCCCGCCTCGCCAGCCAGGCTTACGGCAAGGCCTTGCAGCTCGACGCCAGCAATACCAGCGCGCAAAGCAAGCTGGCCCTCATCAAGGACATGTCGATGAGCACGCCGCGTGCGGCCAGCAAACCGGAGCCCAGCAAGCCCGCCACTCCGCCGACAAAGGCGCCGAGTACGCCGGTGGCGCCGCCGGTACCGACCATCGTTGCCGCCGCACCGCCTGCCGCGCCCGCGAAGCCGCCCGTCGAGGCCGCCAAGCCGGTGGAGCCCGCCAAGCCTGCAGAAACAAAACCCGTCGAACCGAAGCCGGCCGAAACAAAGCCGACAGAAGCCAAGCCTGCGGAAGCCAAGACCGAAACCAAGGCGGACAGCAAGAACGGCGACGTGGCCGGCGAAGTCGGCAAGGTCATCAATGCCTGGGCCACCGCCTGGAGCCGCAAGGACGTGAAGGGCTATCTGGCGCGCTATGCCAAGGACTTCAAGGTGCCCGGGGGCGCCAACCGGGCCAATTGGGAAAAAGAACGCAACCAGCGTATCAATAAACCCGGAAAAATCGATGTCGAGGTCGATGACATCAAGGTCAACGTAGACGGACCCGACCAGGTTACGGCAAGATTCCGTCAGCACTACAAGTCGGCCACCCTGAGTTCGTCCACGACCAAGACCCTGATCCTGGTCAAGCGTGAGGGCAAGTGGCTGATCCAGCAGGAACGTGTGGGTGGTTGAAATTGCAGCCAGGAAAGGCAGAACAGTAATGCGCAAGCTGGCAATTCCGGCGGGGGTCGGAATACTTTTCGCGAGCTACTTCTTCGGTAGCGAGGTGCTAGGCAGCAGGCTGCCGCAGCCGGCCGTCGCGCAGGCACGCGAAGCGCTCCCGCTGATGGCGCTGCCAGCGAATGCCAGCCCCGAATCGCAACTCACCGAGGTGTTTGCACGCATCGAGCAAAACCAGCTCGATCTGGCTCTGCGCCAGGCCGAGGCGCTGACCGAACGCTACCCCAACTTCCGCCTCGGCCAACTGGTCAAGGGCGACCTGTTGCTGGCGCGCGCGCAGCCCATCTCCACCTTCGGCAACGCCACCAACGCACCGCAAGAAAGGCTCGCCGATCTGCGCGCCGAAGCGCTGGCCCGGCTTGACGCCTATCGCAGCAAGCCCGCCGCCAACAGCGTGCCCAGCTATCTGCTGCAAATGCAGCCGGAGCAGAAGTTCGCAGTGGTGGTGGATGCGCAACGCTCGCGCCTCTACCTGTACGAGAACGCCACCGGCACGCCCAAGCTGGTCAATGACTACTACATCACCCAGGGCAAGCAGGGTGTCGAGAAGATGCGCGAAGGCGACAAGAAGACGCCGATCGGTGTCTATCACGTCGTCAGCAACCTGCCGCGCGAGAAGCTCGGCGACTTCTATGGCAGCGGCGCCTTCCCGATCAACTACCCCAACGACTACGACAAGCGTCTCGGCCGCAACGGCCACGGCATCTGGCTGCACGGCACGCCGTCGGACACCTACTCGCGGCCGCCCAAGGCCTCCGACGGCTGCGTAGTGTTGGCCAATCCCGACCTCGACCATCTCGCCCCCTATCTACAGGTCGGTCTGACGCCGGTCATCATCGCCCAGAACGTCGAATGGGTTTCACCGGACGCATGGCAGCAGGAGCGTAAGGCCATGCTCGGCGCCTTCGAAAGCTGGCGCCTGGCCTGGGAAAGCCGCGACGGCGACCGCTATGCCAAGCACTACTCACACCAATTCAATGCCGACGGCAGCGACTATGCCGCCTGGACCGCACAGAAACGCGCCGTCAATGCCGCCAAGAACTGGATTTCCGTCTCCGCCGACAAGCTGACCATGTTCCGCTACCCGGGCAAGGAAGACATGGTGGTTGTCACCTTCCGCCAGGAATACAAGAGCAACAATCTCAACAACACCATGATGAAGCGTCAGTACTGGCAGAAGGAAGACGGGCGCTGGAAGATCATCTACGAAGGCGCTGCCTGAGGAACCCGCATGAAGAAGTTCACCCTTGCCTGTCTGACCCTGTGGGTCATGGGCAGCAACAGTCTTGCATTGGCCGCCAATCCCCAGGTTGAGATCAAGACCAATATGGGCAGCATCACGCTTGAGCTGTTCGCCGACAAGGCCCCCAAGAGCACAGAGAACTTTCTGCGCTACACCCAAGACGGCTTCTACAACGGCACCATCTTTCATCGCGTCATCGCCAATTTCATGATTCAGGGCGGCGGCTTCACGCCGGACATGAAGGAAAAGACCACGCGCGCCCCGATCCGCAACGAAGCGCCGGAAGGCAGCCTGGCCGGCCTGAAGAACAGCTACGGCACCGTTGCCTTGGCCCGCACCGGCGATCCGCACTCGGCCACCGCGCAGTTCTTCATCAACGTCAAGGACAACCCCTCGCTCGACTACCCGGGCCGCGATAACTGGGGCTATGCCGTCTTCGGCAAGGTCGTCAAGGGTATGGATGTCGTGATGAAGATCCGCAATGTCCAGACCGGCCGCGTCGGCTACCATGACGATGTACCGAACTCGCCGGTCATCATCGAGTCAGCAACCCTCGTTTCGGACAAGGCTGAAGCCAAGCCGGGCGACAAGAAATAACAACACGTTTCAGGAGAACATCATGATCAAGCTGCACACCAATTTCGGCGTCATCGGCGTCGAGGTCGACACCGTCAACACCCCCAAGACCGCACAGAACTTCATTGACTACGTGCAGTCCGGCCACTACGACGGCACCATCTTCCATCGCGTCATCAACGGCTTCATGATCCAGGGTGGCGGCTTCGCTTCCGGCATGCAGCAGAAGGAAACCAAGGCGCCGATCGAGAACGAAGCCAAGCAAGGCATCGCCGCTGGTCTCAAGAACACCAAGGGCACGCTGGCCATGGCCCGCACCTCCGACCCGCACTCGGCCTCGGCCCAGTTTTTCATCAACGTCGGCGATAACGACTTCCTCGACCACCCGGGCCAGGACGGCTGGGGCTATGCCGTGTTCGGCAAGGTCGTCGAGGGCATGGACGTGGTCGAGAAGATCAAGGGCGTACCGACCGGCACCAGCGGTTTCCATCGCGACGTTCCGCTGCAGGACGTGGTGATCGAGCGCGCTGAAATCGTTTAAGCGTACAGAGGCAGATCATGACGGTACTGTTCGTCTCCGATCTGCATCTCTGCCCTACGAGGCCGGTCCTGACCGGCCTTTTTTGCGACTTCCTCAAAGACGTCGTGCCGGGTAGCGATGCACTTTATCTGCTCGGCGACCTGTTCGAGTATTGGGCCGGCGACGACGATCTCGACGACCCGTTCAACGCCCGCATCTGCACCGCGATCAAGGCCTGCGAGCTGCCCAAGTACGTCTTGCCGGGCAATCGCGACTTCCTGTTCGGCGAGGCCTTCTGTGCCGCCACCGGCGCTACGTTGCTGCCGGATGAGATCGTGCACGAGATTGCCGGCACCAGGACCCTGCTGCTGCACGGCGACACGCTATGCACCGACGACGTCGCCTACCAGGACTTTCGTCGCATGGTGCGCAGTCCGCAGTGGCAGCAGGCCTTCCTGGCCCGTCCGCTGGCGGAGCGCAAGGCGCAGATCGAACAACTACGTCTGCAGAGCGAGCAACAAAAGCAGCAGAAGCCCATGGCCATCATGGACGTCAACCGGGATGCCGTCATCGACGCCTTCCGGCGCCACGATGTAGCGACCATGATCCACGGCCACACGCATCGCCTCGCCAGCCACTATTACGACGTGGATGGCAAGAGATGCGTCCGCCATGTGCTTGGCGACTGGCACGACCACATGAACGGCGGCAACTATCTGGCGTGCTCACCGGACGGCTGGCAACGCGGCCAGTGGTGGCCGGAGACGGAGTAAGACACATGCCTGCCTGCAGTGCGCAGGCGTAAAAAAGCCGACCCGCAGGTCGGCTTTTTTATTGGCTAGAGATCAGCGCTGGCGGAATCCACCGCTGGAACGCTGACCATCGCTGCGGCTACCGCCGCCAGCACCCTGGCGCG
>DATMSM010000043.1:0-10735 GCA_035565355.1 Rhodocyclaceae bacterium
ATCAAAAAGACGGCGATAAAGCCGGTGTCGGGCAAGGGCTTACCTCTGAGGCGCCGCGCGACGGCGCCTTAAATGACTTTGGAATAACGCACCCGCTCACGGGCTTCGCGCAGATAGCGATCGAAGACCATGGCGATCACGCGGACCAGCATGCGGCCGCGCGGGAGTACGGTAATCCAATCCGGCTCCAGCTTCAACAGGCCGGCCTTTTCCATTTCGGCCAAGGTCTCCAGCTCGGGCCCAAAGTAGGATTTGAAATCGATCAGGTGTGCGATCGCTATGGACTCGATGGAAAGCTCGAAGTGGCACATCAGCGCCTGGATGATGGAGCGGCGCAGCACGTCGTCGGCGGTCAGCTCGATGCCGCGCATGATGGGCAGAAGATCCTGGTCAAGCAGGTCGTAGTATTCGTCCAGGGTCTTCACGTTCTGGCTGTAGCTGGTGCCGACCTTGCCAATGGCGGACGTGCCGAAGGCCATCAGGTCGGCGTCGGCATGCGTCGAGTAACCCTGGAAGTTGCGATGCAGGCGGCCCTGACGCTGCGCCACCGCCAGCTCATCCTCGGGCTTGGCAAAATGGTCCATGCCGATATAGACATAGCCCGCCTCGGTAAGGCGGCCAATGGCGCGCTGCAGGATCTGCAGCTTGGTCTCGCTGCTGGGCAGATCGGCTTCCTTGATCTGGCGCTGGGTCTTGACCAGGGTCGGCAGATGCGCATAGCTGTAGAGCGAGATGCGATCCGGATGCAGATCGAGCACGGTGTCCAGCGTGCGGTCGAAACGCTCGACCGTCTGTTTGGGCAAGCCGTAGATGAGATCCATGCTCACCGACTTGAAACCCTGTGCGCGTGCCGCGTTGATGACCAGCGCGGTCTCGCCCGATGACTGGATGCGATTGACGGCCAGTTGCACTTCGCTATCGAAGTCCTGCACACCGACGCTCATGCGGTTGAAGCCGAGCTCGGCCAGCACGGCCACCGTTTCTGCATCGACCTTGCGCGGATCAATCTCGATCGAGTACTCGCCATGCGGCACCAGGGTGAAATGGCTGCGTATGCAGGCCATCAGTTCGCGCATCTGTTCATGCGAGAGGAAGGTAGGCGTGCCGCCGCCCCAATGCAGTTGCACGACCTCGTGGGTACCCTCCAGTTCAGCCGCCTGCATGGCAATTTCCTTGCAGATGTACTTGATGTACTTATCCGCGTGCGCCTTGTTTTTGGTGATGACCTTATTGCAGGCGCAGTAGTAGCAAATCGTATTGCAGAAGGGGATATGTACGTATAATGACAGCGGCTTGGCGACACCGCCGATATTGCGGCGATGCAGCCAGGAAATGTAGGAGTCGGCAGTGTAGGCTTCGACGAAACGATCCGC
The DNA here is from genome assembly GCA_035565355.1 of Rhodocyclaceae bacterium. Lineage (GTDB taxonomy): Bacteria > Pseudomonadota > Gammaproteobacteria > Burkholderiales > Rhodocyclaceae. Next base: position 1,374 of record DATMSM010000043.1, read on the forward strand.
CGTCGGATACGACGTGTAACGCGGGCCGTTGACGTCGAAGCGACGCAGCAACTGCGGATCGAAGATGAATTCCTGAAAGCCGTTCACGGTATGGCGGGATGAGGAGTCTGGACCGTTCCAGAGTGCCGCAAGCCCCGGAGAGATGCATTGACACAGATCAAAGCCCAGTCTGCTGACGAAAACGCAAGCTACGGCGCACCCGTCCTACATACGCTGCGCACCGCCTGCTCGCAATGCAATCTGCGCGAACTGTGCCTGCCCCTGGGCCTCAGCGATACCGAGCTTACCCGCATCGACAACATGATAGGCACGCGCCGCCGCATCAAGCGCGGCGCGCACCTCTACAGCGCCGGCGAGCCCTTCGCCGCCATCTACGCCATCCGCTCCGGCTTTTTCAAAACCGGCGTCATCACCGAGGATGGCCGCGACCAGGTCACCGGTTTCCAGATGGCCGGCGAAATCCTCGGCATGGACGGCATCAGCAATGAGCTGCACACCTGCGATGCCGTCGCGCTTGAGGACAGCGAGGTCTGCACGATTCCATTCACCGAGCTCGAACGCCTGTCGACCGAAATCCGCAGCCTGCAGCATCACATCCACAAGATCATGAGCCGCGAGATCGTGCGCGATCACGGTGTCATGATGCTGCTCGGCACCATGCGCGCCGAGGAACGACTGGCCGCCTTCCTGCTCAACCTCTCGCAGCGCTTTTCCGCGCGCGGCTATGCAGCCAACGAATTTCACCTGCGCATGACACGTGAGGAAATCGGCTCCTACCTCGGGCTCAAGCTGGAAACCGTCAGCCGCACGCTGTCGCGTTTCCAGGAAGAAGGTCTGATCAGCGTGCAGCAGAAGCACATCCAGCTGGTCAATCTGGCCGGACTCAAGCAACTGATGAATAACTGCCGCTAAGGCACGGCCGGGACGGATAGTCCCGGCCTACACCGCTTTCGGAAAGCGGATATAGAAGCAGGCGCCACCGCCCTCGCGCGGACGATAGCCGCAGCGTGCGCCCAGCCCGTGCGCAATCTCCCGCACAATCGACAGACCCAAGCCCGAGCCATCGACCTTGCTGCCGGGGACGCGGTAGAAGCGCTCGAAAATGCGCTCCGTTTCGGCGGCCGGCACGCCGGGACCATCATCCTCGACCGACAATTCAACGCCAGTCTCCTGCTCGGTGACGCGTAGCGTGACCTGCGTGCCGCCATAGCGCAAGGCGTTGTCGATCAGGTTGTTGACCAACTCGCCCGTCATCATCGATTCACCACGAACCAGGATGGGATGCTCCGGCGTCTCCAGCCCGAGATCGACATTCTGCTGCAGCGCGCGCGGAATCCAGTTGCTGCCCGTATGGAAGGCTAGCGCGCACAGATCGAAATGCTCGCCCGATGGCGCCGTCGCACCGCCCGGCTCGGCACGCGCCAAGAGCAGCAATTGCGATGACAAACGCGCGGTCCGTTCAACCGCCACCACCAGTTGCTGCAATAGATGTTCGCGCACCGCCGGATCCGGCTCCCGCAGCGCTCGTTCAAGCTGGATGCGCAAGGCCGCCAGGGGCGTGCGCAGCTGGTGTGCGGCGTCGGCAACAAAGCGCTTCTGCGCGTCGGCAGCGCTGCCCAGGCGCAACAGCATGGCGTTGAAAGCCGCCATCAGCGGTAGCAGCTCCTGCGGCACTTCTGTCACCGGCAGCGGCGCCAGATCGGCAGGTGTGCGGCGCTCGATGGCCCGCGTCAAGGTCTGCAGGGGCTGCAAGCCGTCCCGGATGCCGCGCTGAATGGCGAACCAGGCCAGGATCATCAGCGCGAACTGCGGCGCCATCACCGCCACCACGATCTCATTGGCCAGCGCATGGCGCTTGCGCAGCGTTTCGGCAAACTGGATCACGATGGGCGGATCCATGGGCACGGTCGAGCGTGGAATCGAGACCACGCGCACGGCCTCGCCCTGCACGAAGGTGTCGTAATAAATAATGCGCTGCGGCGTGGCCGGCGGCGCCGGCAGCACCGTGTCACCGGCGATCACCTCGCCGTCGACAAAGCGGATCTGGTAGTAGATGTGGTCGGCCGAGTCGGCGCGCAGCATTTCATCGGCGATGGGCGGCATGTCGAGGAACACGTCCTCGCCGCTGACCTGCACCTGTTCGGCCAGACCACGCGCCTCTTCCAGCAGGGAGCGATCATAGCTGGCATTGACGAAATTACGGGCTTGGTAATAGCCGATGGCCCCGCTGATTCCCATGACGACAGCCATTGGAATCAGCACGCGGGCGCGCAGTTTGTTGCGCAGCTGGTTGTTTTGCGCTTTCATGGAGCCTTGTGATGAATCAACTGGCCGAGGACTCGGCCTTCTATAATCGAATTATCCATGACAGGAGGGTAGAGAATGTTCAAGCATCTGCTGGTCCCCACCGACGGCTCTGCGCTGTCTCAAGAAACCGTGCTTTCAGCCGTTCAGTTTGCCGCAGAAACCGGCGCCAGGATCACCTTTCTCTACGTGCGTCCCGACTACCCCGTCAGCTATTTCGGTGAAGGCGCGCTGGTCGACCCGACCACGCCGGAAAGCTTTGCCGACATGACCGGAAAAGTCGCGGACGAAATCCTTGAACGCAGCGCCGCCACCGCCAAGGCGCAGGGCGTACCGAGCGCAGGTCGCTCGCTGGTGAATGACCTGCCTTACGAGGGCATCATCGAGACGGCGACGACGGAAGGCTGCGACCTGATCTTCATGGCCTCGCACGGTCGCCGTGGTCTGGTCGGTCTGCTGCTAGGCAGCGAGACGCAGAAGGTGCTGACGCATTCGACCATTCCGGTGCTGGTGTACCGCAGCCCGGAAAAAAGCTGAATCAGGGCGTGAGCTGAAAAAGCCCGGCTAGGCCGCTGATGCGTGCCTGTCGGGCTTGCGCGCATTCACCTCGGCAGCTGGGCGCTGCAGCGCCCAGGTCAGGTAGCTGGACACTGCGCACAGCACCCAGAACGCAAGAAAGCCGAGAGTATAGGTGGCAATGGCGCTGTAGTGCACCGGCTCACCCAGGAAATACAGCTCCTGCGGATTGACCAGAGAGAAGAACACCCCCTCGGCAATCCCGGCAACCAGGAAAGACGGCCAAAGTATCCACATCCATTTCTGCATGATGCCTCCTTGCGAGTGATACATGCAGGCTGAGTCGCTCAGCCCTATGGTGTTTCCTCGGAAGAAGACAGATCGTCTGCCGTCCCCCGCTTACGTCGCTGCTGCGCCTATCTTAACCTCAGTTGCGGGCAGGATGACTTTCCCAAGCAAGCGCCAGCCCTGCGCCTCGCTTTCAAGCAACAGTAGCCAGTGGCCGGAGGCCGGCAGATGCAGGCGTCCGCGATAGGTGCCGCCCTCCAGCGACAGCGTCTGGACCTGGTCCAGGCCGGCACGGGTCGGATGCGACAGAGTCAGTCGGATTTCGGCGGGGGCCACGAACTTCTCGCCGGCGCCGGCGTCCGCCGCCAACGTCACGCTCGCGCTATCGTCCGCGCTCAGGCGCACGCTCGCCTGCAGGCCCATGGCCTGTGCCCGCTCGCTGCTGGCCAGGGTTTGTGCCGCCGCCAGGCCCTTGCGATAGTAGTCGTCGCTGATCACCGTGTCGCCACGCGTGTAGGCGATCCAGGTCGTGAAGATGCCCGCCACGATGACGATGGCCGGACCGGCCATCAGTATCCACGGCCAGGGCTCGCGGTACCAGGGTTTGCGCTGCAACAGGGTGTTCATGGCTTGGTCTCGGGATTCTGCGCGCCGCCGGCGCGGGATTTCAGCGTGGGATAAGGAAGGTCGCCTTTTCGCTGGTCTGGGCGTCCCCTAGCAAGGACTCGACGTCGAAGCGTATCGGATTGGCGCCGCTCTTGCCGGACTCGGGCGCAACGCGCACGCGCATGGTAAAGATGTGCGAGGACTCGGCCGGCAGTTCGATCACATTGTCGCTGGCCAGCGTAATGCCCGGCATGCCGCTCACCTTGACCGAATAGAACTGGTAGTGCTCGCCGACGTTCATGACTTGCAGGCGATAGACGTTCTCGACCAGGCCGCCGTCTACTTCGCGGCCGGCGACGCCGCGGTCGCGGATGACATTGACCTTGAGGTCCGACTTCGTCAGCAGGCCGAACAGGAAGGCGCCTGTCACCACGGCGAGGATGGCACTGTAGACCAGCACGCGCGGCCGCGCCACATGGCGCAGGATTTCTTGCCAACCCCAGCGCTGCGAGAGGGCGTTCTCGGTGGAATAGCGGATCAGGCCGCGTGGGTAACCCATCTTGTCCATGACCTGATCACAGGCATCGATACAGGCGGCGCAACCGATGCATTCATACTGCAGGCCGTCGCGAATATCGATGCCGGTCGGGCACACCTGCACACAGATATGGCAATCGACACAATCGCCCTTGCCTATGCTCTTGGGGTCGACGCCCTTCTTGCGCGCACCGCGCGCTTCGCCACGCGCCTCGTCATAGGTGATGGTAAGCGTATCCGGGTCGAACATCACGCCCTGGAAGCGCGCATACGGGCACATGTACTTGCACACCTGCTCGCGCATGTGGCCGGCGTTCATATAGGTGAAGCCGCTGTAGAAGAGCAGCCAGAAGGCTTCCCACGGGCCCAGCTGGAAACGCCACAGCGTGTCCCACAACTCCTGGATGGGCGTGAAGTAGCCGACGAAGGTGAAGCCGGTCCAGGCCGATAGCAGTGCCCAGGTGAGCATCTTGCCGCCCTTGCGCGCCACTTTCTCGGCGCTCAGAGGTGCGTTGTCGAGGCGCATGCGCGCCATGCGGTCGCCCTCGAAGAGGCGCTCTATCCAGAGAAAAATCTCGGTGTAGACGGTCTGCGGGCAAGCATAGCCGCACCACAGACGGCCGGCCACGGCCGTGAACAGAAACAGGCCGAAAGCGGAGATGATGAGCAGGACGGCAAGATAGAAGACATCCTGCGGCCAGAAGACGATGCCGAAGATGTAGAACTTGCGCTCGACGATGTTGAACAACACCGCCTGCCGCTCGTTCCACGGCAACCAGCACAGGCCGTAGAACAGCAACTGGGTGAAGATGACCATGCCCCAGCGCCAGCGCGCAAACCAACCGCCGACCGCCCGCGGATAAATCTTCTTGCGGACTTCGAACAGGGCCTCGTCACCGCCCGCCGCATCCTGCGGAACGATTTCGATGACTTTGGGTTGCGCGTGCTGCTGGGGATCCATGATGCGCCTTCCTAGCGATTCGCCTCCGTACGGTTCCCGAGGCTCAGGCCATACACGTAGGCAGTCAGCAGATGCACCTTGTCTTCACCAAGGAACTCGCCGAAGGCGGGCATGCTGTTGCTGCGACCGTGGGTAATGGTTTCGACCAGGGTGGCGTCGCGACTGCCGTAGAGCCAGACCTTGTCGGTCAGATTCGGCGCCAGACCGATATTGCCCTTGCCCTCGGCACCGTGGCAAGCGGTACAGCCCGCACTATTGTAGACAGCCTTGCCTCGATCGGCTTCCGGCGTGTGCGGATTGACCGAACCGGACAGCGAACGCACATAGTAGGCGACATCCTTGATCTTCTGCGGACCGAGGTGGCCGAAAGGCGGCATCACTGCATTGCGGCCCTTGCTGATGGTCTCCTTGATCTGCGCGGGATCGCCGCCCCACAGCCAGTCGGCGTCGGTCAGGTTGGGGAAGCCCTTGGCTCCCTTGGCGTCCGAGCCGTGACACTGCGCACAATAGTTGAGGAACATGCGTTCGCCCACATCGCGTGCCTTCTCATCAGTGGCAACCAGCTCGATATTCTGCTTGAGCAGATCACCGTAGGCGGCCTTGAACTGCGCTTCGGCGGCGGCCTGTTCCTCCTGGTACTGACCGACGGAGGTCCAGCCCTTCTGCCCGCCGTAAGTACCCAGACCAGGATACAGGGCCAGATAGGCGAGGGAGAAAACGACCGTCAGATAGAACAACCAGCGCCACCAGTTGGGCATGGGATTGTTGTACTCCTGCAGATCCTCGTCCCAGACGTGGCCGGTCACTTCACCCTTGGTGTTGCGCGCGCGGCTCTGCGTCCACAACAGGAGCACGCAGAAAAGAATGCCGCCGAGGGTGATGACGATCACCCAGACATTCCAGAATTCGTTATTGAAGTCGCTCATTGCGAAGTCCTTTAAGCGTTGCCGTGCCGGCCCGTTTCGGGCGGCAGCGATTGATCGTCATCCAGCGGCAGGCGGGCGGCGGCATCGAAATCCGCCTTGCGATTACCCGACCAGGCCCAGCAGACGATGCCGACAAAGAGCAGAAAACACACGACAGTGATAATCGAGCGCAGATCATTGACGTCCATGTCGTTCTCCTAGCGTGCTTGCTTGAGCGCGGTGCCCAGGCCTTGCAGATAAGCGATTAGCGCTTCCAGCTCGGTCTTGTCCTTGATCGCATCGAATGCGCCGGCGATTTCCTCATCGGTATAGGGCACGCCAACCTTACGCAGGGCGCGCATCTTGTCCTGCACATGCGGCTCATTGAGCGGCCGATCCAGCCAGAAGTAGGCCGGCATATTCGATTCGGGCACGACGTTGCGCGGGTTGAGCAAATGCTCGCGATGCCACAAATCCGAATAACGACCGCCGACGCGAGCCAGGTCCGGCCCGGTGCGCTTCGAGCCCCACTGGAAGGGGTGGTCATAGACGAACTCGCCGGCGACCGAATAGTGGCCGTAGCGCTCGGTCTCGGCACGGAAGGGGCGAATCATCTGCGAGTGGCAGTTGTAACAGCCTTCGCGGATGTAGATATCGCGGCCGACCAGACGCAAGGGATCGTAAGGCTTGACCAGCTCGTTGGCCGGCGTGGTGGTGGACTTCTGGAAGAACAGCGGCACGATCTCGACCAGGCCGCCGAAACTCACTGTGAGCACCGTCAGCACAATCATCAAACCGACGTTTTTCTCGATTTTTGCGTGTGAGAGCATGAGTCTTCCTTTAGTGAGCGGCAGCAGGTGCAAGCACCGGCGCATCATTGACGGCGCGGCCGCCACGCATCGTGAGAACCATGTTCCAGGTCATCAGCAGCATGCCGAAGAGGAACATCGCACCGCCAAGCAGACGGATGGCCCAGAAGCGATAGCTGTCCTTGACCGACTCGACGAAGGAATAGGTCAGGGTGCCGTCGGGATTGGTCGCGCCCCACATCAGGCCTTGCATGACGCCGGCGATCCACATCGAGGCGATGTACAGAACGATGCCCAGGGTGGCGATCCAGAAGTGCATCTCGATGAGTTTCTTCGAGTGCATCTCGGCCTTGCCAAACATGCGCGGGATCAGGTAGTAGCAGCTGCCGATGGCAATGAAGGCGACCCAGCCGAGCGCACCGGCATGGACGTGGCCGACGGTCCAGTCGGTGTAGTGCGAAAGCGCGTTCACCGTCTTGATCGACATCATCGGACCTTCAAAGGTCGCCATGCCGTAGAAGGAGAGAGAGGTGATCATGAACTTCAGGATCGGGTCGGTGCGCAGCTTGTGCCAGGCCCCCGACAGCGTCATGATGCCGTTGATCATGCCGCCCCAGCTGGGTGCCAGCAGGATCAGCGAGAAGATCATGCCGACCGACTGGGTCCAGTCAGGCAGCGCGGTGTAATGCAGATGATGCGGGCCGGCCCACATATAGGTGAAGATCAGCGCCCAGAAGTGCACCACCGACAGACGGTAGGAATAGACAGGGCGCTCGGCCTGCTTGGGCACGAAGTAATACATCATGCCGAGGAAGCCTGCGGTGAGGAAGAAGCCGACGGCGTTGTGGCCGTACCACCACTGAATCATCGCGTCCTGCACGCCGGCATAGGCCGAGTAGGACTTGGTCAGGGAAACCGGAATTTCAGCGCTATTGACGATGTGCAACAGGGCTACCGTGAGAATGAAGCCACCGAAGAACCAGTTGGCAACATAGATGTGCGGGGTCTTGCGCTTCACGATAGTGCCGAAGAATACGACCGCATACGAGACCCAGACAACGGCGATCAGAATGTCGATCGGCCACTCCAGTTCGGCGTACTCCTTGCCGGAGGTAAATCCCAGCGGCAAGGTAATCGCAGCAAGTACGATAACGAGCTGCCAACCCCAGAAGGTAAAGGCCGCCAGTTTCGGTGCAAATAAGGGCGTGTGGCAGGTACGCTGCACGCAGTAGTAAGACGTCGCGAACAACGAACAGCCGCCGAAGGCGAAAATCACTGCGTTCGTGTGCAGCGGCCGCAAACGGCCATAGGAAAACCATTCGGCGAAGTTCAGTTCGGGCCAGACCAGCTGGGCGGCGATAATGACGCCGACCAGCATGCCGACCACGCCCCAGATCACCGTCATGACGGTGAATTGGCGCACGACCTGGTAGTTGTAAGCCGCTTGCGCTTGCTCTTGCATGCTTGTCCTCACTCTCAAGGAAATGCCGTCCCTTGATCGGGGCACGGCGGATACAGCCCGCTACTTCTTGTATTCGTTGGGATTCCGCAAGGGAATGTCCCGAGGCTGATAAGCGAAGGATACCGACGACACAAATGGCTGCCTTGACTCAAATCAAATTAGCAGCGCCCACCGCCCGGCCCGAGCCAAGCTGCTCCCAATATAGAACATAATTCCAATTGCATAAAACTGGCTTATGTTTCGGGCGGCCGAGGGCGGATAAAAAAAGGGGCGCCGTAGCGCCCCCAACCCCAACAGAGAGCCTGCATGATGCGGCTACTATCAGCGGTTTGCATTGATCTGGAACAAAGAGTCGACAGCTTGACCACGGTTTAGCCGGCGCGGTCCAGGCTGGTAAGTCGCCGTTCTCGCCGCAGTTGCGGCGCCAGCCGGGCCGGTGAGGGCCTCCCTGCGGGACAGGACAGGCGCCGCTTACTCGCGCTCCTCGCTAGCTGGCGGTGAAGATGACGTGGAGGTGTCGTCATCGGTGAGGATGCGGAAGCCTTCGCCTTCGAGATCCTCGAACTGGCCGCTCTTCAGCGACCACCAGAAGACCACGCCGATGACAAAGACCAGCACCACCGAGAGCGGCACCAGCAGGTAGAGAATATCCATTCCGTCCATCATGTCTCCATGTGCCGGGCCGACACCCGGGGCGCCTCCGGCGCAGGCCCGGCCTGCAGGCGCAAGGCATTGAGCACCACCAGCAGCGAGCTTGCCGACATGCCGATGCCGGCCATCCAGGGCGTCACCAGGCCAAACATGGCCAGCGGAATCGCCGTGATGTTGTAGGTAAACGCCCAGAACAGATTCTGCCTCACCACGCGCATGGTTTTGCGCGCCATGCGCAGGCCGCCGGTCAGCGCCAGCAGGTCGTCGCCGAGCAACACCGCGTCGGCCGTGCTGCGGGCCAGGTCGGTGCCGCTGCCCATGGC
>DATMSM010000044.1:0-72386 GCA_035565355.1 Rhodocyclaceae bacterium
GTGACTCCCGGAAGCTCAGCAGACGCCTGCGAACTTTCTGTCTGCGTGTCGCGCATTAGGCTCATGGAAGACAGGATACCCAATCAAATTTAATACAAATGAAACCCATAGTTATCCACAAATTCTGTGGATAAAGATGTGGATTAGACGGGAACAAAGAAGCTAAGCCCGCCTCCCATCTAGGTTTTTCTTATTGAGAACAAAAATTAAGCTTATATTTCACTTCATTAAAAACAATGACTTAGCAAGACAACCCAGTACTGGTGCCGGTTTGCGCGCAGCCTCATGCAAGACTGGGCAGTTTACGCACACCCCGCCACGCACGCTGCCCCAGACCGCGTTCGGCCTGTGTATAGGCCGCAACACACAACAACAAACATGCTGCATATAAAACGCAGGCTTTGTGAAAACTTTCACGCATGTGCAAGCCACGCTGCAAGGGCAGCCTAGCGCTCCATGCCGATGCCGTTTTCCCATTTTCCCCTCCCATCGCATTTACAATCGGCGCTGAGCCTGTCGCTTTCCCGCCCTTTTCCCGCCTTCAGTCATGCACGCCAGCAACACCGTCCTCAGCATCAGCGAACTCAACCGGCGCGCGCGCCAATTGCTGGAAGGCAATTTCCCCTTGCTCTGGGTCAGTGGCGAAGTTTCCAATCTGACCCGCGCGGCTTCGGGCCATGTCTATTTCAGCCTCAAGGACGCCGCAGCCCAGGTGCGCTGCGTCATGTTCCGCTCACGTGCCCAGGTGCTGCCCTGGCGCCTGGAAAACGGCCAGCAGGTCGAGGCGCAGGTACTGGTGTCGCTATACGAGGCGCGCGGCGACTTTCAGCTCAATGTCGAAGGCATGCGCCGCGCCGGCCTCGGCCAGCTCTTCGAAGCCTTTGCCCGCCTCAAGACCAAGCTCGAACAGGAAGGCCTGTTCGCACCGGAGCGCAAGCGCGCCCTGCCCGTCTATCCACGCGCCATCGGCATCATCAGCTCACCGCAGGCGGCAGCCCTGCGCGATCTGCTGACAGCGCTGCAGCGGCGCGCCCCGCATGTGCCCGTCATCCTCTACCCCACCCTGGTGCAGGGCGAGCAGGCTGCGGCCGGTGTCGCTGCGGCGATTGCCAGCGCCAATCGTCGCAATGAGTGCGATGTACTTGTCGTCGCGCGCGGTGGCGGCAGTATCGAAGACCTGTGGGCCTTCAACGAGGAACTCAGCGCGCGCGCCATCGCCGAGAGCCGGATTCCCGTGATCAGCGGCGTCGGCCACGAAACCGACTTCACGATTGCCGACTTTGCCGCCGACCTGCGCGCAGCCACGCCCACGGCCGCCGCCGAACTCGTCAGCGCCGGCTGGTTCGCGGTGCGCCGCGAATTGGGCGTGCTGCATGCGGACCTGCAATCCCTGCTGCGCCAGAAAATCGAGAGCCGCATGCAGGCGGTGGACCTGCTCGCACATCGCCTGATTTCGCCGCAACAGCGTTTGCAACATGCCGGACAGGCGCTGCAACTGCTGCAGGGGCGCATGCGCCACGCCGCCCACACCCTGCTGCGCGCACGCCGCGAACGGGTGGGGCATCAGCAGCTGGCATTGCAGCGCGCGCGTCCGCAACTGAGCGCACACCAGGGTCAGGTGCAACTGCTTGGCCAGCGCCTTGCCAATGTCATGCAGCAACGCATGCAGGAGCAGCAGGCCGCCTGCGAACGTCTCGGTGCTGCGCTGACCCACCTCAATCCAGACGCCACGCTGGCGCGCGGCTACAGCATCGTGCGTGATGCCGCCGGCAAGATTGTCAGCGACAGCAGCCAGCTGCAGGCCGGCGACGCAATCCGCCTGCGCTTCGGCAAGGGCAGCGCCGACGGGCATATCGATTGCGTCGAATAAGTCCGTACAGAGCAGCGTGTATTGCCAGCGCGCGATATTCGACTAAAATGCTCGGATAAATTCAAGCACCAACCCCAACCGTAACTGGAGAACACAAGATGGCTGAACATACCCTTCCCGCCCTGCCCTACGCGCAGGACGCACTGGCCCCGCACATCTCGAAGGAAACCTTCGAGTTCCACTACGGCAAGCATCATCAGGCCTACGTGACCAACCTGAACAACCTGATCAAGGGCACCGAGTTCGAAAACCTCGATCTCGAAGAGATCATCAAGAAGGCACCGGCTGGCGGCGTCTACAACAACTCCGCTCAAGTGTGGAACCACACCTTCTTCTGGAACAGCATGAAGCCGAACGGCGGCGGCGAGCCGACCGGCGCGCTGGCTGACGCCATCAAGGCCAAGTGGGGCTCGTTCGAAGAGTTCAAGAAGGCCTTCCAGGCTTCCGCCGTCGGCAACTTCGGTTCCGGCTGGACTTGGCTGATCAAGAAGGCCGACGGTTCGGTCGACATCCTCAACACCGGCGCCGCCGGCACCCCGCTGAAGAGCGGCGAAGGCAAGGCCCTGCTGTGCATCGACGTATGGGAACACGCCTACTACATCGACTACCGCAACGCCCGTCCGAAGTTCGTCGAAACCTTCCTGGCCAGCCTGGCCAACTGGGATTTCGCCGCCAAGAACTTCGCCTAAGCGAACGCTGGCTGTAAATGAAAAACGGGACCCGCGGGTCCCGTTTTTTATGGGTATCGAACCCTATCAAGCGGCAGTGAGTTTTTCGCTCTTCTGCTCTATGCGCTGCAGCAGTTGCTGCCACGACTTGACGAAGGCCTCGGCACCCTCCTTCTGCAGGCGTTCGGCCAGTGCGCTGATATTCACACCGGCGGCCTCATAGGCGGAGAGCACGGTCTCGCCGGCGGCGCTGGCGCTTGCCATTTCATGGTTGAGTTCGTCGGTATGCGCAGCCAATGCCAGCAGGGTCTTTTCCGGAATCGTGTTGACCGTGTCTGCCACGGCCAGCGTCTCGATGTAGAGGATGGGAGAGGCGTTCGGGTCCTTGGTGCCGGTGCTGGCCCACAACAGGCGCTGCGGCTGGGCGCCGGCGGCGGCCAGTTTCTGCCAGCGCTCCGAAGCGAGCAGCGTGCGATAGGCGCGGTAGGTGCGCGCACCGACTGCAATGCCCAGCTTGTTGATGAGCCGCTCCGGCACCTTGCCGGCGACGGCCGCATCCCAGCGGCTGATGAAGAGCGAGGCAACCGAGGCCACGTCGAGCGACAGACCGGCCGCATGACGACGCTCCAGGCCACGCATGTAGGCTTCTGCTGCGGCAAGGTAATGCTCGCGTGAAAACAGCAGCGTCACATTCACGGGCACGCCCGCGAAGATGGCCTCTTCAATTGCCGGAATTCCCTCCGGCGTGCCCGGAATCTTGACGAAGAGATTGACCCGCATGGCCTGATCGTGGATCAACTTGGCGGCGGCGATGGTGCCTTGGGTATCGGCGGCGAGTAGCGGCGACACCTCCATCGAAACCCAGCCGTCTACGCCCTTGGTGGCGTCGTAGATGGGGCGAAACAGGTCAGCCGCGCGGCGCAGGTCTTCGAGCGCGAGCTCATTGAACAGGCTTTCGCCGCTCAGCCCGGCCTTGGCCTTGGTGCGAATGGCCTCATCGTAGGCAGCGGTGTTGCCGATGGCATTGTCAAAGATGCTGGGATTGGAGGTCAGGCCTGTCACCGACAGGGTGTCGATATAGCGCTTGAGGCTGCCGTCGTCGAGCATTTCACGCGTGATGTTGTCCAGCCACAGGCTCTGGCCCATGGCATGCAAAGCGGCAGGAGTGTTCATGATGAAACCTTCAGCAATAGTTTGATTCAGTCAGAAAGGGAGGCGGGGCGGAAGTTCCGCCTAGTTGCTGAATAGCTTCTTCAGCAGGGCCGAGCCGGTGCCAACCGGATCCTGGCGAATCGCCCTTTCTTCTTCGGCCAGCGTCAGGAAGAGGCCATCGAGCGCCTTGCGCGTGACATAGTTCTCGATCTTGTCATCCTCCGACTTAATGACGCCGAAGGATGCGGCCTGGCCGGCCAGCTTGTTGTACTGCCGGGCGAGGCCGACGCGATCTGTCGCGTTCTTGACCACCGGCAGGAACTTCTTGCTCAGCGAGCCCTCGGTCTTGCCGCGAAAGAACTGCGTCACCGCATCGTCGCCGCCGGCAAGAATGCCTTTCGCGTCCTGTACGGACATCCCCTTGACGGCGTCGATCAGCAGTTGTTTGGCCTCGGGCATGGCAGCCTCGGCCGCGCGATTCAAGCTGACCTCAAGCTTGTCGAACTCGTCGCCCTTGCCCAGCAGCTTCATCGCCGACTTGGCCTGCTTGAGGCCGTCCGGCAAGGGAATATGTACCTTGGGACTGTTCAGGAAACCATCGGTCGCACCCAGGCGCGATACCGCCGCCGAGGAGGCACGTGTCAGGGTTTCCTTGAGGCCGGCGCTGGCCTCGCCCTGACTGACGCCGCTCAGATCAAGCGCCCAGACATGGCTGGCAATCAGGGTGGCAGCCAGCAGGGCTGCGTTGGCAATTTTTCGCATATATCCTCCGATTTCCTCTTGTGTTTGTATAGCAGTTTCAGCCCCTCATTGCGGGCCGGGCGCGCGCTCCAGGCCGCGAATCTGCGCCCCCGCGCCGAGGCCACGCTGCTTGAACCAGTTGCGGTTCATCTCGAGCGCATAACGGGCAGGCCGCTGCGCGCAGTGGTTATTTTCCGTCTTGGGCGCCATTTCCTCGACATTGATGATGCGCCCCTCCTCGTCGAGAAAAGCCACCGACAGCGGCAGCAAGGTATTGCGCATCCACATGCAGTGCTGTGCGACCGCCGGAAACACGAACAGCATGCCCTGCTGCTCCGGCATCTCTTTGCGGAACATCAGCCCGCGCTGGCGAGTGGCGTCGGTATGTGCCAGCTCAGCCTGGATGCGGTACATGCCGACCGTCAGATCCAGGCTGCTCGCGGCCCAGACAGACACGGGCAAGAACAGGCAGAGCAGGAGAAGTTTGCGGCAGATGAAATGCTTCATGAATGGCATGGATCGAGAGTCAGGTTCGCTAGTATGCATCGCCGCCGGGATTGCGCAAATTCTCAGCGCGGCCGGCGGGAGAATGGGCGCGGCTGCGCGCGGGCGGGCGAACGAGGAGCGGGCATCCGTAGCTCGGGCGGCAAGTCTGCCGCCTCACGCCACTCGCCCGGCTGCATCTCGGCAAGTGACCAGGGACCGATGCGCGCACGAACCAGGCGCAGGGTCGGCAAGCCGACCTTGGCCGTCATGCGGCGCACCTGGCGGTTCTTGCCTTCGCGTATGGTCAGCTCGATCCAGCTCGTCGGAACCGAGAGGCGCACACGTATCGGCGGATGCCGCGGCCACAGTCCCTGCGGCTCCTCGATCATGCGCGCCTCGCAGGGCTGGGTGATGAAGTCGCCCAGATCCAGCGGTGCCTGCAATTGGGCAAGCTGCGCTGCCGTCGGCACGCCCTCGACTTGCGCCCAGTAGGTTTTGGCCAGTTTGAACTTGGGATGGGCGATACGCGCCTGCAGGCTGCCGTCATCGGTCAGCAGCAGCAGGCCTTCGCTGTCGGCATCCAGGCGCCCGGCTGCATAAACGCCGGGGACGGGGATGTAGTCTTTGAGTGTCTGCTTGCCATCCACCGGCGAAAACTGGGTCAGCACGCCGTAGGGCTTGTTGAGGAGGAGGATTCTGGACATGAGACCGGCAATCATACTTGCCTGCAGACAAAGGCGCATTGCCCGCCGCTCCCCGGGGCGCTGGCACCAGGCAAGCCCTGTGTTCCGGGGTTTGCATGAAACGGAGACCGCCCCGCAACGCGGCAAAGAAAAACCCGCCGGGGCTCGCGCCGCAGGCGGGTTCAGTCCAGTCCTGAAAACAGGTACCGGGCGATCAGGCTGCCTTCTGAATATTGGAGGCTTGCTTGCCCTTGGGGCCCTGGGTCACCTCGAACGAGACCTTTTCCCCTTCCTTGAGCGTCTTGAAGCCGTTCATCGTGATCGCGGAGAAGTGAGCGAAGAGATCCTCGCTACCGTCGTCCGGGGTGATGAAGCCATAGCCCTTGGAATCATTGAACCACTTGACAGTACCTGTTGCCATATCACGTCTTCCCTAAAGATGTAGAACGAACCGGTACACCGCGCTAACGGTGCATGCCGGGGCATGTTTGCATTCAGACATCACAGGGGAAATGTTCTTGAGGGAACTACGTAATTCCAACACTGCGCTGCAACTTGAAACAAACACGGTAGGATTTTTACCGACTTCCATTTTAAGCGTCAAGGGATTTTTTATGCCTGGAACCAATAAATTAATCACAAATGCAACAGCTTGCTTTTGCGCAAGCCACCCCCAACTGGCTTAAAACCCCTTCAGCACCCCGGAAGCCCCCTGTATTCCGGTTGCACAGTTGGCAAATCCCATTAGAATCAAACCATGGCTACACGCAAAGAAGAGGGCGGCAGCGGGGTCGTGCTGGAGACCAGCAAGACCCGCACGGCGCCCCCCCCGATGTACAAGGTTTTGTTGCTGAACGACGATTACACGCCCATGGATTTTGTGGTCGTGGTCTTGCAGAAGTTCTTCAATCTGGATCGCGAGCGCGCCACGGTGGTGATGCTGCAGGTCCATCGCGAAGGCAGAGGCGTTTGCGGAGTTTTTCCGCGAGATGTGGCAGCAACCAAGAAAGAGCAGGTCAACACCTTCGCACGCCAGCATCAGCATCCGCTAGTGTGTGTCATGGAGGAGAATTAAATGATTGCGCAGGAACTTGAAGTCAGCTTGCATATGGCCTTTGTCGAGGCCCGCCAGAAGCGCCACGAATTCATCACGGTGGAGCATCTGCTGCTGACCCTGATCGACAACCCTTCGGCAGCCGAGGTACTGCGCGCCTGTGCCGCCGACATCGACACGCTCCGCAAGGAGCTGACCGACTTCATCGGCGAGCACACGCCCACCGTGGGCGGTACCGAAGAAATAGAAACGCAGCCCACGCTGGGCTTCCAGCGCGTGATCCAGCGCGCCATCCTGCACGTCCAGTCCTCCGGCAAGAAGGAAGTGACCGGCGCCAATGTGCTGGTCGCCATCTTCGGCGAGAAGGACTCGCACGCCGTCTATTTCCTGCAGCGTCAGGGCATTACCCGCCTGGACGTGGTGAACTTCATCTCGCACGGCGTGAGTAAGAATCCTGCACCGGCGGGCAAGGAAGAGCCGGTCGAGGCGGAAGTCGAACCGACCGAAAAGGGCGGCGCGCTCGAGAGCTATACCACCAATCTCAACGCCCAGGTGCTGGTCGGCAAAATCGACCCGCTGATCGGTCGTGACAAGGAACTGGAGCGGGTCATCCAGACCCTGTGCCGTCGCCGCAAGAACAATCCCTTGCTCGTCGGCGAGGCCGGCGTGGGCAAAACCGCGATCGCCGAAGGCCTGGCGCACCGCATTGTCGAGGGCAAGATTCCCGAGATTCTGCAGAACGCCGTTGTCTATTCGCTCGACATGGGCGCCCTCCTCGCCGGGACCAAGTATCGCGGCGATTTCGAGCAGCGCCTGAAGGCCGTGCTGAAGCAGCTGGCCGACAATCCGGATGCGGTTCTTTTCATCGACGAGATCCACACCCTGATCGGCGCCGGCTCGGCATCAGGCGGCACGCTCGACGCGTCCAACCTCTTGAAGCCCGCCCTGTCTTCGGGCGCCTTGAAGTGCATCGGCGCCACCACCTACAACGAATTCCGTGGCGTGTTCGAGAAGGATCACGCGCTCTCCCGGCGCTTCCAGAAGGTCGATATCAACGAGCCGTCGGTGGATGAGACCGTATCCATCCTGCGCGGCTTGAAGTCGCGCTTTGAGGAACACCACGGCGTCAAGTATTCGGCCGCCGCGATCTCCAGCGCCGCCGAGCTGTCGGCCAAGTACATCAACGACCGCCACTTGCCGGACAAGGCCATCGACGTCATCGACGAAGCCGGTGCTGCCCAGCGCATCCTGCCCAAGTCCAGGCAGAAGAAGCTGATCGGCAAGGGCGAGATCGAGGACATCGTCGCCAAGATCGCGCGCATCCCGCCGCAGCATGTGTCGGCGGACGACCGCAGCGCACTCAAGAACCTCGACCGCGACCTCAAGAATGTCGTGTTCGGCCAGGACAAGGCGATCGATGCGCTGGCCAAGGCGATCAAGATGTCGCGCTCCGGTCTTGGCAACCCACAAAAGCCGATTGGTTCCTTCCTCTTTTCCGGCCCTACCGGTGTCGGCAAAACCGAAGTGGCACGCCAACTCGCCTATTGCATGGGTATCGAGCTGATCCGCTTCGACATGTCCGAGTACATGGAGCGTCACGCCGTGTCGCGCCTGATCGGTGCGCCACCGGGCTATGTCGGTTTCGATCAGGGCGGCCTGCTTACGGAAGCCGTCACCAAGAAGCCGCACGCCGTGCTGCTGCTCGATGAAATCGAGAAGGCGCATCCGGACATCTTCAACATCCTGTTGCAGGTCATGGACCACGGCACGTTGACCGACAACAACGGGCGCAAGGCCGACTTCCGCAATGTGGTCATCATCATGACCACCAACGCGGGCGCCGAAGCCCTGCAAAAGACCAGCATCGGCTTCACGACCAACAAGCAGGCCGGCGACGAAATGGGCGACATCAAGCGCCTGTTTACGCCCGAGTTCCGCAACCGTCTGGATGCCATCATTTCCTTCGCCGCGCTCAACGCGGAGATCATTCTGCGCGTGGTCGACAAGTTCCTGATGCAGCTGGAAGCGCAATTGCACGAGAAGAAGGTCGAAGCTATCTTCACCGATGCATTGCGTGCCTGGCTGGCCGAAAAGGGTTTCGATCCGCTCATGGGCGCTCGCCCGATGTCGCGTCTGATCCAGGACAGCATCCGCTCCGCCCTTGCCGACGAGTTGCTGTTCGGCAATCTGGTGCACGGCGGCAAGGTCACCATCGACCTCGACCAGGACAGCGAGGAGGAAGGCAAGATCAAGCTGACCATAGAGGAAAAGTCGGAGCCCGCTCACGCGGAACGCTGATGCCCGCTGCAGACTGCAACTAGAAAAAGCCGCGCACTGCGCGGCTTTTTCTTGTCTGACTCACCCTTCCGCTGCGCTGGCCTCCCCCTGCCACTGCCCCTCCGTACGGACAGGACATTCAGCGCGGCTGAAGCTAAGCCGCCCCTTTGCGATAAGCGGCAACTGCCACCAGCACGCTGGCGTAATCCTGCTGTACGGCTTCGCTCCAGTCCGCAGCCGGCAGGCGGCCCTGTCGGGCAGCGGTCTCGACGCCGCGCAAGCGGGCCACCAGGTGCGGACTGCTCAGTTGCGCAAACAGGCCGATCAGCAGATGACACTGGTCCGCGAAGCCGGTGCTGTCGCCGACGGCCAGCAGCGCCTGCAGGGTTTGCAACTGGGCCGGCGCATCCGCCAGCACCGCGTCGACGATGGCCTCAGCCAGGTGCGCATCACCGCCGCAGGTCTGCATCAAGGCCTGAACATCGAACAGCGCCTGCGCATCCGCCGCTGTGGGTGTCGGACCTGCCGGCAACACAGCGGCAGGCCTGAGCCAGTGCAGTATCTTGTAGCGTAGCTCGTCCAGCGCGACCGGCTTAGGCAGATAGTCATCCATGCCGGCCTGCAGGCAGCGCTCGCGGTCACCGCTCAGGGCGTTTGCGGTCATGGCGATGACCGGGATATGGCGATTGGGCTCGCCAGCGATGCCGCTGCGGATCAGGCGGGTGGCGGCAAAACCGTCCATGACTGGCATCTGGCAATCCATCAGCACCAGATCAAAGTGCTTGCGCGCAAGCAGGCGTACGGCTTCATCGCCATTGCCGACGGCCTCCGCCTGCAGGCCGATCCGGCCGAGCATCTGCAGCGCCACCTTCTGATTGATGAGCGCGTCATCGACAACCAGAATGCGCAAGTCGCTGGCAAGCATCTCGACGGGCACCGGCACGTCACGCTGCTGCGGCAGCGCTTCCGGCAAAGGCAGGCATAGCCGGACAGTGAAGGTGGAGCCGACACCCAGCGCTGACTCGACCGTTACCCGCCCGTCCATGAGATCCACCAGGCCACGCGTAATGGACAGGCCCAGGCCGGTACCGCCAAAGCGCCGGGTGACCGAGGAGTCGCCCTGGTAGAACGGCGCGAACAGGCCGCTGACGACATCCGGTGCCATGCCCACGCCAGTGTCGCGCACGACGATATCAAAACAGGCACGGTGGGCGTCGACGCTCTCCACACTGACCTCGACGCTGATGCTGCCCTGCTCGGTGAACTTGATGGCATTGCCGAGCAGGTTGACCAGCACCTGGCGCAGACGCGCCGCATCGCCACTCAAGCAGTGCGGCAGCCGCGTATCGGTGTGCAAGCGCAGATCAATGCCGCGCGCGCGCGCCTGCGGCAGGAACATGCCCACCACGCCTGCCAGCAGCGGCCTCGGCTCGAAGGGCAGCATTTCGAGTTCCAGTTTGCCGGCTTCGACCTTGGAGAAGTCGAGAATATCGTTGATGATGATGAGCAGCGATTCGGCGCTGGAAACGATGATCTCCGCGTACTCCTGCTGTTCGGCGTTGAGCGAGGTGCCTTGCAGCAGCTGGGCCATGCCGATCACGCCGTTCATGGGTGTGCGGATTTCATGGCTCATGGTTGCCAGGAAGGTGCTCTTGGCTCGGCTCGCCTGCTCCGCCACTTCCTTGGCCTGCAGCAGCGAGGCCTCCGCTTCCTTGAGGCGACTGATATCAAGCGCAATGCCCAGGTAGCCGGTGATCTGGCCATCGATGGCGCGCATGGTGGTCACCGACAGGGACACCCGACACTGCGAGCCGTCCTTGCGGATATAGCTCCACTCGCGCTGCTCCGAGCCGTGCACGCGCGGCAGTTCGGTGAGGGTACGGAAGCCCTGCACCGGATAAGCCAGTTGTGTGCTCAGCTCCTGCCCGCGTTGCTGCAGCTCCTGCGCATCATGAAAGGCGACCGGCGTCATGCGTCCGACCATCTCCTCGGCGCTGAAGCCCAGCAGACGTTCGGCACCGCGATTGAAGACCACGATCAAACCTTCGGTGTCCGTGGCCACAATCGACACCTCTGAGGCCGCATCAAGCAAGGCCTGATAACGCTGATTGAGCTCAAGCACGGCATTCTCGGCTTCATGCCGCTCGGTGATGTCATGCACGACACAATAAAGCAGCGCCCGCCCGTCGAGACTCAGCGGGCCCACGTGCATCTCGACATCGCGCAACTGCCCGCTCTTCAGTTGGTGCTGCTGGAACACATGTCTGCGCTCTCCAGCGACGGCAGCATGCAAGATCTCATCCAGTGCCGCTGGGTCGGTATTGGCGATCGTCGCCAGCGACAGGCCGCGCATGTCCACCGCCGCAATGCCGTAGTAGCGCACCGCAGCCTCATTGGCTTCGACGATGCTAGCGTCGGCCGGATCGACAAGCAGGGCGGTGACGCCGGAATGACTGAAGATGGAACGGTAGCGTTCTTCGCTAGAGCGAAGCGATGCGGTCAGACGGTCGGCGATACGATGTGCGCGCTGCCGCGTATTGACGAAGGCCCAGGTCATGCCGAACAACAGCAGGCAGATGGTCACCATGGAACCCAGCGCCACCCAGGCCGTGTCGGCGCGCAGGCGGTTGCCGTAGCCAGGCAAGGCGGTATAGCGCAGTGTCCAGACACGCCCCGCCAGCGCCAGGCGCGTGGTCTGATGCAGGGTTTCACCGCTGACCGGACGCGCCTGCAGGTGCAGGCTGTCGTAGAGCAAGGCGTCGGCAGAGGCGCTGTCGCCATCGAAGATTTCAAGGCGAACATCCTGAAGCTGCTGGCTGAGCAGCGACTCCATCAGCTCGTTGACGCGGAAGGCGAGAAAGATCCAGCCGCTCAGCGCCCGGCGCCTGTCCTCGACCGAATGCAGGCTTACATTGCTGCCATACACAGGGTAGAACACCAGGACGCTGGCAGCCGCCATCGCCCCGCCGTCGCCGAGCACTTGTGTCTTGCCGGAGAAGGCCGGCTCACCGGTATCGCGCGCGCGCTCCATCGGCCGCTTCAACACGGCGTCGGTCAGCATGTCGTGGCCGAAGATGCGGCGTGCCTCCTCGGAAAAAGGCTCCAGGAAATGCACGCTGCTGTAGTCCTTGCGTAGTTGGGGCGGCCTGAGATCAAAATCGCCGTAGCCCTCGCTCCGCACTTCGTCCACATAGGCGTCACGCCCATCGGCGGGTATCCGGCGGACGTAGGCCATGCCCTGCACGCCGCGCGGATTTTCCGCCAGATTCAGTTCCCACACATAGTGACGCCAGGCGCTGCGGCTCACTTGCTCGTTGGCGGCAAACAGGCCGGCGGCGCCGCGCAGCATGTGTTCGTTGCTGTCCATACGCTCGCTGATACGGGCACTGATCAGGGCGATGTCGGCGTTGAACTGATCGAAACGAGCACGATCGATGCGCGCATCAATGGCCTGCCAGAGCAGGCCCATGGCCAGCGCACAAATGACAAACGCCGCCAGCGGCGCCCAATGGCGACGCCTCACGGAGAAAGGCTCGGCCACGGCAAGCTGCTCACGGCCACTTTGCGCGTGGCCGGGTTCGACGTCTGGCCTAAAGGTCTTCATGCCGATATCGTACCCATATTCGCGCGGCAGCGGCCGGGGCTGGGCGATAATGCACGTCGTAGCAACCCGCATCCCGATATGATTCAGGCATGGAAATCGAATTCAAACTCAGCTGCACGCCCGATACCGCACAGGCATTGGGCCGGCACCTGACCCGGCTGACCGGTGCCGCGCCGCACAAGCTGCAACTGCAGAACACCTATTACGACACCCCGAATCAGGACCTGCGGGCGCAGGGCATAGCCCTACGCATCCGCAAACAGGGCCGCCTCAAACTACAGACGGTCAAGTGCGCCGGCATCGTCAGCGGCGGGCTCAGCAGCCGGCCGGAGTGGGAAACTCCCTATAGCGGCCGCTTCGACTTCAATGCCGTCGATGTCGCCGAGGTACGCGATACGCTCGAAACCCTGGCGCACCTGCCAGGTTACCGCGCCACGCTGGACACCGACTTCAGCCGCCATGTCTGGCATTGGCGCCCAGAGGCAGACACCGATATCGAGATTGTCATCGATCGCGGCCGTATCGTCGCCGGCGCGCGCGAGGAAGCCATCTGCGAGATTGAGCTTGAGCTTGTCAGCGGCGAGCCCGCGCGACTGCTGGATCTGGTCGCTCTGCTGGGTACCGTGGCGCCGCTGTTTCCCGCGCCGCTGTCCAAGGCCACGCGCGGCAGCCGCCTGCTCTCCACTCCGCCCCCGCCCGCCCCTGTAACGGCAAGCCATGCGCAGCACTGTCACGCTGCCTTCAATGCGCTGGCTCAGGCCTGCCTCGACCATATCAGCATCAACCTGCCTGCCAACTGCACCTATTTCTCCGACGACAACCTGCACCAGGTACGCGTCGGGCTGCGCCATCTGCGCGCCCTGCTGCAGATGTTCCGCCCCCTGATGCGGGACGGCTGGCCGCGCAAGGCCATCGCAGATGGCGCGCGCCACCACATGCAGGCCCTGGCTCACTCACGCGAGCTGCATGTGCTCCTGCATGAAGTCGTGACGCCGGCTGCAAACACGCTGGAGCCGCGTGCCGAACAGGCCTTGCGCAAGCAGCTCGACGCCATGCACAAGCGCGCCTTCGCCGCGGCCGAAACGCATCTGCTGACACAGACGTTTTCGACCTGGCTGCTGCATACCAGCCTGGCCCTGTACGCCCGCCCCCTGCGTCACAAGGCCGGTGCCCAGGCCTGGTCCCCCCAGGCACACGCGCTGGTCAGCAAGCGACTCACCGCCTATAACAAGCGGCTGAAACGCACCCAGCCCCGGCCCACGTCTCTGCACGCGCTACGCAAGCACGGCAAGCATCTGCGCTACCAGTTGGCGGTAAGCGCGCTGCATCCCGCTGCCGGCAAGGCCCTCGCACAACTGCAGGAAACCCTGGGCGGGCTCAACGATCTGCATGTCGCGGGTGACATCTTCGGACGCCTGCCGGCCACCCATGCGGATAGCATTGCGGACATCGCAAAATACCACCTGCCCCGCCATACCAAACTGCAGCTGCGCGCGGCAGACCAGCTCAAGCAACTGCGGCGCACATTGCACAAGCTGCCAGCCAAATCCGGGAAAAACCGCATATGAATCTGATCCTGTGGCGCCACGCCGAAGCAGAGGACATCGCGCCGGACCATAGCGACGTCAACCGACGCCTTACCGATCGAGGTCACAAGCAGGCGCAGAAAATGGGTGCCTGGCTGGACCAGCAGTTGCCTGCCGAGACGCGCATTCTGGTCAGCCCGGCACAGCGCACGCGCCAGACCGCCGAGGCGCTCGGGCGCAAGTTCGAAATCGAGCCGCGCCTGTTTACCGATGCCGACGTCGGCCGCTACCTGGAAGCATCGGCCTGGGGCAGCAGCGATGAAACCCGGCTTCTGGTCGGCCACCAACCCACGCTGGGCCAACTGGCGGCCCTGCTCATGTGCGGCCAGCCGCTGCCGTGGTCGGTCAAAAAAGGTGCCATCTGGTGGCTGGCCTACGAAGGCACGCGCCAGCCGGCGCGCCTCATCTGCATGCTCGACAGCAAAACCCTCTGACACACTTTATGCGCGATACCCTCATCTTCGATTTCGACGGCACTCTGATCGACTCGGCCCCCGGCATCCTCGCCACCTATGCCGAAGTGCTCTCCGCCGCCGGCATCACCCCGGCCGTGCCGCTGGATCAACACCTCATCGGCCCGCCGCTGCAACCCACCATGGAAAGACTGGTCGGTAATCGGCGCGATGACACCGCATTGCTGCAAGCCTTAGTTGAAGATTTCAAGCAGCGCTACGCCACCACCGGCGTCGCCCACACACCGGCCTACCCGGGGGCGGATGACACCCTGCGCATCCTGCGGGAACAGGGTTACACCTTGTACTTGGCAACCAATAAACGCGCCGAGCCAACGCTCGCCCTGCTAGAAAAGTTTCGCTGGCAAGCGCATTTTCAGCGGGTGTATTGCATAGACTCGCCGCAACCACCCTTCGCTGACAAGACGGCAATGCTGCAGCAACTATTACTGGAGAATGATTTGACTTCAGAACAGTGTCTGTATTTAGGTGATACTCGCGGCGACTATCTGTCGGCCACCGCCTGTAACATCGCCTTTGCGGCAGCGCTTTGGGGTTATGGCGATTGGCAAGATGCTCATGAAGCATCGGAGTTCATACGAGGCCGGTACGAGCAGTTGTCCGACTTTTGCACCGCCCTAGGAAAAAAACAGTAGTAACAGGACAATCGCTTCTCCGCCAACGTACATCAGTCGAAATTGATTCTTTCCTGCTCAACCACGATCGGGCGCTTTTGCAGGTAGGTATGGATGGAGCCGACGTACTCGCCAAGAATGCCTATGAAAACCATTAGTACGCCGAACATGAAGAACATCCCGATCATGAGCGGCGCAATGCCCATAGGGAAGCGCTCCCAGAACAAAATCTTCGCCACTAGAAAAACCAGCGCCGCGAACAGGCTGAGCCCGCCGATCGCGAACCCGGCAAACGCCGCAAGCCGGATGGGCACCTTCGAATGGCTAATAATGCCTAGCATAGCGATGTCATATAAAGTGTAGAAGTTATTCTTCGAGATGCCACGTAAACGACGCGGTTGCTCGAACGGCACAGTTTTGATCTCATATCCCAACTCGCAGATAAGGCCGCGTACGAAAGGGTAAGGGTCGTCAATGGCGCGCAAATGATCGAGCACCTCTCGGTCATACAAGCCAAAGCCGGTAGAGTCGGCAACTAGCCGAATATCGGCAATTCGATTGAGAGAGCGGTAGTAGCTCTTGCGTATTGCATGTACCCAGGCGAACCCCCCCTGGGCTACCGGCTTTGTCGCCATGACGAGCTTATAGCCCTCCTCCCAGTGTTTGATGAACTGGGGAATCATCTCGGGCGGGTCTTGCAAGTCCGAAGCGAGATAAACGGTCGCCATGCCACGTGATTGCAAAACGCCGTAGTAAGGTGACCGGATATGACCGAAGTTACGGACATTCACAATGACCTTGACCATCGGATCAATGGCCGCCAAGCGCCTCAGCTTTTCGACGGTTCCATCCTGCGAATGATTGTCGATGAAAATGAGTTCGAAATCGTAATCGCAGACATTGAGGATCGCTGCCTTAATGCGGGTATACAGCTCGCCGACATTGTCTTCTTCGTTGTAGCATGGAGTAACGATGCTCAAAAGTTTGCGTTCAGTCATGTCCGATCAGCTCCTCCGCCTTTGAAGGTAAATCTCTTATGCGCAAAATACGATACGCCTACGGTAATAAGTATCGTCAAAGCCTGGGCCAGCCATACGCTCTGGCGTAAACCGTCAACCAGCGCCGTAAACAAGGCGATGCTCACGATGGACATGCCACCATAGGCAACATAGCAGCGGAGATACTCGCGCAGCCAGTTTCCGTGAGTCCGAAAGACGAAAAGCTTGTATGTCAGGAACGACATCGAGATCGCAAGCACATTGGCAATCAATGCGACCTCCCACGTTGCCAACTGCGGTGAGAGCTTAGCGTAAAGGAAAACGACGATGCCATATGCGAACGCGGTGTTCCACGCACCTGCAATTAGGTAGCGAACCGGCTGCCGCTGACTTGTGATTCCCAAGAGAATCGCCCCAATTTGCCTTATCCCTGCACAAAGCTTAGCGCGCCGCATCGGATAGTCCGGCCATTGTCCGGATGGCGTCATCCAGCGTATAGGAAAGAGTTAATTCCAGCTCGGCACGGGCTTTCGCAATTGAGGGCACATACCGATTGCGAAAGCTCTGCGCGGCAGGGTCAGGCGTTGCGGCAATCCGAACATCTTTTCCCGGAGCGACCAAATCGCGGACGAGATATGCGAGTTCTCGGATAGAAATGGCAGCGTCAGACCCAACGTTGTATGCCTGGCCCGCCCGTCCCCTGGACAGCAAAGCGTACAACCAATGAGCGAGGTCTCTTTGATCCATATATGAACGTATGGGCATGCCATCCCCATTGACAAGAATCTCTGGCGCCCCCAAGGCATCACGGACGAAATTCCCAATAGCAAAATGCACATCTTGAGGAAGGTCAGGCCCTGCAAAAGCAAAGCAACGCGCAATGACCGGCTCTAAATCGTGCTGGCTCTGGTAGAGCGCGCATAGGTGCTCTGCGCAACGTTTGGCGACGCTGTAAGCATGCTGGGCATCAAGTGGATCCGGCATGCCGTTGTAGCTTTCGGGAATCTGCTCCATTTCCGGCGGCTGTGGGCCATACGCCCCCCCGGAACTCGTAAGGAGGAAGCGTCGGATACCACGAGACACGGCGTAGTCCAGCATATGGCGCGTGCCGTCCGCAATCTGCGTATAACGCTGCAATGACGTCAGGTTCGGCCCTAGCGTGGAATCGGTAGCAGCGTGCAGAAGATGGGTGTAGCCGCTATCGCGGGGCAGCGTTTGCGGATCAAGAATGTCCCCCCGGTGGAAGCGCAGCCATGCATGCCCGGCGAACTCGGGGTGGCGCTCCAGAAAGACTTGCGGGGAGCGACTCAGCACCGTGACCGAGGGCGTCGCCATTCCGTGCTCGGCCAGCCCGCACCAGTGGCGTAACAAGGCCTTGCCGAAAAACCCCGTCCCTCCCGTCAATAGCAGCTTCATAGTCAGTGACGTCTCCGCGCTCATGTCAGCGTGAACGGGGAACGGCGTAGAGCACGGACTCAAAAGAGTTGAAGTAATGCTGACGAATGTAGAACGCGTAGTCGGGGCAAAGCTCGAACAACAACTCGGGCAGGGCCCAAGGGTCCTGCGGGTTATGGTAGAGCGACATGGTCAGCACGGGGCGGCAGCGTTCGATGGTACGGCGCGCGCCGTCCAGCACCTGGGCCTCCGCCCCTTCCACATCCAACTTGATGAGATCGACCTGAATCTGCGGCAGCATCTGATCAAGCGCCACGGCAGCGATGTGGATATCGCCATGCACGCCGATCTGGCCGCCTTCGCCCTGCCCTGAACTAAAGGTCAGGATGGAATACTTGTCGGCCGCCGCCAAAGGCAGGCAGATTGCCTGCGGATGCCGCACACGGATATTGCCGGTCAGGGTATCGAAATTACCGGGGTCGGGTTCGAGCAGGAAAGCCTGTGTGCAATGGATATCGGGCTGGCTTACCAAATCAGAAAAGGTATCGCCGGTATACGCGCCGCAATCCACGTAAGTGATGGGCTTTTTGCTCAGCGAGTGTAAGGTGATCTCATTGAAATACTGCTTTTCCTCAGAGCAGAAGCTGGCAAATGGAAGATCCAGCCCAAGGCGGAAGGCGGCCATGCGCAACAGAATGTCGCGACTCTCCTGATCCGCTAGCCGCTCGGCCACACGTGCCATGCGCTCAAGCCCGGAAATAAGGAAGTCCCGTTTGCTTAACCAGAAGCGCCAGCCCAGTTCCTGCGAGTACGCATCATATGTATCCCAGGGCATGAGCATCTGCGAAAACCCGGCCTTGGCGGCGATTGACACCAGCTCGTCAAAAGGCGTGGCCCGGTTGAGAATCCCGAGCGCTAACTGAGAGGCCTTGTCCTTATGCGCGAGCGTAGGCCAGTCGACCACCGGCAGATCGGAAACGCTGCCAATCTTGGGGGCTGTCTCGACAAAACCCGCCACCTGGATGCCATTCCCCTGCATGGCCCGACACAGACTTCGGCCAAAGTTACCGGCGCCGAAAATCCAGATCGGACGTGCCGCATCAATCTGTGCTGCAGGCCTTGCCGCAGCTGCGGCCAACTGGGAGAAATTAGCGTAGGGAAGCATGTTCATGCATGAGCCGGCGTGGCAGAGACGGCTCGGATGGCCGCCGCCTCCTCGCGGATACTGTCGAGCTCGGCTGTCTGCAGGAAGGGATGCATGTCATCAAGTTCCGGGGTGATGAACTTACCGTCTTCGCCGACGCGGGACTTGATGCGCGGCACGAACTCCTGACGGGGATCGACATGCAGATCGATCAGCAGTGGGCCATCCTGCGCGAGCAACTCATCGAACTGCGCAAAATCCGCTTCGGTAGCAATGGAAGCAGCCCTCAGCCCGTAGGCACTGGCAACTGCAGCATAGTCCGGGAACTCCACACCGGAATCGGGGGTTGCTCCAATGACGCGGCCGAAAAAGTTTTCATGCGTCTGCCAGATGGACAGATAGCCGCTATTGTTGAGCACGATCACAACGACGTTCAGGCCGCTTGTCTTCAGCGTCTGCAGTTCCTGAATATTCATCTGCAGGCTACCGTCGCCGGCAAAGCAAATGACTCTCCGCCCGCCGCTAGCCCGTGCAGCGACCGCTGCGCCAAGGGCCGCAGGCAAATCATAGCCCATCGAGGCCGAGCCAGAGTTGCTGAACAAGCGCTGGTCTTTTTGCAAAGTCCCGACCTGGAAAGGCAGGATGCAGGCAGAAGCGTTACCGGAGACGACGATATCGTCGGACCGCATTTGCTTGAATATGCGCTCAACCATGAGGTATGGATTCAAAGGCGCATTCGGAATCTGGCGATGCTCGTTCGAGGCTTTGTATTTCACGCCTATCTTCTGGCACCACTGCGCCCACGGCCGATAATCGGGCAGCTTGACGGATGCAAGTTCATTTTCGAGCACATCCAGGAAAGCGGATAGATCCGCCTCCACTGTGAAGTCGACCTTGATTGTGGGCTTGTTCAATTCCACAGGGTCGATATCGACCTGTGCCACCCAGGCATTCTTGGCGAACGCATCCCAGTTGTAGCTGGTCTGGCGAATATTGAGTCGAGAACCGAGAACGAGAACAAAGTCGGCATTCTGCAGACAGAAGTTACCGGCACGTGTACCGATGGTACCCGGTCGCCCCGCAAAGAGCGGGTGATCGGAAGCAATCAGATCGTGGGTCCAGGCGGTGGTTAGCGGGATGCCGAGGCGCTCGATGAGCGACAGCAGGCGACCTTCCGTCTTAGACAGCCGCACCCCCGTGCCGCCCAAAATCAGGGGACGATGGCTGAGCTTTAGCTTTTCCAGAATGCTGCGGCAAGCTTGCGGCAAAGACTGTGATGCGCGAGGCTGGGGCGCTTGTGGTTTCGGAATGTCGATCTGGATGGTGGACTGCTGAATATCCAGGGGAATGTCGAGCCACGCCGGCCCCGGACGCCCCGACGTAGCCTCGATGAATGCGCTGGGCAGAGCGGACACGAGGTCTTGCTCATCGCGGACAAGATGCGCAAATTTACAGGCCGGGGCCGCCATCGCGATGGTCGGCCCTTCCTGATCGCCCAGCTGTCTCAGTTGAGGCAGATCGTAGAAAGACACACAGGTCTCACGCTTGATTTGCCCCGACAGAATGAGCATCGGGATGGAGTCGGTAAACGCCCCAAAAACACCGTTGAGCGCATTGATCGAGCCCGGCCCTGAGGTCAACATGACGACTGCGGGCTTACCCATAATCCGCGCATAGCCTTCGGCGGCCATCGCGCAAGCCTGCTCGTGGTGCATGAAGGTACATTGCAGCCGGGGATGCCCCCCCAACGCCTGGTTGAGAAACATGGCGCCGCCGCCGGTGACAGTAAACACCTGCTCGATGCCGCGCTCAACGAGCCAGTCGGCAATTTGCTCCGAAATACGCTTCATTCAAAGTCCACGATTCAAAATAAGGCTCTTCAAAGCCACGTTTTCGCTGTACGGACCATCGATGTGATTGATCGTCAAACGCTCATCCGCCTTGATCGGCGCCTGCAGCTTTTCGCCGTTCATCACTTCCCGGCATGAGAGTTGCCCCTTATGCAGAGGCACCGCAAGGTAGAAGTCCTTCTCAAAATCATCCTTGTTGAAGACGTAGCCGACATCAAGGTCGCGACGCGCATACGCACCACGAACCAACGCGTCCAGATACTCCGTCTCCTTGCGCGTGATAACGCGCCGGCTATCGCTCACACCGCCGCACATTTCCTTGGCCTTATGAAAAGCCTTGAACCAGACGTCGCATTGTTCGGGAAGCGAACAATAAGAAGAAACCGCAACCCCTTCGTAGTTGATGTCGATATGACGCTCCCAGGTCCGTGCTCCCTTACCGTAGGAGATCAGCATGGAAGAGTGCCAATCGTGGTATTCGTGAGTGGAAAGGCCGATTACATGATTCGGATAGCGCTTGCGCAGATAGTCGACCTGATCAAGACAGAGCTCGGAGTCCTCGCTGGGATAGAGGGAGACGCAATGATTGATGGCCAGCGGAATATCCCGCTTCTCGAAAAAACGGACCATGTCGTCGAGATCCTTTTCCGAAGCGCCGCCTGTGGAAACAATCGTCGGCCGGCGAGTAGAGGCAATCTTTTCGATCAGCATCCAGTCATTCATGTCCGAACTCGCGATCTTGATGATCGGCATGTCGAACTCCACGCACAGGTCGACAGAAGCCTCGTCAAACGGCGTAGACATGGGAATGCATCCGACATTCCTGACCTCTTCCACCATACGAAAAAACTCAGCCTTGGAAAGCTTAGTGTCTTCCGTTTTCTTTATATACCGCAGCTCGGTATTGCCCTTGAACTCAGGATGGACAAACTCGTCCACATCGCGGAACTGTAGCTTTATCGCGGCCTTCACATTGTTGTAGCGGACAATGGCACCATGGTCGCGAACAATCTTCAAGCCCCGTTCCAGCTTGCCCCAATGGTTATTGGCCAACTCAAGCACGAAAAGATTCTCGAACAAATCTTTATCACGTTGACTGGTGGTGCGCATCCTTCCTCCAAGTATCTATTTAGTAGAAGCAACGCCAGAATCAGCTGGGGCTGGCGTTCGAAATTTATCTGAATCAACAACGATGCGGCATCGATCCAGCCGGGTAGTCCAACCATGATCGATCTCGCACTTCGCTAGAAGCCCACCCCGAAGAAGGACTCCAGTTTTTCAACGGTAAAATCAAGCATTTCCCGGCTCAGTCCGGGAAAAACACCCAACCAGAAAGTCCGATTCATCACGACATCCGTATTGGTCAAGGTACCGCTCACCCTGAAGTTCCTACCCATCATGTAAGGCTGTCTTGTCAAATTCCCCGCGAACAATAGACGAGTGCCTATCTTGTTCTGCTCAAGGAAATTGATGAGATCGACACGATCAACACCAGCACCCTCCTTTAGCACCAACGGAAACCCGAACCAGGACGGCTCTGAGTTCGGCGTTGCCTCGGGCAGATGCAGGAATTCGGCACAGCTTTGCAGGCGCTCCTTGAGATAGGCAAAATTGGCGCGGCGCTGAGCAATGAAATCCTTCACACGATCCATCTGCGCCAAAGCACATGCCGCCTGCATGTCCGAGATCTTCAGGTTGTAGCCCAGATGACTATAGGTGTACTTGTGGTCATAGCCCTCAGGCAGATCCCCCAACTTCCAGCAAAACCGCTTGTTGCAAGTGTTGTCCTTGCCCGGCTGACAGTAGCAATCCCTTCCCCAGTCGCGGAAAGACTCGGCAATTGTCTTAAGTTCCGCGTTATTGGTGAATACCGCGCCACCTTCACCCATGGTGATGTGGTGCGCAGGGTAAAAACTCAAGGTTGCAATATCACCGAACGTGCCGACCAATTCTCCGCCATAGGTCGCCCCAAGCGCATCACAACAATCCTCGACCAACCACAGATTGTGCTTTTTGCACAACGCAGTAACCACGTCCAGGTTGAAGGGATTCCCCAGACTATGCGCCAGCATGATGGCTTTGGTCTTGGGCGAAATAGCCGCTTCGATCTTGCTGGCATCGATATTGTGAGTCGCCAAGTCAACGTCGACAAACACAGGCACTGCGCCGAATTGCAGAATGGGATTCACGGTCGTCGGGAAGCCCGCCGCGACGCCAATAACTTCGTCGCCGGGTTTGATGGCGCGCTCACCCAGCTTGGGGCTCGTCAAGGTGCTGAAGGCAACAAGATTTGCCGAAGAGCCGGAGTTGACCGTTATCACATACTTCACGCCCAGGAACTGCGCGAGACGTTCCTCAAACATCGCGTTAAAGCGCCCGGTCGTCAGCCAGCCATCCAATGATGCCTCGACCATGAGCTGTAGCTCTTTGGCGCCGATCACCTTGCCCGATACCGGTATCGGTGTTTGCCCAGGAGCAAAGGGCTTTGGCGCATAAGCGATATCAGCATATTGTTGAACCAGATCGGCGATCTGGACACGCAACTTTTCGAGTTGCGCTTGAGAAGAAACGTTGGCGCTCGTCATAGGGACTCGGTGTATTGGGAAACTTGTTCCAGGCACAGCGCACGCATATCGTGGCCCTGCAGCCATGCACGATGCCACTCAGCAACGCGTGTCAGGGCGGTTTCCAGATTCCAGCGCGGCGACCACTGCAATCGCTGACGCGCCTTGGAAATATCCAGCTTTAAGAAGCCCGCTTCATGCGGATGCTCTCCATTTTGCGGTATCCAAGTGGCGTTATTGCCCCACGCCGTGCACAAGCGCTCGAC
This sequence comes from Rhodocyclaceae bacterium, assembly GCA_035565355.1. Classification (GTDB taxonomy): domain Bacteria; phylum Pseudomonadota; class Gammaproteobacteria; order Burkholderiales; family Rhodocyclaceae. The sequence goes on from DATMSM010000044.1 coordinate 23,426, forward strand.
GATCCACTGCACCGACTGGGCGTCCTCGTCACGCGGGCCGAAATTCCAGCTCTCGGCAAAAGCCTGGCCTTGTTCATGCAGACGCTCGGCCAGTACGAGATAGCCGGAAAGTGGCTCCAACACATGCTGCCATGGGCGAACCGCATGCGGATTCCTGAGCTGCACAGACTCTTGGCGCTCCAAGGCGCACAGAATATCCGGCACCAGCCGGTCTGCCGCCCAGTCGCCGCCGCCGATGACATTGCCAGCACGCGCGGTTGCCATCGCAATCCCCGCCTCTTTCAGGAAGGAGTTGCGATAAGCGCTGCTGACCAGTTCCGCACACCCCTTGCTGCTCGAGTAGGGATCATAGCCACCGATGGGCTCGTTTTCTCGATAGCCCCAGACCCATTCACGGTTTTCGTAGCACTTGTCGGTCGTGATATTGACGATGGCCCGCACGGAAGCGGTATGGCGCGCGGACTCCAACACATGCGCTGTTCCCATCACGTTGGTGGCATACGTTTCAAGTGGCTGCTGATATGACTGTCGGACTAAAGGCTGCGCCGCCATGTGAATCACGATTTCTGGCTGGAACTCACGGACCAAGGACTGCAGCAAAGAAAAATCGCGGATGTCTGCAATGCAGTGATCCATCCCTTCCGCCACGTTCGCTACCCGGAACAATGCAGGCTCGGTAGGCGGCGCCAAAGCGACACCGCGTACGATAGCCCCCATGCTCTGCAACCACAGGCTAAGCCAGCTTCCCTTGAAGCCGGTGTGCCCCGTTAAAAGAACCCGCCTGCCCCGCCAGAATTGCGGACGAACTTGAGCGGAGCTCATTCCCAGACTTTCCAGGGCGCCTTGCCCGACGCCCATAGCTCTTCCAGATGACTCTTGTCGCGCAGCGTATCCATGGGCTGCCAGAAGCCATGATGCAGGTAGGCGCTCAACTGCCCCTCCCTTGCGAGCCTATCCATCGGCTCCTTCTCCCATGCCGTGTCATCGCCATCAATGTAGTCCAGCACCTTGGGCGACAGAGCGAAGAAGCCCCCATTGATCCACGCTCCATCTCCCTGAGGCTTTTCCTGAAAGCGGCTTACCTTGCCTTCGCTCAGGACTAGAGCGCCGAAGCGACCAGGGGGCTGAGTTGCCGTCAATGTCGCCAGACAACCTTTTTCCTTGTGAAAAGCCAACAGTTTGGAAATATCGACATCTCCGACTCCATCACCGTAGGTACAGCAAAAATCCTCCTCCCCGAGGTAGGGGCGCAGCCTTTTGATCCGTCCCCCTGTCATCGTGTCATCCCCGGTATCGACCAGCGTCACCCTCCAGGGCTCCGCGTTGTTGTGATGCACTTCCATCTTGTTCTTCGCCATATCGAAGGTCACGTTCGACATGTGCAGAAAATAGTTCGCGAAGTACTCCTTGATTACATAGCTCTTGTAACCCAGGCAAATAATGAACTCATTGACTCCGTGGGCGGAATAGATCTTCATGATGTGCCACAGAATGGGTTTCCCACCCACCTCCACCATGGGTTTAGGCTTCACCGAAGTTTCCTCGCTAATACGAGTCCCCAAGCCTCCCGCTAAGATCACTGCCTTCAAGTTACTTCTCCTTTGACACTATCCAATGCCGACGAATCGGGTTCTAAACCCGCATGCCGTTTCTCGGAGAGTGATACCCTGACGGCCTCTCCGACCGCCTCCAGCACTCCACCCAATGACCAAATATCCAACAAGCCAGCACTTGATGCCATGGGCAGGGTATCTGTGTGCACTCGCCGTTCTGGAAATCACGTTCGGCAGATTTTTTTCTCCGGCACACACGGTGGGCCACGACTACGCAACTGCCATGCCAGGGCTACTGGATGGCTACTACTGGTTCCTGAATAACGGCATCAGCACCCCACCTTGGTTCACCCCCGCCTTCTGCGCTGGTGTCCCACTTTTTTCCGATCCGCAATCACTCTTCTACTCCCCCATACAATTCTTCGCCTTCTTCGCGGATCCGCTGAGGGCCTCCCACCTGGCCTTGCTCGCCTATTCGAGCCTAGGCTATCTGGGCATGTACCTGCTATGTCGGCAACGACTCGGGCTGTCGACCGCAGCCTCGATCTTTGCCGCCTTGCTGTGGATGCTAAACGGTTTTGTTACGCATCGCATGATCATCGGCCATATTGGATTTCTCGGCATCAGCCTGATCCCTCTGCTCACCTACCTTCTCCTCTCGACTTCCACCTCCAAGCCAACCAAAGCCCTATGCATAACAGGCGCCGGCATTCTCCTGGCCAGTTGGGTGCATTCCGGACTTGGTACGCTATTGATCGCCGCAGCGCTCTCCGTCTGGGGGTTAATCTGTATCGCCGTCATCCGCGGGGCGCCGGCTCGCGCAGCATACTTGAATAGCGTAGCAGCGGCGACTCTTGGACTCGGCCTCTCCGCATCCAAGCTCGCGGCGACCATCAGCACCATGAGCAATCTGGAACGAACCATGTATCCCTTGCCCGGCTTTGCTTCTGTCGGCGACCTATTACTGGCCTCGTTCAGCACCATGATGCTGCCCAGCAGCCTGGCACAGCCTATGGCCTGGCCGCTTGTACACAATGCCAAGATCTACTTGGATATACATGAATGGACGTTAAACATTACGCCCATTCCATTCGCGCTCATCCTGCTTGCCGTACTGGTATCGCTCATTCGCAAGCAATCGCAGCCACTCGCCCGCCCTGCACCATCGGCGCTGAGCCATACACTGCTTCTACTATTGATCCTATTCATTTCGCTGGCGGTGCAGTTTTATTCCCCTGGCTGGAATGCCTTTCTCAAGACCGCGCCTATCCTTAAATCGATTTCGACGCCGACACGCTGGATGGTGCTCTGGCTGCCCATCGTCTGCGTAGGCGCTGCCATCTCACTCAATTACCTTTGCGCGCTGACGCGCAGAAAGGCCGCATGGCAAGCCGGTAGCTCACTGCTACTGTGCGTTGCTGTCAGCCTGCTGGTTTATACAGAACCGCGCCCCTACTACGAAAACCAGGGCTATGATCCGAACCCCGTTATCGGAGCCTTCGAACAAGCCAGTCGGCCAGGATTCAAGCCACACCTGGATAGGCTGGGGGCCTATATTGATTCAGCGGGCAATGTCATCTCTCCTCTGTACCGCAACAATCTTTTTATTGAGGGCGTATCCCAAGCCTTCTGTGCGAACCCGATTTTTGGTTATTTCCTTGAAGCCTACGATCCCAAAGACCTGGCGCCCGGCAGTCTTTTGAAGACACTTCCATCCGGCCATTTAAACGTTAAGAATCCGGCCTGCTATACCTTCCCGACCGAGAATCATTGCCGACCCGGCGACCATTTCCTGCCTCAGAATATTGAAGCCGCACAACGTTTTACCAACTACCAGCAGTGGGCGTTTGTACGCCCTGTCAAACAGAGCGTGTGTGATGGCCTCACGCTCGCGAGCGTCATACTCAGCTTGGGGATACTCCTGATTTGCGGCCCCCTTACCGTGCTGAAAAGTGCCCGATTCTGTTGCCCGCCGCAGCCCCCGAAGTGACATTTTTTGTCAGCGGAGCTGTCTTTTTTGGGCACGACTCCGTGGGTAATGTGCAACATTCAGAATAACAAGCCGTAATCTAGGCACATTCGTCATGGTGTTGCCTTCAGCTTCTATGGCATGCTCCTTGCTGCATGTTGCTATAGCACAACCGCACTCAAGGGCATGGGAAGTCCAACCTGGAGCCAAGCGGTTTGCCGACAAGCTGGATGCGGATCCGCTTTTCCGACAAAACTCTTACTCTACGGAGACTTTTATGGCCAAAAAAACCCAGCGGGGTTTTACTCTGATTGAGCTGATGATCGTAGTTGCCATCATCGGCATCCTGGCTGCGATTGCCATCCCGCAATTCAGCGAATACACCAGGAAGGGCGAGAACAAGGCGGCTCAGTCCGACACTCGCAACATCCTGACGCAAGCCATCGCCAACAGCCAATAATTCCAGGAGACTCCAATATGAATCCGAATAGCAAAAAAGCGCTGGAAGCCATCCTCGTCGGCGGCGTACTGGTTGTATCCCTGAACGCGAGCGCTCAAACCGGCGCCTGCACCGGTGGTACCGGCGTGGGGATTCCGAGTGACCCAACCGCCTTCGTGAAGACCTCCTTCGTGCCGAAGTGCTCGGCCAATGTGAACGCCGTGTATCTGGACTCCGGCGCTGCCTTCAGTGTCGCGGGTTATTCCGCCAAGGGCAACCAAAGCTATGGTGGTTCCAGCGAAGGTGGCAGCGTCAGCATGTGCACCACCTTTGGTGTCGGCGCCGCCCCGACCCTGAGCCCCAGCACGACTTCCGGCTGCTCCTGATCCAGCCTTTGGAAAAAGCCGGCTTTGCGCCGGCTTTTTTTTCGCCCATGTCTCTGACTCCTTACACTCAACATATTTCCATCGCATGGAAGCTCGGCGTCCGCAGCCATGCCATACGCGCGCTGGTCGCATTCGGCGTGTTTCTTCTTGGCGCTGCGTTTCTCGCTGGAGCATTCTCTTTGCGCCAGCCGCTTATCGTCACCCTGGATGTCGGCATCAGCGGCATTCGCCTACTGACGGTCTTGCTAACCCTGTTCTGGATGCAGGAAGCCTTCGTACACGACATCGAGCGCCGCACCCTGACCCTGGCCTTCAGTTTGCCGCTTGATCGCATCACCTACGTACTGGGGCGCTTTATCGGCATCATGCTTTTGATTTCGCTTGCCGTCACCACTTGGGGAGCTGCCCTTGCAATTGCCGACCAGTTTGCCAGTTGGGGCTACCCCGGGTCCTCGCGCCCGGCTTTGGGGTTGCGCTACGTCGCCATGCTAATGGGCATCATGCTTGATGCCTGGGTTATCGGCGCATTCGTCCTCGCCGTCGCCAGTGTCGCACAAACGCCGCTATTGCCTTTTCTGACCGGTGCCGCGTTCGCGGTCTCCGCCCGCAGCATAGGCGCCGTACTCGATTACCTGAGTTATTCATCCTCCGTGGATGCTGCAACGAAGGCCTATTTCCTAAGCCTCATCGACAAGCTACGCTGGATCCTACCCGACCTCGGACTATTGGACTGGCGCGCCGCCACCCTATATGGTCAAGACTTTCCGTGGCCACAGGCGCAGTCAGGGATGGCAATTGCCTTCGGCTACCTTATTGTTTTCCTATCCATTGCCGTCTTTGCGTATCGCCGGCGAGAATTTTACTGATGTCCGCTCAAGCGCCAGACTCCATGCTCCCGCTCCTGCAGGCGATCCAGTCCTGCGTCAATCAGGGACAAGCTGCTGAAGCCATCCGTCTGTGGGAGGAAGCCGGGCGCCCCGAAAACCGGGAAACCCTTTTTCTTACGGCGATTGCCGTGCAGCAACTGGACGACCTCGCTTTGGCCCGAGCCAAGCTGGAGAAGGCCCTCGCGCTCGACCCGGACTACCCTCCGGCACAACTGCGTCTTGCCCAGGTTGCGCTGAGCGCATTGGACTACCCCGCGACCATCGCCTGGGCAGACCGCTACCTGAATTACCGGCCGTACAGCCAGGAGGCCATCAGCTGGAAGGTCTTCGCCATGCAGAAAAACGGCCAGGCGGAAGCTGCGGAGCAGGCCCTGATGGAGTACATCAGGGTTTTTCCCTATTCTCTGGCCACAGCACAATGCAGCATCGTGATCGCCAATGAACGCAAGGCCTATGTCTATGCCCTACTCATGGGAGGACGGTTACCGCTAGAGCACTGGCACAGGAGTTACGCTGGACAAACGCTGGCGGCTTGTTGCTTCCATCTCTCCCATGCGCCGCTGATGCATGCAGTTGTCGATATTGTTTACGCCGATACGGTAGCGGAAGAGGACGCTGAATATGCTGCACTGATCGGTAATCTGGCGACGCTCGGCGACGCCTATGAAGATGCGGTGCAATGGTACACGCGTGCACGCCAACTCGACCCGCACGCCGAGACAAGCTGGTTCAACGAGGCCATCAGTCGCTGGGCGACCGGGGACTTTGCCGCAGGAAGCATCGCCTACCGCGAACGCGGCAAGCTGATGAAGCTCATGCGTCTGGATGGAATACCGGAATGGCGCGGTGAGAATCTGGAAGGCAAGACACTGCTTGTGCATAGCGAACAAGGCAGCGGAGACGTCATCCAGTTCATCCGCTATATGCCGTATCTGCGCGAAATCGCAGGCACCGTGCTGTTCAATACCTACCCTGACATTCTTGCACTGCTGCGGACAGACGAAAAAAGTACGGCGGCCCAGGGCCTGAACGAAAGTCTCCTCGACAAAATCGACTATCAGATCTGGATGATGGACGTGCCAGGCTATCTGAGGCCGAACGGCCTTGCCGACTTCCCGGCGGATACACCCTATCTGTTCCCGCCTCAAGAAAGGGTTGCCTCATGGAAGAATCGCCTGGCCCCCTACCAAGGTCTAAAGGTCGGTCTGGTTTGGGCCGGCAACCCCGAACACGCAAATGATCCCAATCGCTCAGCCAGCCTAGCCGAATGGTCGGCATTGAGTGAACTGCAAGGCGTACACTGGTTTTCCTTGCAAAAAGGCCACGGAGAGCCAGAAGCGAGTTACCCACCGCCAGGGCTGACGCTGAACAATCTCAGCCCGGAAATTCGCGACTTTTCCGATACCGCAGCCATCCTCGCAAATCTGGACTTGCTGATCAGCGTAGACACATCGGTGGCCCATTTGGCCGGTGCGTGCGGACGTCCTTGCTGGACCTTATTGCCGAAGCAATGCATCGACTGGCGCTGGGCCAACCAGCCCGAGATTCCGCACTACTATCCCAGCATGCGTCTGATTCGCCGACAAAAGGAGGACATCGGCTGGGATAGCCTGGTACGGCGCGAGGTCATCCCCAGGCTCATTGAGCTCGGTGCCACCACGCGTCCAACCCCATCGGAAACATCTCTATCGGCTTATGCGCAGACGCTGGCGCAGGCGCGCACTACGTTGCAGAACGGGAAGCTGAGCGAAGCGTTAACCCTGTCAGTTCAAGGACTCACGGAGTACCCAGGCGACCCTCGCCTGCAGATGGTTTGCGCCGACGCGCACATTCGCATGGGCAACAAGGTGTCTGCCGGAGAATGCGCTGCCGAAGTGCTACGCATCTTCCCGCGCAGTGTCAACGCGCATCGCATCGCTATGCAGTCGGCCAAAAAGGACAACCTCTTGGGAATGAGTACTCATCTCCAGGCGATGTTGCGTATAGAGCCGGACAACCATGCCATCTGGCAAGACGCTGCACGCTTCTACATGACCCACCATGCGCCGCTGATCGCCTATCTCGTCATGCGACACCTGGTGTCACTTAACCCCTCGCACTCGCATATCACTACGCTGGCCATTTCTCTGTTGCGCTTGGGCAATCGAGATGCAGCGGCCTCCTTACTTGCAGACATCGAACCTGCGTCTGGAGACAGCCTTGAGCTCCTCCAAGAGCTCTACTACGCCTGCGCAACCCTTAATCAACGGGACAAGGCGGACCTATTGCAGTCCGCCATCACAGCCCGAGGGCCGATAGGCTCGGACCTCGGCCTGATGATAGGCTCCATGCTTCTGAGGTGGGGAGAGCAAGAGGGCTGGAAGTTCTATAACCTCTGCAATTGGCCCGACCCCGTCGAGACGCCGCTCAACGTCCCGATCTGGAACGGCGAAGCATTGGATGGCAAGCATCTGTTGATTTATCAGGATCAAGGCTATGGAGACGTCATTCAGTTCTTCCCCCTGATAAACAGATTACCGTCGGCAAGAAAAATTACGCTCTCGGTGTTCTCCGAGGTGCGTGATCTGCTGAGCGAACAAAGTCTCCCGCGGGGGCTTGAGATCATTACCCACAAAAAGCTGTCGGAAGACTCGGCGCACTATGACTACAGAATCGGTTTCATGCATTGGGTTGCAGGCCTTGCGCCGGATTTGACCAGGCTGCCCGCCCCCTATCCCTACCTGCGTGTATCGAGCTCTCCTCGCCTGGAGACATGGGAACAAAAGATGATGGTCGATGCTGGCTTTAAAGTCGGTATCGCATGGGCAGGAAACCCCGCGCACTTCAACGACTACAACCGTTCCACGCAACTGGGTGATTGGTTGCCGCTCACTCAGATTTCTGGCATCTCACTGTATAACCTGCAGCGCGACCACGCATCAGATCAGGTTTTTGAATATCCGCAGTTCGAATTTCAAAATATCGTGGCGGATTGCAAGACTCTCCGCGACACCGCCGCCGCGATGCGTATGCTTGATCTAGTTGTCATCGTAGACACTGGACCGGCCCACCTCGCCGCATCGCTCGGTGTCGAAACCTGGATTCTTCTTCCTAACCTCGGCAACGACTTCCGCTGGATGCAGGAACGCGATGATTGTCCGTGGTACCCGAGCGTTCGGCTGTTCCGACAGGATATCAACGAGCCCTGGTCTTCCGTGCTGCAGCGTGTTGCTACGGCACTTCATGAACGGATGGCGCATCCGGCGAACGTGGTCGCATGCTGAAAATATGGCCCTCTGTCATGCTGGCTGCCGGAATCGGGCTGACGGCACTGGGAAATCATCTGCGTCCACCACCACGGCCGATGCAGGAAAGCCTCTCGGTCATGATCCCCGTCCCAGTTCAAATTGTGGCGGCATTTGGCGATCGCTATCTGGCGGCCAACATAGGCACTTGGCGTGCAATCATGGTTGGCACGCATCGGATGTCCAAAGACGAACTGACAGCGCTTTCCCAAGTACAAGACAGTGCATCTTGGCTCAATCCAGGCCATGAAGACAACTATTACACTGCTGCCGCCATCCTGCCATGGGCTGGCGAACTTGAGGCGACGCAACGTATTCTCAAGCGCGCCACCCAAGCGCGCCCCCACGATCTGTACCCTTCGTTTTTTCATGGCTTCAACGCACTCTACTTTCTAGGCGATGGACTCACTGCAAGCCAGTCATTGAGGACAGCAGCGGCCCATGCTCAGTCAAACGATGAACGCCAGGCATTGTCCGTATTGGCGGCACGCTGGTCCGAGCGAAACAACGCCCCACAGATTGCCATTGGTATCGTTTCGCATATGGCAAAGGAAAGCAAAGACCCGGCGCTCAAGGCATATTTGGCACAAAGAGTCGTCAGACTGGAAGGGCTGGTACAGCTACGTGCTGCGGCAACCCGCTATCAAGAGCGTTATGGCCGCCCACTGGAAAACCTCGAGCAGTTGGTCAGTGCCGGCATACTTGCCGCCGTGCCTGTTGATCCGCTTGGCGATGGATACGGATTGCAGGACAATCAACCCGTACTGTTGTCACCGAAAAACTGAACTATATGCCGGATATTATTTCTGCCAGCAACGTCAGCAAACACTATCGCAAGGGTTTGCGCCGACACATCTTCAATGCCCTCGAAGATGTGAGCTTTAGCGCTGCCGCCGGCGAGTCAATCGGTTTCATCGGCCACAATGGTGCGGGCAAGAGCACCATGATCAGGATCATCATGGGCTTGCAGACACCGACGAGCGGTTCTGTGCTGTTGCAGGGCATGGACCCGCGGGTGCCGGAAAGCCGCCGCGGTGTTGCCTACGTTCCGGAGAACCCGCTGCTCTACGACCACCTCAGCCCCAATGAGCTCATCCGACTGACGACACTCAGCCACGGAATCTCACCGAATGAGACCGCAGCGCGTACGCGGAAGTGGTTAGAAAGACTCAACCTTGCCGAAGTCGCGGACAAGCGCGTACGGCAATTTTCCAAGGGGATGGTGCAGCGTACGACACTCGCCATGGCTTTAGCGGTGGAGCCGCGCTTTCTGATTCTCGATGAACCGCTTTCCGGGCTGGACCCGACCGGGCGGCGCGAGGTCGTGGAGATTCTTTCTGAATACCGAAGAAACGGTGGCGGAATGCTGTTCTCGTCTCACGTGCTGACCGACGTGGAAGTGCTCGCCGATCGTTTCCTCTTTATTCACAAAGGTCGCATTCGCGTCACGGGAACCCCGGGCACCCTACTGCAAGGCCACGAAGACAGTTACGAAGTCATCATCGAAGCGACGGACGAACCGCCCCCGGGATTTTCACAGCTATATGGGCTCCAGTACAAACTGGAGCTCGACGCAAATGCGCTTGAGATGAAGTTGTCGGAATTGAGAAACAAGAACGGAGTGCGCCTGATCAACATTCGTTCCAGAAATACGCTCGAATCGGCCTATTTCAGATTTGTCGCGGAAGCCGAACGATCCGACGCCCGACCATCGTAATTAGGAAGAGATTCAACATGGATGGCTACAATGCTCGCCTGGAAGTCGATATTCCCTATTTACAGCCGCATAGCGCATGCAAGGTCTGTGGAGAACAAGCCAGCCTGTATGGCGTAGTCGACTTTACTAAGACCTGCGCGCAAGAACTCAAACTAGCGCCAGTCGGCGTCCCGGTCTACTACTATCAATGCAGCCACTGCCAGTTTTTATTTACGCGGGCATTCGACAAGTGGACGGTCGGCGACTTCAATCGCCACATCTATAACAAAAACTACCAGGTATTCGACCCTGATTCCCTGGAAATACGTCCGAGCAGTTTCTACGTTTTTTTTCAAGAAGTCCTAAGCAAACACCGGGGCCGCATTCGCGGATTGGACTATGGGGGGGGCAACGGTCTATTGTCGCGTTTAATGGTCGATAAGGGCTACGACTTCAGCACTTGGGATCCAATGGAGGCGGAACAGACCATTCCCGAAGGTAAATTCAACCTCATCAGCGCCATTGAAGTAGCTGAGCACGTTCCCGATCCCCATACGTTCTTTACCGCCATAGACCGTTACTTATCCCAAGATGGGCTCTGCTTTTTCACTACCGCAGTCCAGGATAGCGCCGATATCGAAGACCTGATGGCTTGGTGGTACGTAGCTCCCATCAATGGCCATATCAGCTTGTACTCGCATAAAGCCATTGAGCATTTATGTGCCCAATATGGTCTGCGAGGCCATATCAGTGGCGGTCGACACTTTCTCTACCGAGAGCCTACACCGCTTCTTGATGAGTTTATAAACACCATACTCTCCCATGAGGAGGCAAGTCACAGCAGCTAAGCCTCAGCGGGGAAGCTGATATCAGATGCAACTTCGTCGGGGGTATTCGGCTATCTAGCCTTACCTGCCAGCGCCTTCGCCAGCCGGCGGAAATCATGCTCCGCTTGCCACTCTGCTCGTTCGGGCGTGGCATGCGCGTACGATAGAGCCTCTTCAGGGTTCTGTTTGAGGAAGGCATCCAGAGTTTGGCGCAGAATGCCATGATGCGGCAGCATCGGTCCCATGAACAACACCAGCTCCTTGCGTTGAATCAGCAAGGTCGGAAAGTTCTCGATATCCCAGTCTTCGACACCCGAGTTCTCGTCCTCGATATCGACCCACACGAAGCCCACGTCGGGATATCGCGCCTCCATCTCCCGGAAACCGTCCTCATACTCGCGGCAAGTACCGCACCAGGCGGCACAAAGACAAACGACGAGGAATTCGCGGGCGATTGGGTCCAGGGGGTTCGGGGCGGACATCAGGGCGGTTAGAATTGCGGTTTGGTATTCGATCATACCCGATCACCACTGTATTCTTCAGCCATGAGCCTAGCCCTAGCCACCGACCAACGTCTCCCCGCCACACCGATCAGCGAGGCTGAGCGCGCACTGCGCATCGACCTGGCCGCCGCATATCGCCTGGCTGCCCGCCAAGGCTGGGACGACCTGATCTATACGCATATCACAGCCCGCGTTCCCGGCGAGGACGGCGCCTTTCTCATCAACCCGTTTGGTCTGCGCTTCGACGAAATCACCGCCGCCAGCCTGGTCAAGATCAATATCCACGGCCAGATCTACGGCGACGCCGATGTGGAAGTGAATGCCATCGGCTTTCGCATCCACGCCACCGTGCATGCAGCCCGTCACGATGCGCATTGCGTCATGCATCTGCACAACGTCAATGCAATTGCCGTGTCGGCCCAGCTCGACGGCCTGCTGCCGATTTCGCAGCATGCGATGCGCTTCTACAAGCAGATCGGCTATCACGACTACGAAGGCCTGTCACTGACCGAACCCGAGGGGCGGCGCATGGTTCAAAGTCTGGCCGACTACCCGGCCCTGCTACTGCGCAATCACGGCAGTCTGGTGTGCGGCCGCACCGTGGCCGAAGCGTATGTGTTGATGGACACGCTGGACAAAGCCTGCCAGATCCAGCTCAAGGCCCAGGCCGGTGGTACGGAGCTGGTGACGCCGCCGCCCCAAGTCCTGCAACACACCGCGCGCCAGCTCGTCAGCGACGATGTGCCGGAAGGCGAACGCGAGTGGCCGGCGCTGCTGCGCCTGCTCGATCAGAGCGACGCCTCATACCGCAACTAAGTACAAGCTTTTCAAAAGGAGCCTCTTATGCCCACTTTCAACGTTCAGATTTTCGAAGGCCGCACGCTCGAAGAGAAGCGCGAGTTCGTCAAAGCCATCACCGAAGCCAGCTGCCGCACCATAGGCTGCACGCCGGAATCCGTGGATGTCATCATCACCGAACTGAAGAAGGAGCACTGGGCCACCGGCGGCGTGCTCTGGTCGGACCGATCCTGACACCCACGCTACGTAATAAAAAGCGGAGCCTAAGTTAAGAACCTAGGCTCCGCTTTTTATTGCCTGTCTATTGAGGGAGGCGGGCACAAGCACGATGAACCCTAGCTCCCCCTCCCCGAGGGAAAGGGGCTAGGACTCAGGCTTGCCTGTCACCACTCGATCTCCATCCCCTCGCGCGCCAGCACGACCTCTGGCCCGTTCGCAGGCACCCGCGTCAGCATGTCGGCAAACACCTTTTCCAGTTCCTCGTCGCTACGCGTCGGCTCATGGTGGGTACAAATCAGCTTCTTGGCGCCGACCCGGTAGGCCAGCTCCAGGCTGTTGTCAAAAGTACCGTGCCCCCAGCCCACCTTGGACGGATATTCGGCCGTGGTGTATGAACAGTCCATGACCAGCACATCCACGCCCTGCAAAAAAGCGTCGAGCTCGGCCTGACGTGCATCGATCATGGCCTGGTACTCGTCGTAGTCAGCATCCCCGGGTGTGTAGATATTGGTCCAGGGCTCATGGTCACCGCTGAAGAACATCGACTTTCCCTGGCATTCGACACGGTAGCCGAAGTTGGTGACTGGGTGGTTCAGCAAGGTATTGCACACGGCCGCATCGCCGACAATTACGGTCTCGCCTATCGCCAGCGTCTGATATTCGATTGCCGCGCGCAACTCCGCCTCGCGCACCGGAAAATAGCTGTACTGCAACTGCACATTCATGATCTGCTCGATGCCACTGCCGGAAACAAAATCGTAGGCGCCATGGATCTTGGCCTTGTTGCCGGGGATATAGAGCGGGGTAAAGAAGGGCAGGCCCTGGATATGGTCCCAGTGCGTGTGGGTGATGAAGATATTGGCGCTGACCGGTAATTGCTTGAGCAGGGACTGAGCTAGCGGAAAGATGCCAGTCCCGGCATCGAAGATAAGCAGCTCGCCCGCATCGCTGCGCACCTCGATACAGGTCGTGTTGCCGCCATAGCGCGCGGTATGCGGGCCAGGCGACGCAATCGAACCGCGTACGCCCCAGAAACGAATCTTCATACTGCGACTATCCTCCGCATTATTCCGCCTCGACCTGGGCAAAACTGCGTGCCTCGGCCACAAACTTGTCGATATCCCCCAGGCTGGCGATCACGGCTTCCAGATCGGTGCCGAAGCGCTGCGGTGCAATCGCCCCCTCGCCCAGGCGATAGGGATTGCCGGCATCACCGAATTGACGATAACGGCAGATCTGATCGGCCATGCGCAGACAATCGCCCATTGCATTCTGCCCAGCCTCGCTGTGGTGATTACGAATGCACTCGACCAAGGAGGGCGGAAACTGCCAACGTTCAGCCAGCATGGAACCGACTACGGTGTGATCCGCGCCGATGACAGCGGCCTCGGCGACATGCAACTGCACATTGTGCGCCGCGCAGTAATCCAGTGCCTCACGAAACTCCGTCGGCATGAACTGGGCAAACACCACTTTGCCGAAATCATGCAGCAATCCGGCGATATAACAGTCACCGGGGTCCAACTCGCCCGCAAGCTGGTGGCTGGCCAACGCACGAGCAATCGAGGCCACGGTCAGCGAATGCATCAGGTATTTCTGCACGTCAAAGCCGGCTGCATTCGTGCGCGGCAGGATACCCACCGCCGCAAACGACAGTGCCATATTCTTGACGGTATTGAGGCCCAGATAGACGACAGACTGATTGATCGACGTCATTTTGCTGGGCAGCGAGAAGGCCGCGGAATTGATGACCTTGAGGATCTTGACCGTCATCACCGGATCCTTCTCGATGACGCCGACCAGCTCCCGCGGCAGGCAATTGATGTTGCGCGTCAGCTCAAGCACCTTCTGCACGCTCTTGGGAAAGGCGGGCATGCGTTCGACGGCGGCACCAAGCTTCTTTTCGACGTCCGGAGAAATCTGGCTCACGGGCAGTTTTCCGATGCGGGATGGCGCATTATAAAGTCAGGCACTATTCACAGGCCCGGGCACAGATGCGAAAATCCCGCCCACCCAGCCGAAATAACAACACGATGATTCCCTTCTCCGACCTGCCCCTGCCGCATCGCCCCGCCGAACCGGGCACCGTCTATCTGGTCGGCGCCGGCCCCGGCCACCCGGAACTGCTGACCGTGCGTGCAGCGCGCCTACTTGCCCAGGCCGATGCACTTGCTTACGATCACTTGGTCGCCCCGGAAATCATCGCCATGGCGCCAGCCCATGCCGAACGCATCTATGTCGGCAAGGAACGCAATCAGCACACCCTGCCGCAAGACGATCTTAACCTGCTGCTGGTGAAGCTGGCCAAGGCCGGCAAGCGCGTGGTGCGGCTCAAAGGTGGCGATCCCTACATCTTCGGGCGCGGCGGTGAAGAGGCAGAAATCCTGGCCGCGCACGGAGTGCCTTTTGAGGTCGTGCCCGGCGTCACCGCGGCCGCCGGCGTCGCCGCCTACGCCGGCATTCCGCTGACCCATCGCGAGCATGCCCAAGCCTGTGTCCTAGTCACCGGCCACCTCAAGGATGGCAGCGCCGACCTGGACTGGGTGGGACTGGCGCGCAAGGAACAGACGGTGGTCATCTACATGGGACTGCAAGGCCTGCCGACGCTGTGCACTCGCCTGATCGAACATGGCCTACCCAGCGACTGGCCGGCCGCCATTGTCCAGCAGGGCACAACCGCACGGCAAAGAACGGTGGTGGGTACACTCAGCACCTTGCCCGCGCTGGCCGAAGCGGCGCAGCTCAAGGCACCCACGCTGATCGTCATCGGCAGTGTGGTCAGCCTGCGCGAGAAGCTGGCCTGGCTGGACGAACCGGCGCTATAAAGTAGTCGCGCAGCCCCACAAGCAAAAAAGCCTCACCGATCGGTGAGGCTTTTTTAGCGGACATGTACCAATCAGACGCTGATGGTGTTTTCGTTGATCGCCCAGATTTCGCGGTAGGCGCCGGCCAGCTTGATGAGTTGCGTATACGGCACCGGCTTGTGGAACACCGACACGCCGGGCGGCAGGCCGCCGCGACTTTCGATCTCGGACGGCTCCAGCGCGGTCGCCACAACAATTTGCATGGGCTTGGCCAAGGCACGCTTGGTCAGCGTTTCCAACATGCCGAAACCATCAATGCCCGGCATCACCAGGTCAGTCACCAGCAGGTCCGGCTGTTGCTCGCCAATCAGCAGCAAAGCTTCGTAGCCCGACTCGGCGGTACGCACATTGACGCGCTGCTTGCCCATACGCACCAGCACGGTCTGGTACATCTCGCGCTGAACGGGGTCATCCTCGACCACCAGGATCTCGAAACGATGAACCGGAATCGCCAGCTCGGCACGGCGACGAGCCAGCACTTCGTCAACTGAGGTACGCAGGATGCGGCGGTGACCGCCCGGCGTCTTCCAGGCCTTCAGACGGCCCTCTTCCACCCATATCTGCGCTGTGCGCACACTGATACCAAGGGCCAAGGCGGCCTCACGCGTCGAGCATGTTTCTTCCGGATTACGGATGTCCATTGGGGTCTCCAGATTTCAGTTTTTTCGATAATAGCATTTGAACGAGAAACAAGAAAGCCCCCATGGCCTTGTCATGGAAGCTCAAATTGCAAGCAAATGCTAGATGGAATTCGCGCACCCTACCCTGGCGCCAGGAAGTCGCATTTAGCCCATTTGCGAGTCAGGCGAGAATTATCAGCGGGGAGGGTTTGAAAAAAGAAAAAGGGCCATCGGGTAGATGGCCCTTTTTGCGGGAAGTTCAAGCTGCGTCGTTTGTACTACCCGAATTTTTGGTCGGGGCGGCGGGATTCGAACTCGCGACCCCTTGCACCCCATGCAAGTGCGCTACCAGGCTGCGCTACGCCCCGACAAGCTTGAAATTATACCAGAGGACGCGCCGGCAAACGCAGCATCTCGATGATGTTTGCAAGTTCCGCGCGCAAACTCGGCAGTGCCGACTCGGCCTCGGATTTATGCTCACGCAGATTGTGCGGCTCATCGAGGCGATTGCGTGCACCGCTGATGGTGAAGCCCTCCTGGTAAAGCAATTCGCGGATACGCCGCACCAGCAGCACTTCGTGGTGCTGGTAGTAGCGCCGGTTGCCGCGACGCTTGACCGGCTTGAGCTGCGTGAACTCCTGCTCCCAGTAGCGCAGCACATGCGGCTTGACGCCGCACAACTCGCTCACTTCACCGATCGTGAAGTAGCGCTTCGCCGGGATAGGCGGCAACTCCTGCAATTCACTGGACGGCGTTTGCATGATCCAGCGTTTCAACCGCGAGCTTGAGCTTCTGGCTGGCGTGGAAGGTCACCACGCGCCGTGCGGTGATCGGAATCTCTTCCCCGGTCTTGGGGTTGCGGCCCGGCCGCTGCGGCTTATCGCGCAGCTGGAAATTACCGAACCCGGAAAGCTTGACGCTGTCACCGCTTTCGAGGGCGATGCGAATCTCGTCGAAGAATGCTTCCACCATGTCCTTGGCTTCGCGTTTGTTGAGCCCGACCTTCTCAAACAAAAGATCGGCCAGTTCTGCCTTGGTCAATGTCATTCTGACTCCCTGGTCATTATTTGTTTTTGGGACCCCCAGGAGGCTCCCCTCCCATACTGCTTCAGGCGCGCAATTCGGCGCCGAGTTGCTGCGCCGCTGCGACCAGTTTTTCGATCGCTGCATCGACTTCGGCGTCTGCAAGAGTCTTGCGAGTATCTTGCATAACTACCCGAAATGCAAGGCTTTTTTTCCCTTCTTCGAGTCCCTTGCCTTGATAAAGGTCGAACAGATTGACGCCCTTGACGATGTCATCAGCCGCCTGCTTCAAGCCATCCAGCAAGGTTTGCAGCGAGGTTTCCTGCGCCACGACGAAGGCCAGATCGCGTTCGACAACGGGGAAACGGGAAACGCTGCCGTAGTTCGGCATGGGAGCCGCCAGCAGCGCCGGCAGCTCTAGCTCAAAGACGACGGGCGCGGCGCCAAGCTCGTATTTCTGCGCCCATTCCGGATGCAATTCGCCGACCACGCCGATGCGTTCACCATTCAGTAACACAGCGGCGCTACGCCCCGGATGCAGGGCTGGGTGCACGATCTTCTCGAAGCGCAGGGTTTGACCGGCGAACAAGGCCTCGACATCGCCCTTCACGTCGAAAAAGTCTACGTTGCGCGACTTGCTGCCCCATTGCTCAGGATCAGCAGGGCCAGCCGCCAGGCCCGCCACGCGCAGCGGCTGCGTAAAGCCGGGCACGGGCGTTCCAGAAGCATCGCGCCAGAAACAGCGACCGATCTCGAACACGCGCACGCGGCTGGTGCGGCGTTTGAGGTTGAAGGAGAGCGTATTCACGAGGCCACCGATCAGCGTGGTGCGCATGACGCCCATCTGGCTGGCAATCGGGTTGGCAAGCACGATGGGCTTGTCATTGCCGGCGAAATCCTTTTCCCAGGCGGTCTCGACGAAGCTGAAGTTCACCACTTCCTGATAGTCGCGCTCGGCCACCAGGCGACGTACCTGCATAGGCGTACGCTGCATTTCCGGCAGCGGCAGCATGGCCACGCGATTGTCCGGGGCCGGCGCGGGAATATTGTCGTAGCCGTAAAGACGGGCAACTTCCTCGATCAGATCCTCTTCGATTTCCATGTCGAAGCGATGCGCCGGCGGCGTCACCACGAAGGTATCGCCGTCCGCAGTCCACGGGAAACGCAAGTGCTTGAGCTGGGTCTCCACGGTCCCGCGCGCGAAGTCCATGCCGATGACTTTGCTGAGACGGGCCAAACGCAGGCGCAGCGGCTGGCGCTTGGGCAAATCGGCCTCCGACACCATCTCGACCACCGGACCGGCAGCACCGCCGCAGATTTCCAGTACCAGCTGCGTGGCGCGCTCCAGGGCGTCGACCTGGCGGCTGAAATCCACGCCGCGTTCGAAACGATAGGAGGAGTCGGTCGAGAAATTCAGTGCGCGTGCCTTACCAGCGATCACCTCGGGTGCAAAGAAGGCACTCTCAAGGAAAATTTCGGTGGTTGCCGTGGTGACGCCACTCTCCTCGCCACCCATGATGCCACCCAGCGCCAGCGCACGCGCTTCGTCGGCGATCAGCACAGAATCGGCATCCGGCGCAATGGTGTTGCCGTTCAGCAATTGCAGCTGCTCGCCGGCCTTGGGCAGACGCACGTGAATCGCACCCGACAGCTTCGCGTTGTCGAAGGCATGCATGGGCTGGCCCTGCTCGAGCAGCACATAGTTGGTGATGTCGACAATCACGGAGATGGAGCGGATGCCGCTGCGCGCCAGGCGCTGGACCATCCACCCCGGCGTGACGGCCGCGGCATTGACGCCGCTGACCACTCGACCGGCGTAGCGCGGGCAGTGCTGTTTTGCCTCAACGACGACAGCACGCGTCTTGTCGCTGCTCACGGCGGCCGGCTTAATTTCAGGCGCGGTCAGATCGCAACCGGTCAGCGCAGCGACTTCGCGCGCAATACCGAGGATGGACAGACAGTCGGCACGGTTAGGCGTGAGCTTGAGGGTGAACAGCTTATCGTCGAGTCCGAGATAATCGCGGATATCCGTACCGACCGGCGCGTCAGCCGGCAGTACCAGGAGGCCGTCGCTCTCTTCGGCGATCCCCAACTCCTTGGCCGAGCACAGCATGCCGAAGCTTTCGACATCGCGAACCTTGGCCGCCTTGATATTGAAGTCACCCGGCAGTTGGGCGCCAACCAGTGCGCACGGCACCTTGAGACCCACGGCTGCATTGGGGGCGCCGCAGACGATCTGCAGCACTTCGCCACCGACATTGACGGTGGTGAGGCGCAGCTTATCGGCATTCGGATGTTTTTCAGCGGTCAGGATTTCGCCGACGACCACCTTGTTGAAGGCCGGCGCAGCGGGATCGAGCTCTTCCAGCTCAAGACCGGCCATGGTCAGCAAGTGGCCCAGCTCATCGCTGGTGAGCTTGGGGTTTACAAAACTACGCAGCCAGTTTTCCGAGAATTGCATGCTGAGTTCTTCTACTTGAATTGGCGGGGTTACTTGAACTGCGACAGAAAACGAAGGTCGCCGTCAAAGAACAGGCGCAGGTCGTCAATGCCGTAACGCAACATGGTCAGACGATCCGGGCCCATGCCGAAGGCAAAACCGATGTACTTTTCGGGATCGATGCCGCCGTGGCGCAGCACGTTCGGATGCACCATGCCGCAACCACCGATCTCCAGCCAGCGCCCCTTGTTCGGGCCGCTCATGAAGGCCATGTCAATCTCGGCCGAGGGCTCGGTGAAGGGGAAGAAGGACGGGCGGAAACGCAGCGTCAGGTCGTCGCTCTCGAAGAAGCGGCGCAGGAAATCGGCGAGCACGCCGCGCAGGTCGGCGAAGCTGACTTTTTCACCGACCCACAGGCCTTCGACCTGGTGGAACATGGGCGAGTGCGTCGCGTCGGAGTCCACACGATAGACGCGGCCGGGCGCAATGATGCGGATTTCCGGCATCGTCGCTGCATTCTTGTACTTCTCGACATGGGCTTGCATGTAGCGCACCTGCACGGGGCTGGTGTGCGTGCGCAGCAGCACGTCCTCCTGCACGGAGCCGTCTTCAGCCTGCAGATAGAAAGTGTCGTGCATGGAACGCGCCGGATGCTTTTCTGGCGTGTTGAGCGCGGTAAAGTTGTGCCAGTCGCCCTCGATCTCGGGGCCGTCGGCAACTTCGAAACCGATGGTGCGGAACAATTGTTCGATGCGATCAAGACTGCGGGTGACCGGATGCAGGCCGCCGCGCGAACGACCGCGACCGGGCAGCGTGACATCCAGCGCTTCGGCGGACAGCTGGGCTTCGAGCGCGGCGCGCTTGAGCGCATCGCGCCGTCCGTTCAGCGCCTCTTCGATCTGGCCCTTGGCGGCATTGATGGCGGCACCGGCGGTCTTCTTTTCTTCCGGCGGCAACTTGCCGAGCGTCTTCATCTGCTCGGTAATCAGGCCGGTCTTGCCGAGGTATTGAGCCTTGGCTTCTTCAAGCTTGGCGGGCTCGCCTATCGCGGCAAACTCAGCGATGGCGCGCGCTACGATTTCTTCGAGTGTATTCACAAGCGGTATGGGAAACGTCTCGGTGGTCCTGGAAACTTCAACATTAAAAAAGGGAGGCGGGGTTTAGCCCAGACCTCCCTTTTCGTACGCAGCTTTTAATTAAGCAGCGAGTTTGGCCTTGGCTTGGTTGGCAAGGGCGGCAAAAGCAGCCTTGTCAAACACGGCCAGATCGGCCAGCACCTTGCGATCAACTTCGATCGAGGCCTTCTTCAGACCATTCATCAGGGTGCTGTACTTCATGCCCAGCTCGCGAGCCGCTGCGTTGATACGAGCGATCCACAGGGCACGGAACTGGCGCTTGCGTTGGCGACGGTCACGGTAGGCGTATTGGCCGGCCTTCATCACCGCCTGCTTGGCGACGCGATAGACACGGCTGCGACGACCGCGGTAACCCTTGGCCTGTACAAGAACCTTCTTGTGGCGCGCGCGCGCCGTTACACCACGTTTAACTCTTGGCATGGTCTAACTCCTTAAGCGTAGGGCATCATCGCGCGGATGTGGCCGACATCGGCTGCCACAACTGCAGTGGCGCCGCGCAGCTGGCGCTTCGACTTGGTGGTTTTCTTGGTCAGAATGTGGCGCTTGAACGCCTGACCACGCTTGACGCTACCGCCGGCGCGCACTTTGAAGCGCTTGGCAGCCCCGCTCTTGGTTTTCATCTTCGGCATCGAAGATCTCCTTCTTCTATGGCGACAGGTGACTTCCACCACGGAAGCACTTGGGAACCTGGAACCACGGTATTTCCGCCGCTGCTTGCGCAAGGACGGGAATTCTTTACTGCTTACTTCTCAAAACTCGTTCCCCGATTTCCGGGGATAAGTAAGGGGATGGGTCCCCTTACTTCTTCTTGGGCGCCAGCATCATCACGAGCTGACGACCTTCCATCTTCGGGAACTGCTCGACGATCGCGATTTCATCGAGATCCGCCTTCACACGTTCCAGCTGGCGCATACCAATCTCTTGGTGAGCCATTTCACGACCGCGAAAACGCAGCGTGATCTTGGCCTTGTCGCCTTCATTCAAAAACTTCACCAGATTGCGCATCTTGATCTGGTAATCGTTCTCGTCCGTACCCGGACGGAACTTGATTTCCTTGACCTGAACCTGCTTCTGCTTCAGCTTGGCTTCGTGCTGGCGCTTGGCTTCCTGGTACTTGAACTTGCCGAAGTCCATGATGCGACACACGGGCGGCTTCGCCAGCGGCGCGATCTCGACCAGATCAAGTTCGGCCTCTTCGGCCATTGCCAAGGCAGCTCGTAAAGACATGATGCCGAGTTGCTCGCTTTCCGGGCCGACCAGACGGACTTCGACCGCGGTTATTTCATCGTTGACGCGTTGCGTCTTTTCCTGAGCGATGGTTCAGTTCTCCATAAATTCAAAAATCAAGTCACCACGCCCCGGCTGCTTTTCTCTTGCAGCAGGCGTTCAATCAAGGCTTCGGGAGTCATTTGCCCTAAATCCTGATTGCCGCGGGCACGCACGGCGACCAACCCAGCTTCCTTTTCCTTGTCGCCGATGACGACTTGGTAAGGACGCTTCAACAAGCTATGTTCGCGTATTTTATAGTTAATTTTCTCGCTACGCAAATCGCACTCAACGCGGAAGCCTGCCGCACGCAGCTTTTCGGCGACATTCTGAGCATATTCGCCCTGTGCTTCCGAAATGTTAGCAACCACTACCTGCACAGGCGAGAGCCACAGCGGCAGGGCACCGGCATGGTTTTCAATCAATATGCCGATAAAGCGCTCCAATGAGCCGAGGATCGCGCGATGCAGCATCACCGGAATGTGACGGGCATTGTCTTCGCCCACATATTCGGCGTCGAGGCGGGTCGGCATGGAGAAGTCCACCTGTACCGTGCCACACTGCCAGGAGCGACCGATCGCGTCCTTGATGTGGAACTCGATCTTGGGACCGTAGAAGGCGCCCTCGCCCGGCAGCTCTTCCCACTCCAGACCGCTCGCGCGCAGGCCGGAACGCAGCGCATTCTCGGCCTTGTCCCAGACCTCGTCGGAGCCGACGCGGCTGTCCGGGCGCAAAGCCAGCTTGACCGACACATCGGTAAAGCCGAAGTCCGCATAGACCTTGCGCACCAGCGCATTGAAGGCAGTGACTTCCGGCTCGATCTGGTCGTCGGTGCAGAAAATGTGGCCATCGTCTTGCGTGAAACCGCGCACGCGCATGATGCCGTGCAGCGCACCCGAGGGTTCATTGCGGTGACAGGAGCCAAACTCGCCGTAACGCAGCGGCAACTCCTTGTACGAACGCAGGCCGTCGTTGAAAATCTGGATATGACCGGGGCAGTTCATCGGCTTGACCGCATAGTCGCGGCTTTCCGATTCGGTCGTGAACATATTGGCCTTGTAGTGCTCCCAGTGACCTGACTTTTCCCACAGGGTCTTGTCGAGAATCTGCGGGCAACGCACTTCCTGATAGCCGTTGTCGCGATAGACCGCGCGCATGTACTGCTCGACTTCCTGCCACACGGTCCAGCCGTGCGGATGCCAGAACACTAGGCCCGGCGCTTCTTCCTGCAGGTGGAACAGATCGAGCTGTTTGCCGAGCTTGCGGTGATCGCGCTTCTCCGCCTCTTCCAGCATGTGCAGGTAGGCGTCGAGCTCATCCTTCTTGGCCCAGGCGGTGCCGTAGATGCGCTGCAGCTGTTCGTTCTTGGAGTCGCCACGCCAGTAGGCGCCGGCCACCTTCATCAGCTTGAAGGCCTTCAACTTGCCGGTGGACGGCACGTGCGGGCCGCGGCACAGATCGATGAAATCGCCTTCTCTATATAGAGAGACATCCTCGTTGGCCGGAATCGCCGCAATCAGCTCGGCCTTGTAGATCTCGCCGATGCCCTTGAAGAACTCCACCGCCTTGTCGCGCGACCAGACTTCGCGCGTGACCGGCAGATCCTTCTTGGCCAGCTCGGCCATGCGCTTCTCGATCGCCTCGAGGTCTTCAGGCGTAAACGGGCGCTTGTAGGCAAAATCGTAGTAGAAGCCGTTTTCGATGACCGGACCGATGGTCACCTGCGCATCCGGAAACAACTCCTTGACGGCATAGGCCAACAAGTGAGCGGTCGAGTGGCGGATGGTATCCAGACCTTCGGGGTCCTTGTCGGTGATGATGGCCAGATCCGCATCGTTCTCGATACGGAAAGAGGTATCGACGACCTTGCCGTCCACCTTGCCGGCGATCGCCGCCTTGGCGAGACCAGGGCCGATCGAGGCGGCCACCTCGGCAACTGTCACAGCTTGGTCAAAGCGACGCTCGGAACCATCGGGCAAACGAATCGCGGGCATATGCGGGCCTTTAGGAATTACTGGGTAACGATACGGAAACTATGGACGAAAAAAAAAGTGCGGGGGTGAGCCGCACTTTTCTTCAGAAGGAACTGAATGAGCCGAACTCCACCCGGGCGTTGTTACGCTGCGGCAAAAGTTCGAGTTCGGGTCATTCCGATTGCTCCCTCTAGGGCAAACGCCTTAAAAACGAATTAACGATTTTAAAACGTCCTACCAGGATTCTGGTAGGCGCGATTGGACTCGAACCAACGACCCCCACCATGTCAAGGTGGTGCTCTAACCAGCTGAGCTACGCGCCTGCAAAGACGAGCATTATAGGGGATTTTTTCGCGGCGTGGAAGAACTTCCGAAAATTTTCCGCAGACAAGCAAGGTTTACATCGGCGGAGTACTCCGGTTATATTGCCGCCCATGCGTTTTAAGCCCACCCTGCTCGCGGCCGTTTTTTCCGCTCTCTCCGTCCTGTCTGCCGCGTCGGCACAGGCGGGCGAAGCCGTTGCCGATGTCTCGGTGCAGGAGAACGCTTCGCTGATGAGTCGCGCCACCACGTCCATGCAGACAGCGATGGACGACGCGCTGAATCTGATCGGCGTGCGCTACAAGCGCGGCGGGACCTCGCCGGAAACCGGTTTCGATTGCAGCGGCTTTGTCGTTCACGTCTTCCGTGAAGGCATGGGGCTGATACTCCCGCGCACCTCGCGCGAGATCAGCAAGGAAGGCGCCGTCGTCAAGAAAAACGAGCTGCAGCCGGGCGACCTGGTGTTCTTCAACACCATGCGCCGCACCTTCTCCCACGTCGGCATTTATCTGGGCGAAGGACAATTCATCCATTCGCCGCGCAGCGGCGGCAAGGTGCGCATTGAAAACATGCGCGATGCATACTGGGCCAAACGCTACGAAGGGGCTCGCCGCGTCAGCATGGAGTGATCCATTCCCGGATGTGCCACAGAACAAACCAGCCACGGGCTGGTTTTTTTATGTCCGAATTTCATGCACATGAGAATTGTTAGCGTTTAGAATGCCTTAGCTTTTCTTTCATAACAGGCATGACCCGAAGGACAACAATGCAAGCCATTCTGAAAACCGCTCTGGGCACCCTTTTCCTGGCAACGCTGGCAGGCGCTGCCCAGGCCGAAGACAAGGTGCTGAATCTGTATTCGGCCCGTCACTATCAGACCGACGAGGCGCTTTACAGCAACTTTACGCGCATCACCGGCATCACCATCAACCGCATCGAGGGCAAGGAAGAAGAGCTGCTCGAACGTATCAAGAACGAAGGTGCCAACAGCCCGGCCGATATCTTCCTGACCGTAGACGCCTCGCGCCTGGCACAAGCCGAGCAACTTGGCCTGTTCGCCCCGGTCAAGTCCAAGGTGCTGGAATCGCGCATTCCCAAGCATCTACGCTCCGACAGTTGGTTCGCCTTTTCCAAGCGCGCGCGCGTCATCATCTATAACAAGGCGCAGTTCACGGCCGCCGATGCACAGAACTACGAAGATCTGGCAAGCCCCAAGTTCAAGGGCAAGGTGTGTTCGCGCTCAGGCTCGCACCCCTACAACATCTCGCTGATGGCGGCGCTCGTCGCGCATAACGGCGAAGCCAAGACTGAAGCCTGGGCCAAGGGCATCGTCGCCAACTTCGCACGCGCGCCCAAGGGCGGCGATACCGACCAGATCAAGGCAGTCAGTGCCGGCGAATGCGGCGTGGCCGTCTCCAACACCTACTATCTGGTGCGCCTGCTGCGCTCGAGCAAGCCGGAAGACAAAAAGATCATGGACAACATCGGCATCGTCTGGCCGAACCAGACAAGTTACGGCACGCATGTGAACATCTCCGGTGGCGGCATGCTCAAGTCCGCGCCGCACAAGGAGGCCGCCGTCAAGTTCATGGAATATCTGGTATCCGATCTGGCCCAGGAATACTTTGCCAACGGCAACAATGAATGGCCGGTGATCGCAAATGCCTCGACCAAGAACGAAACCCTGGATTCGCTGGGCAAGTTCAAGGAAGACACGCTGCCGGTCGCCACCCTGGCCAAGAACGCCACCGTGGCCCAGAAGATCTCGGATCGTTCGGGTTATCGCTAAACCGTAAGCGCTGCAGTAAAAAAAGCCTCGCTCTTTGAATGGGCGAGGCTTTTTTATTTTCGAGTCCCCAGCGCACCCTGTGCGCCCGCCCGTTCAGCGGCGGCTGCGCGCAATCTGTCGCGACAGCGCAATCAAGGGCAGCAAACCGGCCAGGACGATGGTCAGGGCCGCCGTCGAGGCCTCGCTCAGACGCTCGTCGGCGGCGAGAATATAGGTCTGGGTGGCCAGCGTGTCGAAGTTGAAGGGGCGCATCACCAGCGTGGCCGGCAGCTCCTTCATCACATCGACGAACACCAGCAGGCCCGCTGTCAAAAGACTGCCGCGCAGCATCGGCAGATGCACGCGGCGCAGAGTTTCGCCCGGCGCGCAGCCCAGGCTCTTCGCCGCATCCTCCATATTCGGCGTTACCTTGGCGAGTCCTGCCTCCACCGTCTGCAGTGCCATGCCCAGAAAGCGCACCAGATAGGCATAGACCAGGGCAGCAATGCCGCCGGTCAGGATCAGACCTGGGTTACTGCCGCCCAGGTCTTGCCAGAGCGTTGCCAGCACATGATCAAGACGCGTCACCGGAATCAGTACCCCCACGGCAATCACGGAACCCGGTACCGCATAGCCCAGGCTGACGACCCGATTGGCCCAGCGCGGCACGCGGCTGCGGCGCGAGCGTGCTGCGTAGGCCAGCGCGACTGCCAGCAGCATGGCCAGCACTGCCGTCAGCGAAGCCAGCACCACGCTGTTGCGTACGAGAATAAAGAAGCGTGTACCGAATTGCGCATCGCCCTCGCTCAGCGTCATATCCAGCAGCACTCCCGCCGGCAAGAGGAAGCCAATGATCAGGGGCAACAGGCACAAGCCACTCGCCGCCCAGCCGCGCCAGCCTGTGAGCGTACGGCTCACGACGCTGCGGCTGCGTGCGGCGCCGGCACCGAAACGGGCGCGGCCGCGGCTGAAATGCTCCAGCGCCAACAGTAGAAACACAAAGCTGAGCAGACAACCCGCCAGCTGTGCCGAGGCCACGCGGTCACCCAGCGCAAACCAGGTGCGGTAAATGCCGGTGGTAAAGGTATCGACGCCGAAATAGGCCACCGTGCCGTAATCGGCCAGGGTTTCCATCAAGGCCAGGGCGGTGCCGGCCACGAGGGCGGGCCGCGCCAGTGGCAGCGACACGCGCCAGAAGCTCTCCCACGGCGACAGCCCCAGCGAACGCGCCGCCTCCAGCGCAGAGCCGGCCCGCTCCAGAAAGACGGTGCGCGCCAGCAGATACACATAGGGATAGAGCACGCAGATGAACAGCACGATCGCGCCACCCAGGCTGCGCACATCAGGAAACCAGTAGTCGCCGTAGTTCCAGCCAAAAACCTCACGCAGCCAACTCTGCACCGGGCCGACGAACTGCAGCAAGTCGGTATAGGTATAGGCCATGACATAGGCCGGCATGGCCAGCGGGATCACCAGCGCCCACTCGAAGATACGGCGTCCGGGAAAGTCATGCATCGCCGTGAGCCAGGCCGCGCCGACGCCAACCGCCGTCACACCCACCCCAACGCCCAGGCACAGCCACACGGTATTGAGCACGTACTCAGGCAGGACCGTCGCCAGCAGATGCGCCCAGGTGTCGCCGGTACCGCTGAAGAAGAGATTGCTGCCGACCACGAACACGGGCAGCGCCACCAGCGCTGCAATCAGCACGGCAGCCAGGGCAGCAAGAGGGGTAAAGGGCAGGCGCAAGGGGTTCCAGCGAAGGAAGGCGAAGCCGCGCATTATAATTGAGGGTGATTCACACTCCGCCTCCCGGGCACGCAAACCAACGTGAGCCAAACCGCCGCACTCCTGCAGATCAAGGGCCTCCAGCATCGCTACGGCGAGCAGGTCGTGATCGACAATCTTTCGCTGCAACTTGCCGAGGGCGAGATCGGTTGCTTGCTTGGCAGCTCCGGTTGCGGCAAGACCACGGTGTTGCGCTGCATCGCCGGCTTCGAGCATGCGCAGGGCGGACGAATCGAGGTTGCGGGCGTCACTCTGAGCGCACCAGGACAACACATGCCGCCGGAACGCCGCCGCATCGGCATGGTGTTCCAGGACTACGCGCTGTTTCCCCATCTCGACATCGCCACCAATATCGCCTTCGGCCTGCGCGGCCTGTCGGCAACAGAGGCCGCTGCGCGTGTTGAGGAACTGCTCGAACTGATCGGCCTCGCCGGCCGCAGCAAGCGCTATCCGCACGAGATTTCCGGCGGCCAGCAGCAACGCGTGGCCCTCGCCCGCGCACTGGCGCCCCGACCACGCCTGCTCCTGCTCGATGAGCCCTTCAGCAATCTCGACGTGGAACTGCGCGAGCGGCTTTCACAGGAGGTGCGCAGCATTCTCAAGCAGAGCGGCACCACGGCGATATTGGTGACGCACGACCAGAACGAAGCTTTCGCCGTGGCCGACAAGGTCGGCGTCATGCGCGCCGGCCGCATCGAGCAGTGGGACACACCTTATCGCCTCTATCATCAGCCGGAAACCCGTTACGTCGCCGACTTCATCGGCCAGGGCGCCTTCCTGGCAGGCACGGCGGTGGACAGCCATACCGTGGCCATGGAGCTGGGGGCGCTGCAAAGCCTCAGCCCCATCGACTGCCACGATCCCGCCCCCATGCAGATCTTGCTGCGTCCCGACGATGTGGTGCATGACGACGCCAGCACACTGACGGCCGAAGTGGTCAACCGCATCTTCCGCGGCGCCGACTTCCTCTACACCCTGCGCCTGGCCTCGGGCGCCGAAGTGCTGTCGCTAGTGCCCTCACACCATAACCACGCCATCGGCGAACACATCGGCATCCGCATCGATGCCGATCACGTCGTCACTTTCCGAGCCGGGCAGACTTGATACCCTGGCTGCCGCCCGAGCCAGTATTCCCCCCGCTGGAATCCGCGCTGAGCGAACCCAATGGCCCGAACGGATTGCTCGCCGCCGGCGGCGACCTCTCCCCTGAGCGCTTGCTGAGCGCCTACGCACGAGGCATTTTCCCCTGGTTCTCCAAGGGTGACCCCATCCTCTGGTGGAGCCCGGATCCGCGCATGGTGCTGACCCCAAGCGAGATCATCATCCGTCGCTCCCTGGCCAAGGTGCTGCGCAACTGCACCTATGAAATACGCGTGGATACGGCGTTTGCCGGTGTCATGGCCGCTTGCGCCGCGCCCCGGCAGGACGGGCAGAGCGGCACCTGGATCGTGCCGGAGATTCAAACCGCCTATGTGCGCCTGCATGAACTTGGTTACGCGCACAGCGTCGAAACCTGGATAGACGGGAAACTCGCGGGTGGTCTCTACGGCGTAGCCCTGGGTCATGCCTTCTTCGGCGAATCGATGTTCTCGCGCCACAAGGATGCCTCCAAGATCGCGCTCGCCCACCTGTGCGTCCTGCTGCAACAGAAAGGTTTTGGCATAATTGATTGCCAGATGGAAACTACTCACCTAGCCTCGCTCGGCGCTCGCCCCATCCCTCGCAGCGAATTCGCTGCCCGGCTGGGGGTGCTTGTGCCCCAGCAAGGCGAAGTCGGCCCATGGTCGGCTGCTACCGTGAGCGGACATTTCCGCAAGGACGCCTGAGATGGCCTACCTGCGCGACCTTCCCCCCTTCCCGCTGCTGCACTTCTACGCCACGGCGCCTTACGGCTGCTCCTACCTGCCGGGCCGCGTGGCGCGCTCGCAGGTCGCCACGCCGACCCATCTGATCGACAACGACACCTACGGCGAACTTGTGCGTGCCGGCTTCCGCCGCAGCGGCGTGTTCACCTATCGCCCGCACTGCGGCACCTGCCGCGAGTGCGTGCCGGTGCGCCTGCGCGTCGCCGACTTCAAGCCCAATCGCAGCCAGCGCCGCTCGCTCAAGCAGCACGCCGCGCTGGTGCCGCGCGAAATGGGCCTGGGCTTCCGCGAGGACCACTATCAGCTTTACCAGCGCTACCAGGCGGCGCGTCACTCCGGCGGCGGCATGGACAGCGACAGCCGTGAGCAGTACGCCCAGTTCCTGCTGCAAAGCCACGTCGATAGCTGCCTCGTGGAGTTTCGCGAAGACGGCGTGCTGCGCATGGTCAGCATCATCGATCTACTCTCGGACGGACTCTCGTCCGTCTATACCTTCTACGATCCGGATATCGAGCACGCCAGCTACGGCACCTTCGGCATCCTGTGGCAGGTGGCGCAATGCCAGCACCTGAAACTGCCCTATCTGTATCTGGGCTACTGGATACGCGACAGCCAGAAGATGGCGTACAAGGCCAGCTTCCGTCCGCTGGAACGCTTGAGCGATGAGCCGGGTACCGACAGACTCTGGGTGGATCTCACGCCTTAGCGCCGGGACTCAGCCCACGCCCCCGAGAAGGGGACGGGAGGCAGGTTAAAATGCGGCGCTATGCTGCCCTACTCCCTTGCCCGCCCCTTCCTGTTTTCGCTAGACGCGGAAACCGCCCATGAATTCACGCTGAACACCTTGCGTCGCACGCAGGGACTGATGCCCGCCTGTGCCTCCAGCGGCCGCCCTGTGCATGTGATGGGCATCGACTTTCCCAACCCGGTCGGTCTCGCCGCCGGGCTCGACAAGAACGGCGAGTGCATCGAGGCCTGGGGCAAGCTGGGTTTCGGCTTTGTCGAGATCGGCACCGTCACGCCGCGCCCGCAGCCGGGCAACCCCAAGCCGCGCATGTTCCGCCTGCCGGAGGCCATGGGCATCATCAACCGCATGGGCTTCAACAACCACGGCGTAGACAATCTGCTCGCCAATGTCGCCGCCAGCAAGTACAAGGGCGTGCTCGGCATCAATATCGGCAAGAATTTCGACACGCCGATCGAGAACGCCGCCGACGACTACCTGATCTGTCTGGACAAGGTCTACGCGGCCGCCAGCTATGTGACGGTCAATATCTCCTCGCCGAACACCAAGAACCTGCGCCAGTTGCAGGGCGAATCCGAGTTGGATGCCCTGCTCGGCGCATTGAAGGCGCGGCAGACCGAGCTGACCCAGCGGCACGGCAGATATGTGCCGATCACGCTAAAGATCGCGCCCGATCTCGACGAGGCACAGATCGTGAATATCGCCGATGCACTGCGCCGTCATCGTATCGACGGCGTGATTGCCACCAACACCACCCTGGGGCGCGCAGGCGTCGAACACCTCAAGTATGGCGCTGAAGCCGGCGGCCTGTCCGGCGCGCCGGTCTTCGAGAAATCCACCGCCGTAGTCGCGGCACTGAGCCAGGCCCTGGCCGGCGAACTGCCCATCATCGCGGCCGGCGGCATCACCGATGGCGCCAAGGCCAAGGCCAAACTCGATGCCGGCGCCAGCCTGGTGCAGATCTACTCGGGCATGATCTTCCGCGGCCCGACGCTGATTGCGGAAAGCATCCAAGCGACCCGCTGACCCAAGACCGCTAAGAACTTTAGGTTATATATTTCCTTTTTATAAGTATTTTCCAAATCTAAACGAGTCCAGTAACATCCGCCTTCCCATAAAAGGCGGTCTGAGTACTTACTCATGGATTTTGGCTATTCAGTTGCAGGTTTCATTGTCGGCGCCATCGTCGGCCTGACGGGTGTCGGCGGCGGTTCGCTGATGACGCCCCTGCTCGTGCTGATGTTCGGCATCCACCCGGCCAAGGCCGTGGGTACCGACCTGCTCTACGCCGCCATCACCAAATCCGGCGGTACCTGGGTGCATGCCAGGAAGGGTACGGTGGACTGGAAAATCACCGGCCTGCTCGCCGCCGGCAGCATGCCCGCCACCGTCATCACCCTGCTGCTGGTGCACTTCTATGCGCCGGGCGGCTTCGGCAATGCGACCCACCTTATCTCCGTAGCGCTGGGTATTGCGTTGCTGTTGACCGCGCTTTCGCTGATCTTCCGCACCAAGCTGCTGACCTGGGCGCAATCGCGCCAGCGCACGCCGCGCAGCCAGAAGGCGACCGACCGCTTGACCATCCTTACCGGTCTTATCCTCGGCGTACTCGTTTCGCTGTCTTCCGTGGGCGCGGGCGCCCTGGGCGTCACTGCCCTGCTGTTTTTGTATCCGACGCTGCCAACGGTTAAAATCGTGGGTTCGGACATTGCCCATGCCGTGCCCTTGACCCTGGTCGCGGGCATCGGTCACTGGTTCATGGGCAGTGTGGATTTTGAACTGCTGGGGGCGCTGCTGGTCGGCTCCCTGCCCGGCATCTATCTCGGCAGCCATCTGGCCGTTCGCATTCCGGAAAAAGTATTGCGTCCCAGTCTTGCCGCCATTCTGCTCTTCACCGGCAGCAAGCTGCTGGCGAACTAGAACAGATAGAGAACACCCCAAAGGCTCTCCTATGTACCGTTACGATCATTACGACCAGGCCATTGTCGACGACCGCGTGAAGCAGTTCCGCGATCAGACCAATCGCTATCTGGCCGGCACCCTGTCCGAGGACGAATACCGTCCGCTCCGCCTGCAGAACGGGCTCTACATCCAGCGCTATGCGCCCATGCTGCGCATCGCCATTCCTTACGGTCTGCTCTCTTCCAAGCAATTGCGGGCGCTGTCGGACATCGCGGCGAAGTACGACCGCAGCTACGGCCACATCAGCACGCGCCAGAACCTGCAACTGAACTGGCCCAAGCTCGAAGACGTGCCGGAAATCCTGGCCGAACTGGCCAAGGTCGAGATGCACGCCATCCAGACCTCAGGTAACTGTATCCGCAACGTGACCAGCGACCAGTTCGCCGGCGTCTCGCCCGACGAGCTCACCGATCCGCGCCCCTGGTGCGAGATCCTGCGCCAGTGGTCGACCTTCCACCCGGAGTTCGCCTACCTGCCGCGCAAGTTCAAGATCGCCGTGAACGCTGCCGATACCGACCGTGCCGCCACCCGCGTGCATGACATCGGCCTCGACGTGCTGAAGGATGCCGACGGCAACATCGGCTTCCGCGTCATTGTCGGCGGCGGTCTCGGCCGCACCCCCATCGTCGGCGTCGTGATCAAGGACTTCCTGCCCTGGCAGCACCTGATCACCTATCTCGAATGCATCCTGCGCGTGTACAACCTGCACGGTCGCCGCGACAACAAGTACAAGGCGCGCATCAAGATCCTGGTCAAGGCGCTGGGCATTGAGGAGTTCCGCCGCCAGGTCGAGAACGAATGGGCCTACGTCAAGGATGGCGCGGCCACCCTGACCGAGGCCGAAGTCGAGCGCATCCAGAAGCACTTCACCGATCCGGCCTGGAAGCAACTTGACGACATCAGTCTCGAAAGCATCAGTGCAGAGAAGAATGACAAGGCCTTCACGCGCTGGCTCGAACGCAATGTGCACGACCACAAGAAGCCCGGCTACGCCGCCGTGACGCTGTCGCTCAAGGACCCCAAGACCGCGCCGGGCGACATCACCAGCGCGCAGATGAACTTCGTCGCCGACCTTGCCGACAAGTACAGCTTCGGCGAGCTACGTACTTCGCACGAACAGAACATCATCCTGGCCGACGTCGAAAAGTCGCGCCTGCATGAGCTGTGGCTGGAAGCCCGCGCCCACAGCCTGGCCTCGCCCACCGTCGGCCTGCTGCAGGACATCATCTGCTGCCCCGGCGGCGACTTCTGCTCGCTCGCCAACGCCAAGTCCATCCCGATCGCCACCGCGATCCAGGAACGCTTCGACGATCTCGACTACCTGCACGACATCGGCGAACTCGATCTCAACATCTCCGGCTGCATGAATGCCTGCGGGCACCATCACGTCGGCAATATCGGCATCCTCGGCGTCGACAAGAGCGGCTCAGAGTGGTACCAGGTCTCGATCGGCGGCCGCCAGGGCTATAACGCCCACCTCGGCGACGTCATCGGCCCGTCCTTTGCCGCTGCCGAGATTCCGGACGTGATCAGCCAGTTGATCGAAACCTATATCGACAACCGCGAAAGCGACGACGAACGCTTTGTGGATGCCGTACATCGCCTTGGCATCGGCCCCTTCAAGGAGCGCGTCTATGCCAACAAGAATAATGCCGGCAAGGAAAGGGCGGTTGCCAATGGCTAAGATAATCAAGCACAACAATATCGTCGACGATAGCTGGACGCTGCTTCGCCTCGCTGAAGGCGAGACGGCCGAGAGCGTGCAGCTGCCGGCCGGCGACCTCATCGTTCCCCTGGCTGTCTGGCAGGCGCGCAAGACCGAACTGCTGGCCCGACCGCAACGCGGCGTGTGGCTGGCACCGGACGAACTGGCCCAGGACATCGCCACCGACCTCGCCAACCTGCAGCTCGTCGCCATCGACTTTCCGCAGTTTGCCGACGGCCGCGGCTATTCCACCGCCGCCCTGCTGCGCAGCCGCTTCGGCTGGCGTGGCGAACTGCGCGCCATCGGCGAGGTGCTCCGGGACCAGCTCTTCTATCTGCACCGCGTCGGCTTCGATGCCTATGCGATTCGCGAAGGCAAGGACATCGAGGACGCGCTGAAAGCGCTTAACGACTTCTCCGAAACCTATCAGGCCGCCGTGGATGAACCACTGCCCCTGTTCCGTCGCCGCGGCCGCGCCGCCTGAGCCTGAACATGCCGGACGCAAGACTCAAGGCCAAAAATCATGCGCTGCCGCCTGAAAAGGTGGAAGCAGCACTGACCCTGCTGCGCCAGGTGGCCAGCGACTATTCGCCGGCCACTTTCGCCAACAGCCTCGGCGCCGAGGACATGGTGCTGACGGACATGATCCTGCGCGAGAAGATCGCGCTGGAGATCTTCCTGCTCGACACCGGCCGCCTGCCCATCGAAACCTACGATCTGCTCGCCGCCGTCGAAAAGCGCTACGGCACCACCTTCAAGGTCTATTACCCCAAGCACGATCTGGTCGAGGAGTATGTGCGTACGCATGGCATCAATGCCTTCTACGAGTCCATCGATCTGCGCAAGGGCTGCTGCTACGTGCGCAAGGTGGAACCGCTGGGCCGCGCCCTGGCCGGCAAGAAGGCCTGGGTGACGGGCCTGCGCGCCGAACAGGCGGCCACGCGCAGCGGCCTGCCCTTGCACGAGAAGGACGCGGGCAACGGACTGGAGAAATTCAATCCGCTCGCCGACTGGAGCGAAAAGGATGTGTGGGCCTATATCGCCCAGTACGACGTGCCGTACAACGCCCTGCACGACAAGTTCTACCCCAGCATCGGCTGTGCGCCGTGCACCCGCTCGGTCACGCCGGGCGAGGACATACGCTCAGGTCGTTGGTGGTGGGAATCGCCCGAACTGAAAGAGTGCGGTCTGCACGTGAAGAAGTCGGCCTGAGACGCGGTCAAAAAACTGCGGCAAAAACGGAAAAGCAAAGATGAAAACCATGAGTAAAACACTCTCCCATCTCGACTGGCTCGAAGCCGAAGCCATCCACATCATGCGCGAGGTCGCTGGCCAGTGCGCCAACCCGGCCCTGCTCTTCTCCGGCGGCAAGGACTCGGTCTGCCTGCTGCGCCTCGCCGAAAAAGCTTTCCGCCCGGGCCGCTTCCCCTTCCCGCTGGTGCATATCGACACCGGCCACAACTACAAGGAAGTGACCGACTTCCGCGACAAGCGTGCCGCCGAACTCGGCGAGCGCCTGATCGTGCGCTCGGTCGAAGACTCGATGAAGCGCGGTACCGTCGTGCTGAAGTCGGAGCTAGAACCGCGCAACAAGCACCAGTCGGTGACGCTGCTGGAAACCATCGCCGAGTTCGAGTTCGACGCCTGTATCGGCGGTGCCCGCCGCGATGAGGAAAAGGCCCGCGCCAAGGAGCGCATCTTCTCCTTCCGCGACGAGTTCGGCCAATGGGACCCGAAGAACCAGCGCCCCGAGCTTTGGGACCTGTACAACGCGCGCGCCTTCAAGGGCGAAAACATCCGCGCCTTCCCGATCTCGAACTGGACCGAACTGGACGTGTGGCAATACATCGAGCGCGAAGGCCTCGAACTGCCGTCGATCTACTTCGCCCACCAGCGCCAGATCGTCAAGAAGAACGGCCTGCTGCAACCGGTGACCGAGGTGACCCCGATCAAGGACGGCGACGTGGCAGAAACCATGACCGTGCGTTTCCGCACCGTCGGCGACATCACCTGCACGGCACCGGTCGAATCGGATGCCAGCAACATCCGCCAGATCATTGAAGAAACCGCGGCAACCACCGTGACCGAGCGCGGCCAGACGCGTCTGGACGACCAGACCTCGGAAGCCTCAATGGAACAACGCAAGAAGGAAGGGTATTTCTAATGGGCGCTAATGAAATTCAAGATCGCGGCGTACTGCGCTTTCTGACCTGCGGCAGCGTCGACGACGGCAAGAGCACGCTGATCGGCCGCCTGCTGTTCGACACCAAAACCATCCTGGTCGATACGCTCAACGCCATCGAGCGCACCTCCAAGAAGCGCGGCATGGAAGCGGTGGACCTGTCCCTGCTTACCGACGGCCTGCAGGCCGAGCGCGAGCAGGGCATCACCATCGACGTGGCCTACCGCTACTACAGCACCGGCACGCGCAAGTACATCATCGCCGATGCGCCGGGCCACGAGCAGTACACCCGCAACATGGTGACTGCCGCCTCGACCGCCAACCTCGCCATCATCCTCATCGATGCGCGCAAGGGCATGCTGACGCAGACGCGTCGCCACTCCTACCTGGCCAACCTGGTCGGTATTCCGCATCTGCTGGTTGCCATCAACAAGATGGACCTCGTCGATTACGACCAGGCCGTGTTCGAGAAGATCAAGGCCGAATACCTCGCATTCGCCCAGCAGATCGGTCTCAAGGATGTGCGCTTCATCCCTATGTCGGCGCTGAATGGCGACATGATCGTGGATCGTGGCGACAAGCTGGACTGGTACGATGGTCCGACCCTGCTCGAAATTCTCGAAGCGGCGCCCTGCGCCCACGGTGAAAACGGTGGCGACCGCGATGAGCGCTTCCGCTTCCCGGTGCAGTTCGTGTGCCGCCCGCACGACTCCGCCAACCCCGAGCTGCACGACTATCGCGGCTTCATGGGACGCATCTCGTCCGGCTTCATCGCCAAGGGCGATGCCGTGACCGTGCTGCCCTCGGGCGCGACCAGCACGGTCAAGGACATCCAGATCTACGGCGAATCGCTGGCCGAAGCGCATGCCGATCAGTCGGTAACCCTCCTGTTGGAGGATGAAGTCGATATCTCGCGCGGCGACATGATCGTCAAGAGCGCTGCGCAACCGACCACCACCAAGCAGATCGAGGCCGTGCTGTGCTGGCTGTCGGAAACACCGCTGGATAAGGCGCGCAAATATGTCGTGCGCCACACCACGCGCGAATCCAAGGCCATCCTGGCCGGCATCGAATACCGTCTCGACATCAACACGCTGGAAAAACAGGGCGCCGACAAGCTGGCGGTAAACGACATCGCCAAGGTGACGATCAAGCTGGCCCAGCCGCTGGCCATCGATCCTTACTCGGAGAACCGTGCCACCGGCGCTTTCATCGTCATTGATGAGTCAACCAACAACACGGTGGGTGCCGGCATGATTTTGAACGCCGCTTAAGCGGCGTTCAAAATCACAGCTAAGCACTCCCTCCCCCGCCCCGTCCGGGGCTCGCATTGCACTGCTCGCCCGCTCATGCGGCGCAAAGCAGTGCTTTGCGAATTCCCGCCTTCGCCCCACATGGAAGGGGCGAAACCGGTCGGTCCGCTCTTCGCCGATACGGTCAAGTCGCGTAAGATTGCCGCATGAAGCTGCTCACGCCCACACGCATCTTTGTTCTGACCTTCCTGGCCGGTGCCGGTCTGGTTGGCGGCGGCTTGTATCTGGCCAAGACGCTCAATCTGGCGGCCTGCCCGCTGTGCATTTTGCAGCGCATGGTGTATCTGGCGCTGGCGCTCTCCTCCCTGATCGGCCTAGTACTGTCACGCTGCCGCCTGTCGCAGGTGCTGGTCGCGCTCGGCAATAGCGGGCTGGCCGGACTGGGCGCCTTTATCGCCGGCTACCAAGTCTGGCTGCAGCGCTTCGCCACCGACATCAGTTGCACCGCCAACGCTCCCTGGTGGGAAGAGTTTGTTTACTGGGCCGGGGAGAAAGTCCCGCCTCTGTTCGAGGCGACGGGCCTGTGTTCGGAAGCCGGCTGGAAGTTCCTCGGCCTCGCCATCGCCGACTGGTCGCTGCTGGCCTTCAGCGGCCTGCTGCTACTGTCGCTGCTTGCCTTCGCCAAGATCCTGCGCGGCAGATAAACGCCCGCCGCGCCGCGATTTGGCGGAAAATTGCAGCATTCGCCAATCAAGAGCGTTACCCCGATGAGTAGTACCTATCCCGTTTTTCGTCTTCACCCCGCGCCTAGCACCGAGGCTGAACGGCTGATCGCGAAAATTGACGCCGTCCTTCCCCAGACGCAGTGCACCAAGTGCGGCTATGACGGCTGTCGCCCCTATGCCGAGGCCATTGCGCGCGGCGAGGCCGACATCAATCAGTGCCCGCCCGGCGGCGACCATGGCATTCATGTGCTGGCCGAGCTGCTGGACAAGCAATACAAGCCGCTGAACCCGGCCAATGGCTTCGAGCAGCCACGTATGGTGGCCTTCATCGACGAGCCGATCTGTATCGGCTGCACCTTGTGCATTCAGGCCTGCCCGGTCGATGCCATCGTCGGCGCCGCCAAGCTGATGCACACCATCGTTCCCGACCTCTGCTCCGGCTGCGACCTCTGCGTTGCGCCCTGCCCGGTCGACTGCATCAGCATGCAGCCCGTCACCGCCGAGGAACTGGCACTGGATCGCAGCGAACAATGGCGCAGCCAGCATGAATTCCTTTTGTTTCGCGAGCAACGCAACAAGGAAGAAAAGAGCAAACCCGTCGGTGCTAAAGCACCGACCTCGCCGGCTGATGCCGGCATCGCCGAACCGTCCGCCCCCTCATCGGCTGTAGCAGCAGCGGCCGATCTGATGCCACTGGATGCAAAGCGCGCTCTGATCGCCGCCGCCATGGAGCGCGCGCGCCAACAGCGCGAGGCGGCCGCGCCGCAGAACACTGACAATCTCAGCGATGCCACACGCGCGGAAATCGAAGCCATCGAAGCGCGACGCAAGAAGAACGAGAACAGCTGAGCCCAGATGAATCCCCAAACGCGATACGAAATCTTCAAGCGTCTCGCCAAGTCGATTCCCGAGCCGGAAACCGAACTGGAATATGAAACGCCCTACCAACTGCTGGTCGCGGTCGTGCTCTCGGCCCAGGCCACGGACAAGGGGGTGAATATCGCCACGCGGCCCCTGTTCAAGAAGGCGCCGACGCCCGAGCAGATGGTCAAACTGGGTCTGGAAGGTATTACCGAAGCGGTCAAGACCATAGGCCTGTTCCGCACCAAGGCCAAGAATGTGCTGGCGCTGTCCGAACTGTTGATCGCTCACCATGGCAGCCAGGTGCCGGATGACCGCGACGCCCTGGAAGCCCTGCCGGGTGTTGGCCGCAAGACGGCCAATGTCATACTCAACACCATCTTCGGCCATCCGACTATCGCGGTGGATACGCACATCTTCCGCTTCGCCAATCGCACCAGAATTGCACCGGGCAAGGATGTGCGCGCGGTCGAGGACAAGCTGATCAAGGTGGTGCCCAAGGACTTCCTCGTCGATGCGCACCACCTGATGATCCTGCATGGCCGCTACGTGTGCAAGGCACGCACGCCCGAATGCTTTCGCTGCGTCATCAATGACCTGTGCGAATTCAAAGAGAAAAATCTGGAGTACTGAAATCCAATGAGCCTCTTCAATCCCACCCGTGATCAAGTCCGCCTCTTCTTCATCGACGCCTGGAAGAAGGAGCGCGAAGGCCTGCCGCAGACGCCGCTGGAAATGCAGGCCTCGACCTTCGTGAAATGGCATCCGGAATATCATGCCCTGCTCGAGGCACCGGACGCGCTAACGCGCGAATGGACACCCGAAGACGGCGAGACCAACCCCTTCCTGCATCTGTCCATGCATCTGGCCATCTACGAACAGTTGCAGATCGACCAGCCGCCCGGCCTGCGCGACGCCTTCACAAAACTCTGCGACAAGCACGGCAACCAGCACGATGCTTTCCACGACGTACTCGAATGCCTGGGTGAGACAATGTGGCAGGCCCAACGTAGCGGCCAGCCGCCGGACAGCGCCGCCTATGTCGAATGCGTGCGGATGAAGCTATAAACAAGACCTGAGCGCCAACCCAGCCCGAGGACTCATCATGCGTTTCGAAGGAAGCTCGACCTACGTTGCCACGCCGGATCTGATGCTTGCGGTCAATGCCGCCATCACCCTGCAGCGCCCCTTGCTGATCAAGGGTGAGCCAGGCACCGGCAAGACCATGCTGGCTGAGGAGGTTGCCGCCGCGCTGAGCAAGCCGCTGTTCCAGTGGCATATCAAGTCGACGACCAAGGCGCAGCAGGGACTCTACGAATATGACGCTGTCTCGCGCCTGCGTGACTCGCAACTGGGCGATGATCGCGTCAGGGATATCCGCAACTACATCGTCAAAGGCACGCTGTGGCAAGCCTTTGAATCCGACCAGCAGGCCGTAGTCCTGATCGATGAGGTCGACAAGGCCGACATCGAGTTCCCCAACGACCTGCTGCGCGAACTCGATCGCATGGAGTTCACCTGCTACGAGACGCACGAGACGATCAAGGCCAGGCACCGGCCGCTGATCATCATCACGTCAAACAACGAGAAGGAACTGCCGGATGCCTTTCTGCGTCGCTGCTTCTTCCACTACATCAGCTTTCCGGACCGGGAAACGATGGCAAAGATCGTCGAGGTGCATTTCCCCAAGCTCAAGCAGGAATTGCTGCGCGAGGCGCTGGAGGTGTTTTTCGACATCCGTCAGGTACCCGGGCTGAAGAAGAAGCCTTCGACCTCCGAGCTCATCGACTGGCTGAAGCTGATGGTGGCCGAGGACATTCCGGCCGATGCCTTGCGCAGCGCCGACCGCCGCACCGTCATCCCGCCGCTGGCCGGCGCCCTGCTCAAGAACGAGCAGGATGTGCATCTCTTCGAGCGACTGGCTTTCATGAGCCGCGCCGGCAAGTAAGGACACCGCGGTGCTGATCGACTTCTTTCTGCACCTGAAGAACAAGCAACTGCCGGTCTCGACCAAGGAGTTCCTAACCCTGCTCGAAGCCATGCAGGCGGGTTTGTCGAATCACAATATCGACGACTTCTACATCCTGTCACGCGCCTGCCTGGTCAAGGACGAAAAGCACTACGACAGGTTCGATCTCGCCTTTGGCGAGTACTTCAAGGGCGTGGCAGCCCTTCCGGGCATGGCCGATGCCATCCCCGAAGATTGGCTCAAGTACATCAGCAGCCGCTATCTCAGCGAAGAGGCCAAAGCTGCGCTGGAAAGAATGGGCCTGGACAAGCTGCTCGAAGAATTCCAGAAGCGCATGGACGAACAGAAGGGCCGCCACCAGGGCGGCAACAAATGGATAGGCACCGGCGGTTCCAGCCCCTTTGGTCACAGTGGCTACCATCCGGAAGGCATACGCGTGGGCGGGGAATCAGCCGGCCACCGCACTGCCATCAAGGTCTGGGAAAACCGCGAATTCAGGAACCTCGACGACACGCTGGAGCTGGGTACGCGCAACATCAAGGTGGCGCTCAAAACCCTGCGCAAATTCGCACGCAGCGGCGCGGCCGACGAGCTCGACCTGGAAGGCACCATCACCAGTACCGCGCGCAATGCCGGCTGGCTGGATCTCCGCATGCGGCCGGAACGGCGCAATGCGATCAAGGTGCTGCTCTTCCTCGACGTGGGCGGATCGAT
This sequence comes from Rhodocyclaceae bacterium, assembly GCA_035565355.1. GTDB lineage: Bacteria > Pseudomonadota > Gammaproteobacteria > Burkholderiales > Rhodocyclaceae. Next base: position 65,167 of record DATMSM010000044.1, read on the forward strand.
GGATGACCATATCCTGCAGTGCGAGGAGCTTTTCTCTGCCGCGCGGCAGGAGTTCAAGCACCTGGAATACTTCTACTTCCACAACTGCATCTACGACCATGTCTGGCGCGACAACCGGCGCCGCCGCACCGAGGCGATTCCGCTGCACGACGTGCTGCACAAGTACGGCAGCGACTACAAGCTGATCATCGTCGGCGACGCCAGCATGGCGCCCAGCGAGATCCTTCATCCCAACGGTAGCGTCGAATACAACAACGCCGAATCAGGCCAGACCTGGATGAGGCGTCTGCTCAGCACCTATCCCCACGCCGTATGGCTGAACCCGGAACCCGGGCACATGTGGCAATACACCCGCTCGATCGGCCTCATGCAGGAGCTCATGCAGGGGCGCATGTACCCGCTGACCCTCGACGGTCTGGGCAGCGCCATGCAGGAACTCAGGAGAAAGTAGCCCGGGCGCCGCGCTCAGCCTGGCGGCGCGACCTTGAGTACTTCCTCTATCGTGGTCAGCCCCGCCGCCACCTTCATGGCGCCGGAGATGCGCAAGGGCTTGGTACCCTCGCGCATCGCCTGCTCGCGCAAGTCGTTCAGATCGCCTTGAGCGGCCAGCACCTTCTTGAACTCGGGCGTCAGCATCAGGATTTCATACAGGCCGACGCGGCCCTGGTAACCGGTCATGCGGCAATCCAAACAGCCGACGGGGTAGTAGATATTGGCGGGTACCTTGGCCTTCCACGGCGATACCAACTCATTCCAGGCCGCCTCTTCCTCCGGCCGGATCGGGTGCGCGGCCTTGCAGGCCGGGCACAGGGTGCGCACCAGGCGCTGCGCCATCACGCCAAGCACGGTGGCGTTAATGAGATAGGCCGGCACGCCGAGATCGAGCATGCGCGTGACCGCCGAGGCCGCATCGTTGGTGTGCAGTGTGGATAGGACCAGGTGGCCGGTCAGGGCCGCCTGGATCGCCATCTCGGCGGTTTCCAGGTCGCGGATTTCGCCGACCATGATGATGTCCGGGTCCTGCCGCATCAGGGCGCGCACGCCGGCGGCGAAGGTCACGCCGATATCCGACTGCACCTGCACCTGATTGAAGGCGCTCTCGACCATTTCGATCGGATCTTCGAGCGTGCACACATTGACCTCATCGGTCGCCAGCTGCTTGAGCGTGGTGTACAGCGTAGTGGTCTTGCCGGAGCCGGTCGGGCCGGTGACCAGAATGATGCCGTTGGGCTTGGCGGTCATGCCGTCCCAGCGCGCCTTGTCTTCGGGCGAGAAGCCGAGATCGGCGAAGTCGCGCACCAGCACTTCCGGATCGAAGATACGCATCACCAGCTTCTCACCGAAGGCGGTGGGAATGGTGGACAGACGCAGCTCGACCTCCTGCCCGTCCGGCATCTTGGTCTTGATACGGCCATCCTGCGGGCGACGCTTCTCGACCACATCCATGCGGCCGAGAATCTTGATGCGGCTGGTCATTGCATTCAGCACCGACTTGGGGATCTGGTAGACCTGATGCAGCACGCCATCGATGCGGAAACGCACGATGCCCAACTCGCGGCGCGGTTCGATGTGAATGTCGCTGGCGCGCTGGTCGAAAGCGTATTGCCACAGCCAATCGACAATGCGCACGATGTGCTGGTCGTTGGCGTCGAACTGCTTGTTGCTGTTGCCAAGCTCGACCAGTTGCTCAAAATTACTGGCACCGCCATTGCCTTCGCCCGACTTCATTGCCCCCTTGACCGAACGCGCCAGGTTGTAGAACTCGACCTGGAAGCGCGTGATGTCGTTGGGGTTCGCCACCACCAGCCGGATATCCTTGCGGATGATGGGCTGCAGCTCGGCCTCCCATTCACGCATGAAGGGCTCGGCGGTGGCGATCACCACCTCGTGCGGCTTGACCTCGACCGGCAGGATGCCAAAGCGGGTTGCATAGGCGCTGCTCATCACCTCGGTAACGGCGGAAAAATTGGTCTTGAGCGGGTCGATATGCACATAGTCGAGACCGGCCCAGCCGGCCATCCACTGTGTCAGGCTATCCACATCCAGAACACGATGCGGCGGCTTCAGCGACTTCCAGCGCTGTTCGGCGATCAACACCAGCGGATGCGTTGCCCCCTTGTAATGGCGGCGCTCATGCTTGAACTGTGCGGCAACATCGGGATCGATAAGCTGGCTTTCAAGCAGCGCATCGATCAGTTCGACCAGCGCGACACGATGCGCGGCAGTGTGCGCAGCGCTGGCGCTGCTGGCAGGACGAGCGGCCGTTTTGGCGTTAGGTGTGCTCATGGAAGACCTTGCGGGGCGGATTGCGCACAATATAGCTGAGCGGCGGGTGCTTCTGTACTTTCCGGGCGTGCCGGACCGAAGCAGTGTCGCTCAAACCGCAGCAAAGCGGGCCAGAAAGACGGCGCTGACCGTGTCGATGGACGCGGCATCCAGGCCGGTAATGCCACCCGCCGACTCGCGCCCGCCGCCGCCCGGGAACTCGCGGCAAAAGCGCGCCGCGCCGTAAGGGCGCAGTTGCGGCGCCCTTACGCTGGCGGTGTAGCTGCCCCGGCCATCCGGGCAGAAAATCAGGTGCGCGCGGGCACGCTCCTGTTGCGACAGCGCGTTCGCCCAGACACCGATAGCCCGGCGCGCCCAGGGCCGATCCGGCAGCACATAAATAGCGCAGTCCGAGGTTAGGGTGCCAGGCTGCACGGCGCTGACTGCCGCCATATCTTCCTCATAGCCCGCCTTCAGGGTCGCGTAAGCCTCAGCTGCGGCAACGAAGGCGAAAGGATCGCCGTACTCGCGCAGGATGCCGTACAGCACGACCGGATCGAAGTGCAAATCGGCCAGCTCGCTACCGTAGCCGTTGTAGTTCAGCAGCTCGCCCAACTGGCGCAGGGTCGCGGTACGCGCCTGATCGAAGCCAGCGGCCTGCGCCAGCCGGCCGGCCACACTGGGCATATTGTCGCCAAAGGCGCCCGCCACCGCCCAGGCCGGCTGGGCGCCGCCGGTGGCGTGATACACCAGCAGACTGGTACATACCTCGGGCGACTCATCCACCGTCAGCGTCAGGGCCGGATGCTGCAAGCGCTCGCCGGGATGGTGGTGGTCAAAATAGCGAATCACGGCGCCGTCGGCCAGCAATCGCGCCACATCGGCCCGGTTGTTCTCGAAATTGATATCCAGTACCAGCAGCGTCTTGCCGACGCCACTGTCGACCCGGCGCAGCAATGCATTGTCACGCTTGACCCCACTCAGGAGGCTGGCCTCGGCCGGATAGCGCAAACGCCACTGCATGAGCGCGCACAAGCCATCGGCATCACCGTTGAATACGTCGATCAGTTCCATTCTGCTCGTGAGATCCGTAAAAGAGGCGGCTGCACGCTTCCATAAGAAAACGGACCGCCGGGATTGGCACCTGAATTGGGCCGACGCCGCAGGCGGCAGCTATTGCCTTTTGACCGGCAATAGCTGCCGGAGCCCGGACCTGCCTCATGTGCCACACCCTGATTATTCCATGCGCAAGCCCCAAAAGTGGTACTTGGCACGCTAGCTGCTAAAGGGCCTGGGTAGCTGTACATTGACAGGAGAGCCCTCATGGCCCAGGTAATCAACACCAATATTGCTTCGCTGAACGCCCAGCGCAATCTCAACGGTTCGCAAGGTGCAATGAACCAGGCCATCCAGCGCCTGTCCACAGGTCTGCGCATCAACAGCGCCAAGGACGACGCCGCCGGCCTCGCAATCTCGCAACGCATGACCAGCCAGATCAACGGCTTGAACCAGGCTGCGCGCAACGCCAACGACGGTATCTCGCTGGCCCAGACCGCAGAAGGCGCCCTGTCCTCCGCCGGCGACATCCTGCAGCGCATCCGCACCCTGGCTGTTCAGTCGGCCAACGCGACCAACTCCAGCACCGACCGCGCCTCGCTGAACGCCGAAGTCCAGCAACTGACGCAGGAACTGCAGCGCATCGCCACCAGCACCCAGTTCAACGGTCTGAACCTGCTCGACGGCAGCTTCACCACCGCCACTTTCCAGGTCGGCGCCAATGCCAACCAAACCATTACCGCCAACTCGGGCAACTTCCAGACCAGCGCCTACGGCAACTACCGTATCGGCGGTCTGGCTGCCTACAAGTCCAACGGCATCGGCGACATGACCGTCGGCACCACCAATACCTCGGGCGCAGCCGGCTACGGCGACGCCTGGCTGGCCAAGGCCGGCACCACCGACGGCAATAGCTCCGCGGTGGCTGGTGCCACCGCCGCCGGCCAGTTTACGCTGACCTCGGCCACCGGTACCTACGACGTCCTGTACAACGCGGGCGCCAGCGCGGCCGACATCGCCAATGCGGTCAACCGTCTCAGCACCGGCGTGACCGCCTCGGCCATCACGCAAGCCGTGCTCGGCGGATCGAGCGGCACTGCTGCACTTGCCCAGAACACCACCTACACCTTCCAGATCGCCAACGACTTCAATCCCGGCTCGAATCCGTCCAGCTTCACGACCGTGTCCTTCAAGGTGGGCGGCGCCGCCACCGATGGCTCGGCGGTCAACTCGGCAGAGCAACTGAATGCTGCCGTCCAGGCCTTCAATGACGCGGCCGGCCGTAGCGGCTTTACCGCCGAGGCCGTACAGACCGAAGACAATCAATGGGCCATCAAGCTGACCAGCGAAGCCGGCAAGGATTTGCGCATTGCCGCCGACAGCAGCACGGCCAACGCCGTGGCGCTCACCGACATCTCGGTGCTGGACGGCAGCACCGACACGATTGACGCCCTGGGCGTCAGCCTCAACGGCACCACAGGCGCTGCCAACGGCGACTGGGATGCAGCCGATGGCGCCTGGGTCACCGGTCGCGTAATCTTCGATTCCGACAAGTCCTTCTCGATCACGACCTCGATCGCCGACATATTTGTGGCAGGCGCCGGCAGCTACGGCGGCCAACTACAGGCCGTCTCACAGATGGACATTTCCTCCTATGACGCCTCCTTGCGCACCATCTCGATGGTCGATTCGGCCTTGTCCTCGATCAGCAGCCAGCGTGCCCGCTACGGCGCCATGCAAGGCCGCTTCGAGAACGCCATCACCAATCTGAACGCCACGGCGGAAAACCTGACGGCCTCGCGCTCCCGTATCCTCGATACGGACTTCGCGGCCGAAACGGCCAACCTGACCCGCGCCCAGATCCTGCAGCAGGCAGGGGTTGCCATGCTGGCACAGGCCAATGCCCTGCCCAACACCGTACTATCCTTGCTGCAGCAGTAAGCTAAGCTACTGAAATAAAAAGGGGATCTCAGCAACGAGATCCCCTTTTTTACATACGGAACGCCTCCCATCGCCTGCTCTTACCCGCCCGACTCACCCGGGCCAATCAGGGAAAGATAAAAAAGTCCTAAAGTTCTCCTGCCGATTGCCGCTAATGGACCTGTGACAGCGGATTAGTAAGCCGCTGATCGTGTGAAGGCTGGCTTCCCCAGCCGATTTGATCTCAGCGGTAACCTGATAGGAGAGCCATCATGGCATCAGTAATTAATACCAACGTTGCTTCGCTGAACGCGCAACGTAATCTGACCGGTTCGCAAGGTGCAATGAACACGGCCATTCAACGCCTGTCCACCGGCCTGCGCATCAACAGCGCCAAGGACGACGCCGCCGGCCTCGCCATTTCCGCCCGTATGACCAGCCAGATCAATGGCTTGTCGCAGGCAGCACGTAACGCCAACGATGGCATCTCGCTGGCCCAGACCGCTGAAGGCGCCCTGTCCTCCGCCGGCGACATCCTGCAGCGCATCCGCACCCTGGCTGTTCAGTCGGCCAACGGCACCAATGCCAGCACCGACCGCTCCTCGCTGAACGCCGAAGTCCAACAGCTGACGCAAGAGCTGCAGCGCATCGCCACCACCACCCAGTTCAACGGCCTGAACCTGCTCGACGGCAGCTTCACCACCGCCTCCTTCCAGGTCGGTGCCAACGCCAACCAGACCATTACCGCCAACTCCGGCAACTTCCAGACCAGCGCCTACGGCAACTACCGCATCGGCGGCCTGGCAGCCTACAAGTCCAACGGCATCGGCGACATGACCGTCGGCACCACCAACACCACCGGCGGCACCGGCGTCGGCGACGCCTGGTTGGCCAAGAATGGGACTGACGGCAATACTTCCGCCGTCGCCGGCGCAACTGCCGCCGGTGAGTTCATGCTGACCACCGCCACCGGCACCTACGACGTTCTGTACAATTCGGGCGCCAGCGCTTCCGACATCGCAGCCGCGGTCAACCGCCTGAACACCGGTGTCACTGCCTCCGCTCTGACCGAAGTCGTTCTCGGCGGCTCGAGCGGCGGTGGCGAACTGGCACAGAACACCACCTACACCTTCCAGATTGCCAACGACTTCGTGTCCAACGGCAATGACCCGTCCAGCTTCACCACCGTGTCCTTCAAGATCGGCGGCGCAGCCACCGACGGCACCGCGGTCAACTCCGCTGCACAGCTGAACGCCGCTGTCCAGGCCTTTAACGACGCTGCTGGCCGCACCGGCTTCACCGCCCAGGCTGTGCAGACCGAAGATAGCCAGTGGGCCATCAAGCTGACCAGCGAGTCCGGCAAGGACCTGCGTATCTCCGCTGAAAGCAGCAATGCAGAAGCCGTGGCCCTGACCGATATCTCGGTGCTGGACGGCGACACCGACACCACGGATGCACTGGGCGTCTCCCTGAACTCCTCGAGCGCTGCCGACGGTGAATGGAGCGCTACCGACGGTGCCTGGGTGACCGGTCGCGTGATTTTTGACTCCGACAAGTCCTTCACGGTCACCACCACCGTCGACGACGTGTTCCTTGGCGGTGCCAGCACCTACGGCGGCCAACTGCAGGCGGTTTCGGAACTGGACGTTTCCTCCTACGAGGCCTCACTGCGCACCCTGTCGATGGTCGACTCGGCCCTCTCCTCGATCAGCAGCCAGCGTGCTCGTTACGGCGCCATGCAGGGCCGCTTCGAGAATGCCATCACCAACCTGAACGCCACCGCAGAGAACCTGACGGCCTCCCGCTCCCGTATCCTCGATACGGACTTCGCGGCCGAAACGGCTAATCTGACCCGCGCTCAGATCCTGCAACAAGCCGGCGTCGCGATGTTGGCCCAGGCAAATGCCCTGCCCAACAGCGTCCTGACCCTGCTGCAGGGTTAAGATAGGCAGACGCTAGAATCAAGGGGGAGGCGCTAA